>NZ_JBGFCF010000009.1:0-189122 GCF_041205445.1 Falsihalocynthiibacter sp. CO-5D18 | reverse complement strand
GCTATGGACTTACAACAATGACCGCCCGAATATGGGCATAGGCGGCATGACCCCCGCCCAGAAACTGAAAATGGCCGCGTAAGTTCTACAGCCGCACCCCATTAGAAATGGGGGGATTACCGGTTCTACAATCCGCGACGGCGCCATTCAGCACTGGGATGGAAAAGTCCCGTCGCTTTCGAACGGAAAGTGGCTTAAACGAGCACTTGGGGCGGCACTAAAGCGCGACAGGTCCAAACATTGCTCGAAAGAGACCGGAATTAAACCGTGGCAAGACCATACAGACTCGAGCGTGACAGCGACAACATCTGGCATTGCCGCCGCAAACTGATCTTCGGGCGATTTCTCTCAATGCACATCCGCCTGCGATCCTTGCTCAACGATCCCAGGCGCGTTTCAAAAAATCGCGCTCCACCACCAGTTGACCAATCTTGGAATGAAGTTTGTCTATGGAAGCTACAAACGAGTTTCTCGCAAGAATAGGTGTTTTCGCATGCGCTGCAATCGTCGCTCATTGCTCCGCGTTTTACTCGCTCTCGGGTGCCCCACTTAAACTCATAAAATGGCTATACTTCAAACACTTGCTCGAACAAGGCGGAGGCTAGCCCCACTCGCAGTCCTACTAAGCGTCTGTAATAGGGAGCAGCGTTCATCTAGGCTGCTTCTGTTGTGCGCTAAAGCTACTGCCTATGGCTAAATGTATATATGTGCCAATTATTGGGATGCACGATTGCTGAGTTATGGGCATCGCGTCATTTTATTGCATTGCGCATCTAAAGGATTAGCTGAACCAGACCTGCAACGCTTGCCGCAACAACACCATCTTGAATTATCCTTTGCTTGGCTTCTGTCGAAAGAGCTTCTCCTTTCAACATAGATTTCGCATTGGCAGCAAGTGTCACCATCGCGGCGACCCCCATACTTTCTGCAATGCCGGCATCGGCACCCTCATCGAGTAAATTTAGAGTTGAAGTTGTATCAGCTGTCAAACCTTCGTTGCTGAACCCCGACGAAGACCATTCCGATGAATCCATCGCGACTTCGCTAGTTGTAAGGACATCTATGTTTTCGTACTTCTCATTATGTTCCCGTACATACGATGCGTAATTTGTCGCTTTGAGTTGAACCTCGGAAACATCTCCTGTCTCTACATTAATGATACGGACATCCGCCCCTGCGTGGTTCGTTTCGTCAAACAGCTCTACGATATATTCGTCACCATCGAGGTTCTCATGGCGCTGGAATGCAAGCTCGTGATAAATGCCCTTCACGTTGTTCTTTAATCCTGCAATTTGCTCGACTGGTAGTGAGTGAACGTATTTTGACAGCTCAAAGTCACTAGCATCCGCAAGGCTATTCTTAGACCTTCGTAAGGCTTGCAAAACCAATTGCTCATCGTCGCTAAAAGATGGCGGGTTTAATGCCATCAATTTTATAATGGTGGCAGAAACAACACCTGTCAGAATGGGGCCGCTTGCTATCGACCCTTTTTGCACCGCAGATGGCTTATCATTTACCTCTGTCAAAGATTCTAAAAGTTTCTCCAGTTTTACTTTGGAAATTTCAAGCCGGTTGAGAGGAATACTTGGCCATTCTGCCACCTTGGCGATGCAGACATCCAACTGTTGGATAAGTTCTTGCGATAGGTTGTGGTGCAAAGCCTCCGCAGTAATTTGATCCAAAGCAGCTTTTTGTTCGACTCGCTCTCGAAAAGCTGTAGCCAACATCAGGCATGTTTCGACAAAGTGTTTTTCCTGAGTATCTAGCGCTTTTTTCTTACGTCTCTTGCCGGTCCATTTACCAAGCAACTTCAAGGACCCGTAATAAGCCGCAACTGAACCTACTGCGACGGCACCCAGAACAATCCAACCGCCCGTTACGACGCTTCCACCAATCCAAGCCAACGCAGCGCTATTAAAGGCCGCGCCAGAAAGTGAAGATATTGCTGTTCCAGTACTCGCTGTCCCAAGCAGGGACGCAATTGAAAATATTCCAACTGTTGCACCCGCGGCACCAAGCTTTGCAGAGAGAGCTCTAACGACTCTCGCTGACGTCCCGCTTTTCTCAATTAATAAGGCGTCGACAAGGTCTTCGAGAGTTGCAGCGCTCTTTTCGTAAAAATTCTCTCGGGTATAGTCCGCGTGCCTGAGTTCGTACTCAGCAACTTTTACGTTCGCTTTCTCTTTTACAGCTCGACCGCCTTTTACAGCCAGTTTACCGGTCTGCCTCCCTAGGGGTTTGGCAACTGCCCATCCTGCCTTTCCGGTTACCTTTGTTAAAAAAAGCGCTGAGCGCCCCGTAGCTCTAGCAGCTCGAACTGATATCGAAGGATTAGCTTTATCACTCATACCGTAGCCTAGTCAGACAACGTAATTTTGTCACGATGATTACGAAAGTTCACAGGGTTGAAAATCTCTGTGTGGGTAGTTCAAATTCGCTCCAAAGTACCGGATAAATTCATAATATTGTTGAGTTTAATCAGTTAACTTGACTGCGTAAATTCCGGCCTCACCTTCAGGTCCGCTAAGTGCAATTGATAGTCGAGATCTCCTGAACTGTCTTGTTGCCACGCAGCGCCTCAAGCGCCACAGCAACCTTAAACTTGTCTGAAAAGTTCCGTCACATCGTCATTCTCGTATCCATTCATTCGTGTTGGATATATCTTAGCACGCTGTCCGAATTTGCCGGACCATTTCACTTTTTCCCAACTCAAAACTTCCATATAGAGGTTGTTGATTCCAAACCACTTGGAACCATCCGCCGTCATCAGGCATGGGCGTGAAGTCCTTCTCCATCTTCAACCATCCTTTTACTTTTTCCGGTAGTCATCGCGGAAATCAGTGATGCTCTGGTGTCGCGCATGCAAAAGCAGGGCGTAGAATAAGTTGCCTAGAAATGAGCGCAGTAAACCTAAGTCATTGACTGAGTCGGTCTCTGATGCTAAGCTTCAGTTAATGACGGAGGTTGTGGAATGCAGATGAAGACTTTTATTAAAAAATTTGGATTGAGCCGCGCGGACGTTGAAAACTGGATTGCCCGTCCAAGTGTTCAGCTGCGCACCAAATACGCGCCAACTACAAAAGGCAGGGCTCGCGAATTTACTCGCAAGAATGTGATGGAATTAGCCCTTGTTGGCGCCTTGGTCAAAGCCGGTGTTAAACCTTCAGAAGTCGCAATGTGGGCTGAGGTGGCGATCGAAGATTATTGCATAGGGCTTCCGTCGATTGAATTGATGGCGTTTCCTCCATACTCCTTCGGACAGATGGTCACAGCCAACAAATATAAGGATCTAGATATCCCTGCACTCCTGTCTCAATTTGGCGGAGCAATCATCCTGGTGGAGGTAGGGAAATATCTCCGTGAAGTCGATGACCTTTTCAGCAGTCACTATGAGGCTAAATAATGGGACGGAGCCCCGCAGCATGCCGAAAATCAGATTTTACGCCAGCCTTCGAGGCTGCAAAAGAGTCTGGGTTTGATCAGGTCTCCGTTGAAATAGAAACTGCTGACGGTCGTCGTTTCCTTGTCACTGCTGCCTGCGGAGCAAATGTCGGCGCGCCGGCCATGACGCCTCTCGAGAAATGGAAAGTAGAATATGCCGCAACCTGATTTGCCTAAACGTGTGCATCGTGTTCGTCGCAAACTAGCGAACGGTAAGAGCCGCTTTCATTTTTATGCATGGCGCGGAGGACCTAAATTTTGGCAGGACTCCCTTCGCAAGCCGACTGATTCCGAATTCTATCGAGAGCTTGCTAGTGCGACAGCCCAGCCAAAGCCATTAGATTACATGGTCCACCAGATGGTTGATGAATTTCTATCCAGCACCGCTATGCCTAAAGGTGAACGATCACAATCAGATATCCGTAAGTGGGCACTGCGTTTCGCAGAACACTTTAAGGCAGCTCCGGCTATCATTTTTGAAGAGCGCGGTTCAAGAGGCGAGCTAAACAACTGGCGCGCGCTTTGGAAGCATTCCCCGAAGCAGCACGACATGGGAGGTACCCATGCCGTCCGCATCCTTAATTGGGCGGTTGAAGAGGGAAAACTCACTGAACATCACTGCCACAAACTCCGTCGTATTTATGAAGTGGATCGCTCAGAAATTGTCTGGACGCAGTCCGATCGTGAAGCGTTTGACGCACTAGCTCCTGATTGGGTACGTAGAATACTCTGCGCGGCTTGCGAAACGGGTTTGCGGCCCGCGGACCTTATAAAGTTGACCAAAGCTCATGTCGAAGATACTCCAAAAGGACGTCGGTTGCGGGTAAGAACTAATAAACGGAAGCGACTTGCTCATATTCCGATCACACCCGCAATGGCAGAGGTTATTGACGCGACACCACACGATCGCATGCTGATTCTAGCCAATGCAAACGGAAATGCTTTGACGCCACATCGTGCGTCTGAGGGTGTCCGCCAATGGCGTGACAAAGCCCAACTGTCCGACGAGTTGCGTCTGTATGACGCGCGCGGGACTGCCGCAACGCTTTTACTTAACGTGGACCTTTCTCTAGCGCAGATTGCCAACCATATGGGCTGGTCAATTCGCTACGCTGCAAATGTGATTGAAAACTATGCTCGCGTTTCACCCGACGAAACCGACGCTGTTTTGGTCAAACTTGCTGTGGCAAAAGGGGGTGCATCATGAACAAAACTGTAAACGCTGGTGTAAACGGCGCACCCCTCGCAATCGGAGAGATTGCGCAAGTGTTTGAAAATAAATGGAGGCGAGTAGGAGAATCGAACTCCTGTACACGGATTTGCAATCCGCTGCGTAACCACTCCGCCAACTCGCCGCCGTGGTGGTCTTGGACGCTATTTAGGGGGGATTGTGGTGCGTATCAAGTGCTCTTTTGCGCGCCCTTCGCAATATCGCCCCGTGAAACGCGGCTCTGTCGAAAATAAGAGACATTCCGCATCATTGTGTGGAGAGGGTGTCTTGCCCAGCGTGGCGATCTGTGGCAAGACTGTTTAAACGAAACTAGACGAACGAGTTTAGTCCATGACTAATTTTATGACCCGCCGCACAATGATGGTTGATACGCAAGTTCGCCCGTCTGATGTAACGAAATTCCCAATTATTGCAGCTATGCTGGATGTCGAACGCGAGAAATACGTGCCAGAGGGGTTGCGCCAAGCAGCTTATCTGGACGGAAATCTGTCGCTTGGCGTGGGACGTGTCGTGTTTGAACCACGTACCATGGGGAAATTGTTGGACGCCCTGGATGTGCGCAAGGATGACCTCATTCTCGATATCGGCTGTGGCCTTGGATACTCGGCAGCGTTGCTGGCGCGCCTCGGCGATACCGTGGTTGCAGTTGAAAGCGATGAAACACAAGCCGAGGAGGCGCAGCGCGCGTTGTCGGAAAACGGTGTTGATAACGCGGCTGTCGTGGCTGGCGCGCTTGAACTGGGCGACGCAAAGCACGGTCCTTATGATGTGATCGTTATCGAAGGTGGCGTTGAGATTATTCCCGAAGCTTTGACGGCGCAACTCAAAGACGGTGGCCGTATTGCCGCGCTCTTTATGGAGGGCGCATTGGGCGAGGTTCGTATCGGCGTACGTCACGGCGCAAACATCAACTGGCGTCGGGCGTTCAATGCTTCCGCTCCGGTTTTGGCGGGCTTCCAGCACAAGCAAGAGTTTGTTTTGTAGGCTCCTTTTGGCGGCTAACAAGAAAAATACAACCAAAGGGCAGCAAGCCCAGCACAATTTTGGAGCGTGGTATGAGTGGGCAGAAAATGAAAAAGGTGATCGGGTTCACGGTCGCGATTCTCATGTCTTCTACAATCGCCAGTCGTGCCGAGACATTGGCCGACGCCCTTGTTTCCGCCTATAATAATAGTGGATTGCTAGAACAAAACCGGGCGCTTTTGCGGGCTGCGGATGAGGATGTCGCGCAATCGGTTGCGGCATTGCGTCCGACCTTGTCTTATATTGCGTCTCTTGATTACTCGTACTCTGACCTCGAGCGCCCAAATCTTGGCGGATACTCTGATGGTCTTGGGACAGGGCTAAACCTTGTCGCGGAAATGACCCTCTATGATTTCGGGCGCAATCAACTAGCTGTTAAAGCCTCAAAAGAATCGGTGCTCGCGGCGCGCGAAAACTTGATCGGTATCGAGCAACAAGTGCTCTTTAACGCGATTAACGCATTTTTGTCCCTTTCAGAAGATCTTGAATTTGTCGATCTTCGCCAGAATAACCTTCGGGTTATTGGGCAAGAACTTAAGGCTGCTCAGGATCGCTTTGAAGTGGGCGAAGTGACGCGCACGGATGTTTCGAACGCCGAAGCCCGCTTAGCGGCGGCGCAGGCAGGTTTGGCGGAGGCCAAGGGCGAAGTTGCCGTATCGCGAGAAGTTTATAATTCTGCGATTGGCCACTATCCATCGACTTTGGCCAGCCCTCCGCGTGCCCCCAAAGTTGCGACTTCTCTTGACGCAGCGCGGGACGTGGCGCTTAGAAATCATCCGGATTTGAAAGCCGTTCAGCGAACAATTAAAGTTGCCGAATTGAATGAAGAACGGGCAGAACGGTTGAAATACCCGACGTTAAATGGCGCGGCGCGGGCGGGTTTGAATGGCGTTTGGAATGAATACGACAGTTCAAGTGCTGTTGTATCCCTCGAACTTTCGGGCCCGATTTATCAAGGTGGCCGTCTTCCTTCGCTCGCGCGGCAAGCGCTTGCTGCGGTCCAAGCTGAACGTGCCCAACTTCATTTGGTAAGCCTTGCGGTGCAACAAAACGTTGGGACCGCATGGGCGCGGTTGTTGGTTTCAGAAGCAAGTCTGTCATCACGGCAAGCGCAGGTCGTCGCGGCGCAATCTGCCTTTGATGGCACACGCGAAGAGGCCGCCTTGGGCGCGCGCACCACATTGGATGTTTTGAACGCCGAGCAAGAAGTCTTGGATGCAAAAGCGGATGTGATCGTGGCGAATACAATTCGCTATCTTGCCGACTATGCTTTGCTGGCTCAAATGGGGTTGCTAACCGCCGAGCACTTGAAGCTTAAGGTCCAAATCTATGACCCTTCGGTCTATTACAACGCTGTCGAAAATGCGCCCTCTGGGTATAGTAAGCAGGGGAAGGCGCTGGACCGTGTCCTCAAAGGCTTGGGAAAAGAGTAGAATTGGCGCTATCTGTTGTGAAAATTTGCGAAAACGGGTAAACTCATTCATGAGGCGATAGCAGGTAATTCATGTCCGACCCAGTTGCAAATATTGAAATTGAGGACGTTTTGTCGTCCATCAGACGCTTGTTCAAAGAGGACAGTCGGCACGAAAATGTTGCCGAGGAAAACCCCGAGAAACAAGGCGTTTCAACGGCCCTACCACAAGAAGACAGTGATGATCGCCTTGTGTTGATACCCGCTTTTCGGGTTGATCCAAATCGCGAGAAGTGGGCTGCAGAAGCCTTTGATCCTGAACTCGAATCGTTGATTGACGCGCCTGTCAGCGGCGCTGATTCTGTGGATAAGCCGCCAAAAGCTTCTGTGACGCGTTTGCATCTCCTCCCCGATGAGGCTCCCAAGGAAAACCTTGAGGTTTTGGTTCTTGGGGCATGGCAAAAAACCTTAGACGAGACCCCTCAAGAAAATACGCCAAACGTGGCAGTCGAAAGCCTCGTTCAGCAGTCGCTTAAAACCCGCGTTGAAGTTGAATCTGAAATGGCGGCGCAAGCTGACGCTATTTCAGCTTCCCTGATCCGCCAGTCCTCGCTCAAAGCGACCATCGCTGAGCTAGAGGCCGCAATTTCCAAGCAGGGAAGCGTGTTTGAGCCTGATGGAAGCGAGGAAGTCGGGTCTATTCCGGAAAATGAACCGCTTCAGTGGCAAGATGCGGATGGGCGCACCAAGCTTGAAGCGCTGGTTGCCGAGCCTGAAGTCATCGAGCTTGATGCGGGGCCACAAGAGGTCGATCCTGACTTTGTGCGGCGTCACGCGGCACCCGTGGGCGTAGATGATTTTGAAGAAGACGAGGATCCTGCACCAAGTTTCGCTCATTCCGAACCTGACGATCTCCAAGAAGCGTTGGATCGCGATTTCGGGGTCAATGATCTGCCTATCGACGAAGATGCGCTCAGGGATTTGGTGTCGGAGATTGTCCGCCAAGAGTTGCAAGGGGCTTTGGGCGAGCGCATTACCCGCAATGTGCGCAAATTGGTCCGCCGTGAAATTCATCGGATTATCTCAAGCCAAGAGTTCGAATGAGCTAAACCTCGTCCGCGAGGTCCAGAATTTTCGCCAGATCCATGTGCATTTCTAAATGCGCAGCAAGCGCGTCGAGCGTTTTTTCCACATCTGCAGTGTGATCGCGCATCTCAACTGGTGCGCCAAGGTGCCTCAAATAGGCCGCTCGAAACGCGTTTGAAGCGAAAATGCCATGCAGATAGCATCCCTGAACCCGCCCCCGCGCGGCCCCTTCGGCCCGTCCGTCAATTTCCAGCCACGCAAACGCGCAATCTGGCCCGTTGGTTTCCCCGATATGAATTTCATACCCCTCAACCGCGCAGCCGCTTTCGATGTGGGTCGCTTTGGTTAATGCCACGCGCTTTTCAGGCTTCATATGGGTGGTGATGTCGAGGTGGCCGAGGCCTTCGACGCGGGAGGGCGTGCCTTCGATACCGTCCTCGTCGACAATCTCTTTTCCCAACATTTGATAGCCGCCGCAAATACCCAGAACCGCCCCCGAGCGCCGGATATGTGCGGCCAAATCAATGTCCCATCCTTGGGCTCGAAAGAACGCGAGATCGGCAATGGTGGATTTCGTGCCGGGTATCAAAATCAGGTCAGCATCGGCGGGCAGGGGGCGTCCCGCCTCGATTATCTCAACTGTAACTGAGGGTTCCGCAACCAAAGGATCAAGATCGTCGAAATTCGCAATGCGCGATAAGCGCGGCACGGCGATTTTGAACGCGCCGCCCTTACGGGTCGCAATATCCATCACATCCTCGGCGGGCAGACGCCACGCGCCCTCAAACCACGGCACAACCCCCAGTGAGGGCCAACCGGTGCGGCTTTCGATCGCCGTCACACCCGCGTCAAACAAGCTGGGATCCCCGCGAAATTTATTCACAGCAAACCCCTTGATCCGCGCCGAATCCGAGGTTGATAAAACAACCTTTGTCCCAACAATTTGCGCAATAACCCCACCGCGGTCGATGTCGCCGATCAAAATAACCGGAACCGAAGCCGCTTCGGCGAATCCCATGTTGGCAATGTCGCCATCGCGCAGGTTGATTTCCGCAGGGCTGCCAGCGCCTTCAATGAGGACCAAATCACAGGAGGCGGCAAGGCGATGAAAACTTTCAAGCACCGCAGGCAGAAGTTGTACCTTGGCGCGCCCATAATCGCGGGCCTTCATAGTGGCAAATCTCTTGCCCTGAACCACAACTTGCGCGCCTGTATCGGACTCGGGCTTGAGCAAAACGGGGTTCATATCAATGATGGGGGGCGTGTGGCACGCCATAGCCTGAAGCGCTTGGGCGCGACCAATCTCGCCACCATCCAGCGTTACGGCTGCATTGTTGGACATGTTTTGCGGCTTAAACGGGCGCACGATTAACCCGCGTCGCGTGAAGGCACGGGCAAGCCCCGCGACAAGCATCGACTTGCCGACGTTAGAGCCAGCCCCTTGAATCATGATCGCTTTGGCCAAATCTGTCCCCAAAAATTCTTTGTCCTAGAAACACCAAATCAGGCAGCATGTGCAACGTTTTTAACCTAAAAACGCAAAACGCGCCCTTAAGGGCGCGCTCAGCAAAACTGGTAGTCAAAGCCTTAAGCGGCTTCAGCCTGTTGATTACGACGGTCGCTTTCTTCACGAGAAAGAGCAACAGAAGTCCGAACACCATTGGACACAAAGCTCATCAAGCCTGTGACAACGCGTTCGTTTGGATCGATACCCGCGCAGGACAAAACCTCGCGGCCATCACGTGAACGTGCCCAGCGAGCAATTTGCTCAGGACCATTCCCGTATTTCTTATCGTCTGCAATCGCATCATCCAACGCAGCCAAAACAACAGCCGCGAAAAGCTTTCGCGAGCGGTTCCCTTGTTCGTGGTTGAAAGCGGTGCCATCAACGAAATCAGCCATTTGGGCATCCCCTTTTAAATATTGCACTTGTACTTTTGAGCGTTCGGCGAATATGACGGTTTTTTGACGATTCGGTATTTCTCATTTGGAATACCAGATATGCGCTCCACGCATAGCTTTATTTCAATAAACATCGATATAGTCGCCTTGTCAGCCAACCTTGGCCAATATATAGGTACACCATTGTTTACATCAACCCTCCGAGACGAGAATTACCATGCCAAAAATAAACGGAAACGAAATTCGCCCCGGAAATGTGCTTGATCACAACGAGGGTTTGTGGGTTGCCGTAAAGGTAGATCACGTAAAGCCAGGAAAAGGCGGAGCTTTCGCGCAAGTGGAACTCAAGAACCTGCGTAACGGTTCCAAGCTGAACGAGCGTTTCCGCAGCGCCGATAAGGTTGAGCGTGTTCGTCTTGAGCAAAAAGATCAGCAGTTTCTCTATGAAAACGACGGAATGTTGGTGTTCATGGACGTTGAAACCTTCGATCAAATCGAATTGCCCTCGGATCTTCTCGGCGAGCGTCGCCCGTTTTTGCAAGACGGCATGACGGTTGTCATCGAATTTTATGACGAAGAAGCCTTGAACGCCCGCGTGCCGCAAAAAGTGATTTGCGAAATCGTCGAGACCGAGCCTGTTGTCAAAGGCCAGACCGCCGCGAATTCCTTTAAACCTGCGATCTTGGACAACGGTATCAAAATCATGGTACCGCCGTTTGTGGGACAGGGCGAAAACGTTGTCGTCGACACCGTTGCCATGGAATATTCCGAACGCGCGTCCTAACGCTTGTTCCAATCGCGCCCCTGCGAGGGGGGCGCGTTACCCTATGATGTCGCGTTATAGGTCAGGGTCGCCGTACCCGCCTGCATTTCACCAATCGCCCGATCAAACCGCAGATAGGCAATGGCGCGTCCATCGGCTTGAGAATACAGTGTTCCGACCGTCTTGCCCTCGCGGGTGATCTCTGTGCCAATGGGGGCCGCGCCGTCAATCGAAACCGTTGCCAAGCCTTTGCGCAGCTCGGTTTTATGCTTCATCCGCGCTGTGACCTCTTGGCCGACATAACAGCCCTTTTTGAAATCCACACCGTTGAAGCGTTCGAATCCGGCTTCAAGGATATACGTGTCAGGGGTCAACTCAATGCTCGTCTCAGGGATGCAATGAGCCACACGCTGCGCCGTGAGGTTCGCCGCAACCTGCACCCCCGTCCCGTAGGACCGCCAGCCAAGATCCACATGGCGCGGGTCGGCAACCGCTCCCTCTGGTGCCGCGCCAAACCCGTTGGAAACCTTGAGGTCACTAGGTGAAATCTGCACGTCAGCGCGCAATTTATACATGCTCAAGCGTTGCACCACCGCATCTGCGATTTGCGCATTTACGTCCAGCAAAATATCATCCACCCGCACCATCAAAAAGAAATCCGCGAGGTATTTGCCCTGTGGCGTCAGCAGCGCCGTATAAATCAGCCCGCCCCGCGCCACATCGTTGGTCACCAGCCCCTGCAGAAACTCCACACGGTCGGCTCCCGAAATTGTAAAAATCTTGCGATCAGCTTGCGACATATTCCGCTCCTCATTCTAGACCTTATTCAATATAGGTGATTGGGCGCAGGGAACAGCGCCAAATTTAGTGAAAAGGTCCAAGATGCGCGCCCCTCTCTCCATTGTGATCCCGACATTGAACGCAGGCTCAGAATTGGCTCCGACCCTTGCCTGTTTGATGGAGGGGTTGAATGCAGGTTTGATCCGCGAACTGATGATTTCCGACGCAAGCTCATCTGATGATACCGTTGAAATCGCACAACTTTCGGGGGCCGAGGTCGTTTCTGGCGCGGTGGGGCGGGGGGCGCAACTCTCCCTTGGGGCGGCGGCCTGTTCGGGCGAATGGCTGCTCTTCCTCCATGCCGATTCCCATCTCTCGGAGGGGTGGAGCGCGCATGTCTCAAGGTTTATCGCGCAGGAAACGGATGCTGGATACGGCGATCTGGTTTTACGCGATGACGCCATGATGGCGCGGATGACGGCCCGTGGCGCCAACTTGCGGTCCCGCCTTTTTGGGCTGCCCTATGGCGATCAAACCCTACTGATTTCGCGGGCTTTATACGACGAGGTCGGCGGCTATCCTGACATTCCGCTCATGGAAGATGTCGCCCTCGCCAAAGCCCTCAAAGGGCGGCTCAAACGCGGCGGTTTTCAGTCTCAAACCAGCGCCGCACGTTACCGCGAACAAGGCTATGCCAAACGTTCCCTGCGAAATCTAACGACACTTCTGCGCTATAAATTGGGCGCTGACCCAAAGAAATTAGCGCAGTCCTACGCTAAGAAGTAACGTCTTCCTCGGTTTTGAATTGCATGGCATAGAGCGCCGCATAGGTCCCCGATCGGGCTAAAAGTTCATCGTGCGTGCCTTCTTCAACCACGCGCCCCTGATCCATAACGACAATTTTATGCGCATTTCGTACCGTCGAGAGGCGATGCGCAATCACAATCGCCGTGTGCCCCTTTGAAAGCTCCTCCAGTGCCGACTGCACAAAGACCTCGGATTTGGCATCCAGCGCGGATGTTGCCTCATCCAGCAGCAGTATTGGCGAGCGGCGCAACAGGGCCCGTGCAATGGCCACCCGCTGCCGCTGACCGCCAGAAAGGTTCGTACCACGGGGGCCAGCTGGGCTCGCCAGCCCATCGGGAAGCTGACCAAGGAAATCCGTCACATGCGCCGCCTCAAGCGCGCGTTCAAGGTCTACCTCTGTAATATCCGTGTGCCCCATCAAAACATTGTCGCGCAAGGTTTCGTCAAACAAAAGCGAGTCCTGTGACACCACCGAAAACGAATGCCGCAGGATAGAAAGATCAAAATCTGCAACCGGCACACCCCCAACCAAAACCGCGCCACTGGTTGGCTCAATCAGGCGCGTGAGGAGGTTGAAAACGGTACTTTTCCCCGCCCCCGACGCCCCCACAAGTGCCGTGGTTTCGCCCGCTTTCGCCACAAAACTCACATCATGTAAAACGGGCGTATCGCCGTAGGAAAACTCAACATTTCGCAGGGTCACATCACCCGAAAATGCCTCGGTTCCCTTTGAAACGGCTGGCGACAAGATGGTCGGGCGCTCGTCAAATAGTGTATACAAACGTTGCAAACTCGCCGCTGCAACCTGCCATGTGCCCGCGATGGAACCCAAACGCCGCATGGGTTGAAACGTCAGACCCATCGCCGAGAAAAAGCTCATGAACTGGCCGACGGTTTTATCCCCCGTCACAATGTCTTGGCCGCCAAAAACCAACACGCCAAGGAACCCAAAACCCGTCATGATATCAATCATCGACGGAATAAACGCCCGTCCGGCGGCTGTCTTGATTTCGGCCCGCACAATGCGGCCAATAATATAGTTGAAACGGCTCTGTTGATAGCTCTCCATGACGTTGAGTTTGATCGGGTTGATCCCGTGAAAAATCTCGTCGAGTTGGGTCGAGCGCAAACTGGCCTCAACCCGTAACGCATTGGTTTTGCGACGAATATATTTCTGCAATACCACCATCGGCAGAAGAAGCAGAGGGATGCCTGCAATGGAAATCAGGGTCCAAATCAAGTCCACTTGGATCGCCACATACATAAGCGCAAGCAACGAGATGAAATCGCGCCCGACCCCCGAAATAATCACGCTCCAAACGCCTTGAACCGCCAGCGTATCGCCTTGAACACGCTCCATCAGCGCCCCGGGAGAGTTCTTTTGAAAGAACTGGCTATCAAGCGTCATCAGATGCCCCACAAGCTCTTTTTGCATGGTCGTGGACGTGCGCTGCGCAACCGTCGTTAGCAGCGTTTTTTGCACAAGATTACTAATCGCGCGCGCAAAAAACAGGGCCACGATAAGCCCCCCAACCCGCCAAATAGCCGCAGAATCCCCCGCGATGAAAATCTGGTCAAACATTGGTTGCAGCAAGTAGGACAACACCCCAAGCGAGCCGCCCTCAATAACCATGAAAAAGAACGCAACCAGCATGAGACCCGAATATCGGCGCAAATAATCATGCCATAAACGGCGGAACAATTCGCGCGATGTATAGCCCGAAAGCGTGGGAGCGTGGGGGGGATTCCGAGGAGCAGAATGGGGCAAAAGTGTCTCTCAATCGCGGCTAGACTAGACAATTGTTTAACCCTGATACGTGGTCAACGCAAGACAGGCGCGGCGGCGATTGACGGGTCGGAATTTCCCGAGTAAGCGGGTTCCATAGCCAATTGACGGAGACCAGAATGAGCCTTGCTAACGGACGCCACTACCTCGCCATTCCAGGCCCATCGGTCATGCCAGACCGCGTTTTGCAAGCCATGCACCAACCCGCGCCCAATATCTATACGGGCGCATTGGTCGAGATGGTCGCCACCTTGATCCCCGATCTAAAAGCCATCGCCGGAACACGTCACCGCGCCGCGATTTATATCGCGAACGGCCACGGTATCTGGGAAGCGGCCATCGCCAATACGCTCAAACGCGGGGATAAAGCGCTGGTGTTGGCGACGGGTCGCTTTGGCATTGGCTGGGGCGAAATGGCCACGGCTATGGGGATTGAAACCCAAGTGCTGGATTTCGGGCTGCATTCCACATTAGATTTGACGCAAGTTGCAGCCGCTCTTTGGGCGGATACAGCCCATGAAATCAAAGCGGTAACCACCGTTCATGTGGATACATCCACATCCTTCCGCAACGACATTAAGGCATTACGCGAGACAATTGACGCCGTCGGTCACCCGGCACTCCTGATGGTGGATTGCATCGCCAGCCTTGGCTGCGAAGAGTTCCAAATGGACGCATGGGGCGTCGACGTCATGATTGCCGCCAGCCAAAAAGGCCTGATGACTCCCCCCGGAATTGGCTTTGTGTTTTATAATGACAAGGCCGAAAAAACCCGTGCAGCCTTAGGTCAAATCTCCAAATATTGGGATTGGACGGTGCGTGGCAACCCGCAAGAATTCTATGAATATTTCTGCGGAACCGCGCCCACGCACCATCTTTTTGCCCTGCGCGAAGCCCTCAATATGTTGGTCCACGAAGAGGGTTTAGACTCCGCATATCGCCGCCATGAAATCCTCGCCAACGCGGTTTGGGCGGCACTCGATGCATGGGGGCAGGAGGGCTCTATCCGGATGAATGTCACGGATCCAGCCCTGCGAAGCCATGCGGTTACCTCGGTAAAAATAGACGCCCCCCTCGGTACGGCCTTGCGCGACTACCTCACCAAAAACCTCGGCGTGACACTTGGAATTGGCCTCGGTATGGCGCCCGGCGGCTCCCCCGAATGGCACGGGTATTTCCGCATCGGACACATGGGCCACGTGAATGCGCATATGGTTTTGGGCACGCTCGCTTGCATCGACGCAGGCCTCAAAGCGTTGAAAATCCCCCATGGAAACGGCGCTTTAGAGGCCGCAACGCGGGTGATCTCAGAGGCTTAACGGCTGGCCGCTTGCAACGCTTCGGGCAAGGCCCGCGCAAACAGCGCGAGGTCTGTCTCGGTGGCGGCTGAAACGCGAATGCACCGATCCTGTGGGGCAACAAACGGCATGCGAACAAAGATATCGCGCGCCAAAAGTTCCGCCAAAACCCGCTTGGCAAATGCGCCATCTCGCCCGCAATCCATCGTGACGAAATTCGTAGCCGAGGGCAGGGCGGTTAGGCCATTTTCCTGCGCAATCTGATAGAGGTGCTCGCGGGCATGGGCGACTTTTTCCAAGGTCTCCGCAAGGTAGGTCGTGTCTGCAAATGCCTCAAGCGCACCCGCCTGCGAGATGCGCGACATGCCGAAATGGTTGCGGATTTTGTTGAAGGCTTGGATGTTCTCTGCGTGGCCAATCGCATAACCAACCCGCGCGCCCGCCATGCCATAAGCTTTTGAAAATGTGCGCATTCTGAGGACTTGCGGGTTCGTCACATCCAAGTCGGGCGCAGTGTGTTGCGGCGCAAATTCGATATAGGCCTCATCTAAGATCAGCAGGCAGCCCTTGGGCAAGGCGGCGATCATGTCGTCAATCATCGGGCCGTAATGCCACGTTCCCATCGGGTTGTCAGGATTGGCCAAATAGACGATTTTCGCCCCCACTTCATGGGCTTTCGCAACAAGGGCTTTGGGGTCTTCGTGGTCGCCGGTAAACGGCACGGTGACGATATTTCCGCCAAACCCCGCGACGTGATAATTGAGGGTCGGATAGGCCCCCGCCGAGGTCACCACCGTTTCACCCGGCTCCAAAAATAGGCGCACCGTATAGCCCAAAATCCCGTCGATACCTTCGCCGACAAGAATATTTTCCGGCGCGACACCGTGCTTTTTCGCCAGCGCGTGGGTTAAATCATAGCTTTCAGGGTCGCCATACATCCAGACGTCTTTGGCCGCTTTTTGCATCGCCGCAATGGCGCGGGGTGAGGGGCCAAAAACGCTCTCATTCGCGCCAAGCCGCGCTGCAAAAACCTTGCCGCGTTTGCGTTCTTGGGTTTCAGGCCCAACGAAGGGCACCGAGGCCGGAAGCGTTTGAGCAAGGCGCGTTTGTCGTGGTGTTTTCATTGGCGAAAATCCCATAAAATGCAGCGTTGGGCCGAATTTACACGGCCCAACCAGAGTTAAACAAGATCGGCAAGTCTTTGCAATGCAGCGGCGAGTTTTTCGGCTTCTGCCTCAAGTTCCGCCATCCGCACACGACTTTCCGCAACCACTTCTTCAGGGGCCGAGGCCACGAATTTCGGGTTGCTCAACCGCCCTTTTAAACCGCCATATTCCTTCTTCTGCTTCTCTGCCGCTTTCTCAAGACGCGATTTTTCTGCATCCAAATCAATGATATCGGCGATCGGAAGCGCGAAGGTACCGCCTGTCACGGCGATCGTCACACAGCCTTTGGGCAGTTCGGAAACCGGCGTGATGCTCTCGATACGGGCCAATTTGCACACAATCGCTTCGTTGCGTGCAAGGGCGTCTTGCTGTTTTGTGTCGAGTTGCATTTGCAACATGGGCAATTTCGCCCCCGCAGGCACTCGCATTTCGGCGCGAATAGAGCGGATCGCTTCGATCAATCCGATGACCCAATTCATCTCGCCATCCGCGTCCTTGTCCATGATGTCTTCGCCATACGTCGGCCAATCCGTGTGGATCAACATCTTGGGACGTGCCGCAATCGAGGACCAAAGTTCTTCAGTTATGAAGGGCATGATCGGATGCAAAAGGATGAGGCATTGATCAATTACCCACGCCATTGTCGCGCGTGTTTCTGCAATGATTTTATCGTCTTCGGAATAGAATAGCGGCTTGGCAAACTCAACGTACCAATCGCAAACCTTGCCCCAGACAAACGCATATAGCGTGTTGGCCGCGTCGTTGAAACGATAGGCCTCAAGCGCTGCGTCCACGTCAATTCGTGCTTTTGCCGCTTCGCCGATGATCCACTTATTCGCCGTCTGCTTAACGCTGCTTGTGTCGAAATCTGGCGAGGGAACGCATTCGTTCATCTCGGCAAAGCGCGCCGCATTCCACAGCTTTGTACCAAAGTTGCGATAGCCTTTAATCCGGTCCTCAGACAGTTTCAAAACCCCGCCCATCGCCGCCATTTGCGCCATGGTAAAGCGAAGCGCATCCGCGCCGTAAACGTCCACGATTTCCAGCGGGTCAATCACATTGCCGCGGGTTTTCGACATCTTCTCGCCCTTCTCGTCACGCACGAGTTGGTGGAGGTAAACCGTGTGGAAAGGGTCCTTTTTTTCAACGGCTTGCGACATCATCATCATCCGCGCAACCCAGAAAAACAGGATATCCTGCCCCGTGATCAACACATCCGACGGGTAATATTTCGCCAATTCCGGCGTCTGCTCAGGCCAACCAAGCGTCCCCATGGGCCAAAGGCCAGACGAGAACCATGTGTCCAAAACATCGGGGTCACGGGTCAGAACCTTGTCGCCTGCCTGTGCTTGGGCCTCGGCTTCGGTCGGCGCACAGTAAAATGCACCGTCCTCATCGTACCAAACAGGCACCTGATGGCCCCACCAAAGTTGGCGTGAAATACACCAAGGCTCGATGTTTTCCAGCCAGTGATAGAATACTTTCTCGCCAGACTCGGGCATGATATTCACACGACCTTCGCGTACAGCTTCCAGCGCGGGGCCGACGATTTTCGCCGTATCCACAAACCACTGATCCGTCAGCATTGGCTCAATAACCACTTTGGAGCGGTCCCCAAACGGCTGCATGATCTTTTTGCTTTCGACGTAGGGCACGAAAACCGTGAACTCCTCGCCCTCGTCGTCCTTGCGCACCTCGGTCGTCATCACAGCCAAACCCTCGGCCGTAATATCTGCAATCACCGCTTTGCGCGCCTCAAAACGATCCAATCCGCGATAGGCTTCGGGCACCAAATTCATCGCGGCGATCATCGCCTCGTCGAATTCCAAGTCCCCGTTTGCAATGGCTTGTGCGGTGGCGGCTTCCTCAACATACGGGCGCCCATCCGCGCGCATGGCGGCCTTTGTATCCATCAGGTTATACATCGGAATGCCGCCACGCTTGGCAACCTGATAGTCGTTAAAGTCGTGGGCTCCGGTGATTTTTACCGCGCCCGAGCCGAAATCCATCTCGGGATATTCATCGGTAATGATCGGGATTAAACGGCGGCTCTCTTTGGGGCCAACGGGAATTTCACAGAGCATGCCAACGATTGGCGCATAGCGCGCGTCGTCCGGATGCACTGCAACCGCACCATCGCCCAGCATGGTTTCAGGGCGGGTTGTCGCAATCGCGATATAGTCGCGGGTCTCGCGCAATGTCTCAACGCCGTCTTCGTCTTTTTCAACGTATTCATATGTTTGCCCCCCCGCGAGCGGGTATTTGAAGTGCCACATATGGCCGTCAACTTCGATATTCTCCACCTCAAGATCCGAAATCGCGGTCTCAAAATGGGGGTCCCAATTCACAAGGCGCTTGCCACGATAAATCAGATCATCGTTGTACATTTTCACGAAGGTCTTGATCACGGCATCGTGGAAGTTTGGGTCCATCGTAAAGGCTTCACGCGACCAATCACAGGTTGATCCAAGGCGCTTAAGCTGGTTCTTGATGTTGCCACCGGACTCCTCTTTCCACTCCCAAACCTTCTCCAAAAAGGCTTCGCGCCCCATCTCGGCGCGGGTCGGAAGGCTCTCAGCGGCCAGCTTGCGCTCCACAATCATCTGTGTCGCAATGCCCGCGTGGTCGGTGCCTGGCTGCCACAAAGTGTCATACCCCTGCATGCGTTTTTGCCGCGTGAGGATATCCTGAAGCGTGTTGTTAAAGGCGTGACCCACGTGCAAATTGCCCGTGACATTCGGTGGTGGGATCATGATCGCAAAGGTTTCTTCGCGGCTGGCATTTGCCCCCGCTTTGAACGCGCCTTCGTCTTCCCATTTCGCGTAAATACGTGCTTCGGCTTCACGCGCGTCGAATGTTTTTTCCATCGCCATTTTTGGCCCTCAATCTTGCTAAGTCCATTGGTTTGCCACGGTGTCCGCGCAAAAAATCTGTCCCGAATGCCTTATAGAATGCACAGCCCAAGGGGAAGGGCGCGCTTTACAAATTATGTCGTGCGGTCAAGTTTTGTGGCCAAGTGGATCAAACTCTCACTCCTTTGCACACCGCTGATTTCGCCGATTTGGTCGAGAACATCGTTGAGGGCGGGCGGTGTGGAACAGACAACTTGCAGCAAAAGGTCGAACCGCCCGCTTGTGGTCGAGACGCGCTCCACCTCCGGAATGGTGCGCAAACCCGCCAACACGATCAAGTGCGCATTGGGCTCAACCGTCAACAAAACCGTTGTATGAATCCGCGATTCTTGTGTTAAGGCCCCAATCCGCAACGTATATCCCGCGATGATGTTTTGCTTTTCAAGCCGCGCAATTCGCGCCTGAATGGTCGAGCGCGCTACCCCAAGATTGCGTGCCAATACCGCCACAGACAGGCGCGCATCGCTGGATAATTGTGCCAAAATGTTGCGATCAAGAGGGTCCATAGCGCCTGTCCTATATGTCGTTTGTTCTACCGATTGTTACGATATGTATCGCATGATCTGTCAAGGATGAACGCCAATTATTGTGCAATATCCGCGTTTTCCCGCGCAGGGTGCCACTTTATCCATGGATTTAGGCCATCGCTCTGGACACTTGGAACATGGGCGCTAAAGATACCCAAAACGCGTGGAGGCACTATGGAAAAGTTTGGAAAAAGTCAGTCTGTGTTACGAACCGAAGATGTTCGGTTCCTAACGGGGCAGGGACGCTATGTGGACGATATCGTTCCGGCGAATGCTCTTTACGGATATGTGTTCCGCTCGTCGGTGGCCCACGCGGACATCGTGAATTTGGATGTGAGTGAGGCCTTGGAGGCGGAGGGCGTTCACGCGGTTTTAACTGCCGCCGATCTAGATGCAATGGGCATGAATATCGGCATGAAGGGCGCGACCGTGAAAAATCGCGACGGCTCCAAAGGGGCCGCGCCCCTGCGGCCGATTTTGGCCCTGGGTCGTGTGCGGTTTGTCGGCGAGGCCATCGCCTTCATCGTCGCCGATACGCTGGCCTTGGCCCGCGACGCCGCTGAACTGATCGAATTTGACTATACTGATCTTCCCGTCTCCGCAGACCCCATCCCAAGTGACGCGCTCATCCACCCCGAAGCCCCTGATAACATTGCCTTTGATTGGTCGATGGGCGATGAGGCCGCCACCCAATCCGCGTTTGACGCCGCCGCGCATCACATCACAGCCAAGGTCGTCGATAACCGCATTATCGTCAATTCAATGGAGCCGCGCGGCGCTTATGCCGAGTGGGACGGCACCCGTTTGCACGTCGCCATCAATGCACAGGGCGTCTGGGAGCACAAAGATCAAATCGCGCACGCCTTTAAGATGGACCCCGAAGATATCCGCATCACCAACCCCGACGTCGGCGGTGGTTTTGGCATGAAAGCCATGGCCTATCCGGAAAACTTTCTGGTTGCCGCCGCCGCCAAATCCTTGGGCCGTGTCGTGCGCTGGATGGGCGACCGTTCCGAAAGCATGTTGTCGGATAACGCTGGCCGCGACTTGATCTCGACCTGCGAATTGGCCTTCGATGAAAACCACAAAATCCAAGCCTACCGCGTCACCACGGTCAACAACCTCGGTGCCTATAATTCGCAATTCGGACAGCCCATTCAAACCGAGCTTTTTTCCAAGGTTTTGATGGGAACATACGATTGCACCACTACATTCCACGCCGTGAAGGGCATCTATACCAACACCACCCAAACCGACGCCTATCGCGGCGCAGGCCGCCCCGAAGCCATTTTCGCGCTGGAACGTACAATGGACCAAGCCGCCCGCGAATTGGGCGTTGATCCATGGGAATTGCGCCGCAAAAACTTCATCCCCAAAGACGCCTTCCCCTACACGAGCGCCACGGGTGAACTCTATGACGTTGGCGATTTTGACCGCGTCCTCACGCGGGTTGAATCCGAATGTGACGTGGCAGGTTTCGCAGATCGCCGTGCCAAAAGCGAAGCTAGCGGCAAGTTGCGCGGCCTTGGCCTGTGTTTCTACATCGAAAGCATCCTTGGCGACCCTTCGGAGGCGGTAAAAGTTGAGTTCGTTGAGGACGGCACCGCCAAAATCTACGTCGGCACCCAAAGCAACGGCCAAGGGCACGAAACCGTCTACGCCACCTTCCTGTCGGATCAATCGGGTATCCCGATGGAGCTTATCGAAGTGGTTCAAGGCGACAGCGACCGCATAGCCAAGGGCGGCGGCACGGGCGGTTCGCGCTCGGTCACAGTACAAACCCACGTGACCCTCGCGGCCGTGGCCAAAATCGTGGCGCAATTCACCCCCTATTTGGCCGAGAAAATGGGCGTCGACGCTGCGCAAATCTCCTTTGACGATAACCAGTTCCGCGCCGACGCCTCCAACCTTGCCCCGACCATGCTTGAGGTGGCCGAGATGGCGCGGGTCGACGGTCGCACTGATTTACTGACGTTCGAAGCCCGCGCCGAAATACCGGGGCGCTCGTATCCAAACGGCGCCCATGTCGCCGAGGTCGAGATCGATCCTGAAACCGGCAAAACAAGCGTGGTGCGTTATACGGTGACCGATGATTTCGGCAATCTCATCAGCCCGATGTTGGTCGCAGGCCAAGTTCACGGCGGCGTGGCCCAAGGGCTGGGTCAAGTGATCTCGGAACATGTCGTTTACGACGCCGAAGGCCAACTCCTGAGTGCGAGTTTCATGGATTACGGCATGCCCCGCGCCGATGATATGCCCTTCGTGGACTTCACCACCGAGCCAACCCCCTCCACGGCCAACCCGATGGGTATGAAGGGCTGCGGCGAGGCGGGCACCGTCGGAAGCATGGCTGCCGTCGCCAATGCGGTGCAGGACGCACTGCATGCACGTGGTGTAAAACAGGCCGATATGCCCTTCACTCCGTCGCGCGTTTGGGCCCTCCTGCAGGAGGCTCATGACAAGGCTGCGTGATCACTTACTGCGTTGGCTTCGCCTCAAAAAGGAGGTCGAGCAACCGCCGTTAACGCCGCATCGCGGTGCTCAAAATCATGTGATTATCCTTGATGGAACGCTCTCAAGCCTCGACGACGGGCTGCGCTCCAACGCCGGTCTGCTCTATAAACTTCTGTGCAGCCTTCCTGCCCGAGATCGCCCAAACCTGCGGTATGAATCCGGTATCCAATGGCCCGATTGGCGCAGCACACGGGACGTCATCGAAGGGCGCGGCATTAATCGCCAAATCCGCCGCACTTATGGTTTTCTGGCCAGCCGCTATCACACCGAGGATCGCATCTACCTGTTTGGATATTCACGCGGCGCGTTTACCGTGCGCTCCTTGGCGGGGATGATAGAACAAGTCGGCTTGCTCAAACCGCACCACGCCACCGAACGCAACATTCGCCAAGCCTATCGCCTGTATCAAGGCCCCGCCGACACTGACTCAATCCACGCCTTTCGCGCAGCATTTTGCCACCCGCGTATCGAGATTGAAATGGTCGGCGTTTGGGAAACGGTCAAAGCGCTCGGCCTGCCAATACCCTTCCTCTGGCGCCTCACCGATCACCGTCACGCCTTTCACAGCCCCCACCTTGGAACCTCCGTGCGCAATGGGTTTCAGGCTTTGGCGCTTGACGAAACGCGCCAGACCTTTGCGCCCGTCATGTGGGAAAGTTCGCCCTCGTGGACAGGTCATGTGGAGCAAATGTGGTTTCGCGGACACCATGCCGATATCGGTGGGCAATTGGGCGGGTTTGAGGCTGCCCGACCGCTCTCCAACATTCCCCTCGTCTGGATGTTAGAGCAAGCCGAGGCGCTCGGCCTGACGCTCCCAAACGGATGGCGCGCGCAATACCCCTGCGATGTAACCGCGCCTTCGGTCACAACGCAGTACCGCTGGGGGCCGATGTTTGTGTCCCGTTGGAAACGCAAAGTCGGACGTGACCCCTCCGAGAGCATTCATCCGTCGGTGCCCCGCGATCACCCGCAAAAATCTTCGCTCGAGCGGCTACAAAGTGAACCCGCCAGCTAAAGTTATGCGACGTTTTGCAAGACTTTCGACGGTGTAATTCCCAGCGCATGACACACATCACGCGTGCGTTCTGGACGGTTGAGCGTATAGAAATGCAAGTCCTCAACACCGCCGTCAAGCAGGTCCGAACATAGCTCTGTACACAGGCTCGTCGCCAAAAGTTCGCTCCGATCATCGCGCTCCGCCTTCTCAAACGCTTCCGCAACCCAAGTCGGAACCGAGGTGCCACAACGTGCCGCAAAGCGTTGTGCGCCTTTCCAGCTTTGGATCGGCAAAATGCCCGGAATAATCGGCGCATCAATACCCGCTTTTACACAGGCATCGCGGAAGCGAAAAAACGTATCCGCTTCAAAAAAGAACTGGGTGATCGCCGAATGCGCCCCTGCATCAATCTTGCGTTTTAGCCAATCAACATCGGCCTGCGATGAGGGCGAATCGGGGTGCGGTTCAGGATAGGCGCCAACACGCAGCTTGAATTTCCCCGTATCCGCGAGGGCTTCGATCAACTCACAAGCATCCAAAAATCCGTCTGGATGCGCCGTAAACGACTCCGCCCCTTTGGGCGCATCGCCGCGCAGCGCCACAATTTCCGTCACACCAGCGTCGGAATAAGATTGCGCAATCTGCATGGTTTCTTCGCGGGTTGCGTCCACACAGGTAAGGTGCGCCGCAACATTCAGGCCGTAATTTTTGTGGATCGTGGCGACAGCTTCATGGGTCAAGTCACGTGTCGTGCCCCCCGCGCCATAAGTCACCGATGAAAAGCTGGGCTCAAGAGGGGCCAAGGCGCGCACCGTATCCCAAAGCCGAAAAGAGGCCTCCAAGGATTGCGGTGGGAAAAACTCGAAAGAAATGCGCGGCGTCTGTGTCGTTGTCATTTTGTATCCGTCCTTTTGGCTTGAACCCTTGTCTCACATCTCGCAATGTGAGACAAATTCATAATTCTCAAGATTAATATGAGGCTCATGCATAATGCATCTGGAATTCCGGCACCTGCGAACGATCAAAGCCATTCACGAGGCTGGCGGTTTGGCCCGCGCGGCTGATCTCCTCAATACCACACAATCGGCGCTTTCGCACCAAGTAAAGGGGCTTGAGGATCAGGCGGGGGTGGAGCTTTTCATTCGTCGCACCAAACCGATGAAACTCTCCCCCGCTGGGATGAAACTTCTACGGTTGGCCGAGAAGGTCCTCCCCGAAGTCGCCGCCCTTGAGGCCGAATTCGCAGGGCTGATCTCTGGCAAGTCTGGCCGCTTGCATATCGCAATTGAATGCCACGCCTGTTTTGAGTGGCTCTTTCCCGTGCTCGAAGAGTTTCGCAAGGCTTGGCCCGATGTCGATGTCGATATCCGCCCCGGCTTGGCCTTTGATGCTCTGCCTGCCTTGCAAAAAGAGGGCGTTGATCTGGTCGTCTCCTCAGACCCCGAAACGCTGGAAGGCATTCAATTCTCACCGCTTTTTGACTATGAGCCTGTCTTTGTCGCGGCCGCAAGTCATCCGCTGGCCAAAAAAGAATTCATCGAACCCGAGGATTTGCGCGGCGAGACCCTCATAACCTATCCCGTCGATCGTACCCGTCTGGATGTGTTCACCGAGTTCCTCACACCCGCCAAAATCGAACCCGCCGCCATTCGTCAGGTCGAACTGACGGCCGTCATCCTTTTGCTCGTCGCCTCTAATCGCGGGGTAGCCGTGTTGCCCGATTGGGTCGTGCGCGAAGTGCGCTACAACTCCGATTATGTCACGCGCCCGTTAGGCAAAAAGGGGGCCACAAAACGCCTCTATGCCGCCGTGCGCACCGACGACATCCAAAAACCTTTTATGGCGCATTTTATTCGTTTGGCGCGCACCGAACCCGTGAAGCTCCAACGCTTAAGGGCGACTGTTTAATCTAATAGCGCCTTTTGGCTTGGCAAATCGGCTGTCGCCGCGTATATGCGCGATCTTATCAATGGAGTACCCTCATGATCGGCAGTGCGAATCTTAATATCATGGTGAAAGCCGCCCGTCGGGCTGGTCGCAGCCTGGCAAAAGACTTCCGCGAAGTAGAAAACCTTCAGGTTTCGGTAAAGGGTGCGGGAGACTTCGTCTCCAAAGCCGATATTACCGCCGAAGAAATTCTCAAAGAAGACTTGATGGAAGCGCGCCCGACCTACGGTTGGTTGGCCGAAGAGAGTGCAGAAATCCCCGGAACAGACCCCACACGCCGTTGGATTGTCGATCCGCTTGATGGCACCACAAACTTCCTCCACGGCTTGCCGCATTGGGCCGTTTCGGTTGCTTTGGAGCACAAAGGCGAAATCGTTGCGGGCGTGGTTTTTGACCCCTGCAAGGACGAAACCTTCTTTGCCGAAAAAGGCCAAGGCGCTTGGATGAACGAAGGTCGCATTCGCGCCTCTGGTCGCACACATATGATCGAAACGATTTACGCAACGGGTCTACCTTTTGCTGGTCGCGGCGATTTGCCAGACACGCTTCAAGATCTTGCGCGCATCCTTCCGGCCTGTGCTGGTGTACGTCGCTGGGGCGCGGCTTCCCTCGATCTCGCTTATGTGGCTGCTGGTCGCTATGATGGCTTCTGGGAGCGTCGCCTCAAGCCGTGGGACATGGCCGCTGGCCTCGTGCTCGCGCGCGAAGCGGGTGCCCTCGTGGAACCTCTCGCCAAGGGCGACAACATTATTGAAAGCGGCTCGGTCATCTGTGCCAACGAGCCGATGTTCGAACGCTTTGCCAAGGTCATTCGCGGCTAAAACGGGCTTCAAAAAGGTTTAAAAACTTTAAAAAAGTCCCTCTGCGGTGTTTAAAAATTTTAAAAAAGGGGGCCTTTCGGTTCCCTTTTTATTTGCGCCGTCGCACGCTTGGAATCGAACTCCGCGACACAGGGTATTTCGCTTCGGGATTGGGGGCGTGACCATGGGTGCGTCTCCAAAATCCGGTGCCGCCTTGGCTGAGCCAAAACGGGATCATCATAAGCGCCCCCGCAACGAACCCGCCAGAATGCGCCCAATAGGCAACGCCACTGCTATCAGCGGTCATAATCGCGCTGTTAACGGCCTGAATGCCAAACCAAACCCCCAAAACAATCCACGCGGGCAGCGCGAAAATTCTGAAAAACACAAGGAAAAAGAAGAATACATCCACTTTGGCGCGCGGGAATAACAGTAAATACCCGCCCATCACTGCGGCAATCGCCCCCGAAGCGCCGATCATCGGAGTGAGGGAATTCGGGTCCGAAATCGCATGCCCAAATCCGGCGGCGACCCCGCCAATAAAGTAAAAGACAAGGAACCCAATATGTCCAAGCTGATCTTCGAGATTGTCGCCAAAAATGTATAAAAACAACATGTTACCTGCAAGGTGCATAATGCCGCCATGCAGGAACATTGCTGTCAAAGGCGTATAAAGCCCTTCACCATTCATAACCCACTGTGGCACCAACGCCCAGTGGGCGAGGAACGGATTTATCTCGGATGGGACGCCCAATTTCATGTAGTAGCTGACGAAAATTGCGACATTCAGAAAAATGAGCGCATGGGTCACATACGGTTTGCGGGTCGATGGGTTGTGGTCGCGAATAGGAAGCATTTGGGTAGCTTGCCTATTCGCGAGTTTTGGTCAAGCGCTAGAGGCCTCCCTCTGCCAAAAGGGCCGCATTTCCGCCCGCCGCTGTGGTGTCAACGCACAGATGACGTTCATGCAAAGCATGCGCGATGTCAGGATGCGAGGTGATGAACGGCAGGATCGGCCCTTCACGCTCCGAAAGCGCTTGTACATAAGCACGCGCTTCTGGATCGCTGTGATCTCCCCAATAGATTGCGCCAGAAATCCCTTCTAAATCAGTGAGTTGCTGAGGCGCGAGACGTCCAACAATCGCCGCACCCCCAAGCGCCTGAACGGCGGCTGCTTGGGCATTTTGCGCCGCGACGCTTGGTCCAAGGCACAAAAGGGGCGCTCTGGGAGAGGTCCAAAGGGTGTTTGCTTCGCCCGTTGGTCCCGGAAGAAGACGTTCCGGCAGCGGGAAGATTTCGCCTGTGCCATAGGGGGTCGGCTCGTCGACATAGGGCTCTCTGGGCTCTTGGTCGTCGGGTGCATTTGGCCGCGTAAATCGCGCAAGATAATAGGGCCCGCCCGCCTTGGGGCCTGTGCCGGATAATCCTTCCCCGCCAAAGGGTTGGCTTCCAACGATAGCCCCAATCTGGTTGCGATTCACATAGAGGTTGCCGACGTTGAGCGTGGCTTTGACGACTTCAACGCGGGCATCGATCCGGCTGTGGAGACCGAAGGTAAGCCCGTATCCACTGGCGTTCACATCGGCCAAAACGCGTTCAAAATCTTCGCTGTTGAACGTGGTGTAATGCAAGACGGGGCCAAAAACTTCGCGCGGCATGTCCTTCAAGCCACCAGGCGTTTTAAGCAGAGTTGGCCCGACGAAATGACCGTTTTCAGGGCGTGCAAGTTCCTTCATAACACGCCCATTTGTACGGGCTTCGTCGATGTAGTCTTGAATGCTCTTGCGCGCTACCTCACTGATAACAGGGCCAATATCGGTTGAAATATCAGCAGGGTCGCCGATATTCAACAATTCCATTGCCCCCGCGATCATGGTTTCAAATTCATGTGCAACGTCTGACTGCACATAGACGCAGCGCAGCGCAGAACAGCGTTGGCCCGCGGATTGAAACGCGCTCGCGATCACATCCGAAACGGCCTGTTCCATAAGGGCCGTGCTGTCGACGATCATCGCGTTTATGCCGCCCGTCTCGGCAACCAAGGGAGCGCCGGTCGAGAGATTGTTGGCAATATTCTTGCGGATTCTGTGGGCCGTTCCCGTTGACCCCGTAAAGCAAACGCCATCGACGCGCGGATCGGAAGTTAGGGCTTGGCCAACGGTCGCGCCAGTGCCGGGTAGGAGTTGTAGCGCTGTCTTTGGTACGCCTGCTTTGTGAAACAGCGAGACCGCCAAAGCCGCAATCAGTGGTGTGCTTTCGGCAGGTTTGGCCAGCACGGCATTCCCCGTCGAGAGCGCTGCCACGATTTGGCCCGTAAAGATCGCCAGCGGGAAATTCCAAGGGGAAACACAGGCGAAAATCCCAACAGCCGGTTGCGGGCTGGCTTGGGCTTGAACTGCATAGTACCGAATGAAATCAACGGCTTCACGCAGTTCAGCAAGGCAGTCGGGGAGCGTTTTGCCGGCCTCGCGTGCGAGGATCGCAAAGACCTGTCCGACTTCTTCCTCAAAGAGATCCGCTGCACGATTGAGCACAAGAATGCGCTCGGGGTGCAATGCCTCCCAAGGTTTTGCTTGCGCGAATGCATCCTCAATTTGTTCAGGGGAGGCGTGGTGTACCGTTCCGACGATGTCCGAAAAATCGTTGGGATTCTGCACGTCCTCGCCAGTGGTGAGATCGGTGGCATTTGTGGGGGCGGCGGTGAAGCTTGACTTCATAAAGGGCGCGCGTGCCGCGAGGGTTTTTGCAAGATCGGGTGGATAGTCGAAATCAATACCCGCAGAGTTGCGTCTTTCGGGCTGAAAGAGCGCGTCGCCTGTTGGGAGGGTGCTGGTGGTTTCGAGGGAAAACGGGTCTGCTGCGACTTCGCTTGCAGGCACAGAACTGTCAACGATTTGGTTGACGAAGGAACTGTTTGCACCGTTCTCAAGAAGACGACGCACCAGATAGGCCAGCAGGTCTTTGTGGGTGCCGACGGGGGCGTAAATCCGACAGGCATCGCCATAGGTTTCGCGGACTCTTTCGTGGACGGATTCACCCATGCCATGCAGACGCTGAAACTCGTACCGCGCGCCTTTGGGGGCGATGGTGCGAATGGCGACAATCGTATGTGCGTTGTGGGTTGCGAATTGTGGAAAGATCGTGTCGCCCGCTGCGAAAAGGCGGCGCGCACAAGCGATGTAGGAGATATCGGTCGCGGGTTTTGTTGTGAAAACGGCGTAGCCTGTGAGGCCAAGCTCTTGAGCGTGTTTGATCTCGGTGTCCCAATAGGCACCTTTGACGAGGCGGACCATGATCGGGCGGTTATGGGTATTCGAGAGGGCTGCGAGCCAATCGATGACATAGCTTGCCCGCTGCCCATAGGCTTGAACGACAAAGCCAAAGCCCGTCCAATCGCCGAGGTCGGGATCGGAGATCAGGGCCTCAGTGATATCGAGTAGAATGTCGAGGCGCGCGGCCTCTTCGGCGTCGATATTAAAGCCCATGTTGCGCTCTTTTGCCATGAGCACCAGCTCTTTGACGCGGGGCAGGAGAATTTCCATAACCTTGGCTTTTTGCGCGGGTTCATAGCGCGCATAGAGGGCCGAAAGTTTGACCGATATGCCAGCCCCAGCTTGTGGGGATTCCTGGTGTCCGATGGTGCGAATGGCGGTAGCGTAGTCGTCGAAATGCTTAAGGGCGTCGTCCTCAGTAAGGGCCGCCTCGCCGAGCATGTCGAAGGAATAGCTGTAGCCTTTGGCCATCATGCCAGAACCACGCTTGAGGGCGCCTTCGATGGTTTCCCCCAGTACGAATTGCCGCGCCATTTCCTGGACTGCGCGTTTGACTGCGGAACGGATCACGGGTTCGCCCAGACGCTTAACTGCGCTGCGCAACACACCGCCGATGCCGGGAGTGTTGGTTTCAAGAACGCGCCCTGTGAAAAGCAGTGCCCATGTTGAGGCGTTCACAAGGGACGACGCCGCTTGGCCAAGGTGTTTGCCCCAATCGGACGGCGCGATTTTGTCTTCAATCAGCGCGTCCATGGTTGGCGCGTCAGGGACACGTAGCAGGGCTTCAGCGAGGCACATCAGCGCCACACCTTCTTCGGTGGAAAGACCATATTCCGAAAGGAAGTTCTCGATAATGCTCGGCTTGGAGCCTTCGCGGATGGCCACAACGAGGGCTGCGGCTTCTTCACTGATTTGCGCGCGCACCGATGCGTCAAGGTCGGCGATGTCCCGAAGACGGGAAATGGCTTGTTCTTGATCCATATAAGTGGCTTGAGTGATTTGTGAGCGAAGGTCTGAGATTGTTTCCATATAGAAGCCTTTCTTCTAGACTTGAGGTGACTGACAATTTCCTTGGTGTAGCTGAGAAAATAAGGTACTTTTTCCTGTAATTCGAGATTTAATAGGCTAGGAGACTTATTTTGGCGGTAATTTTAGGCGATCTGGATAGTTTTGACTCGTTGATCCTTCGGCTCTTGTCGCGCAACGGTCGCTTGAGCGTGACAGACTTGGCGCGAGAGATCGGTTTATCCAAGACCCCGACGCAGGTGCGTCTTAAACGCCTTGAGGTCGAGGGCTATATTACGGGCTATCAGGCGATCATTGATCCTATTCGACTTGGGCGCGATCACGTGGCGTTTGTCGAGGTGCGCCTGACGGATACGCGTGAATCTGCGCTGAAGATGTTCAACTTGGCTGCCCAGAAAGTGTCTGAAATTGAAGAATGCCACATGCTTGCGAGTCAGTTCGACTATCTCTTGAAGGTACGGACCCAAAACATGCAGGACTTTCGAAAAGTTTTGGGCGAGGATATTTCGGCACTCCCCTTTGTTGCCCACACCAGCACCCATGTTGCCATGGAAACGGTGAAAGAGGGCGGGCAATGGAGCAGCGAAATTAACGCGGTTTTTTGATCCCGGTTTTTTGCCGAATTTCGTCTGTGTGGCCTTTACCTTTTTCCCCCAATCGCTATGGTCGCCACACCTTGGCCTGCGTGGTGGAATGGTAGACACAAGAGACTTAAAATCTCTGGGCCGAAAGGCCGTGCCGGTTCGAGCCCGGCCGCGGGTACCAAGGTGATTTTCTCTTTACTTAACGGCCTTGGCTTGGGCGCGCTGCTCTGGGTTTTGTGTGGAGTCCGCTTTGAGAAGAGCAGGGGTAAGGTGAAAACGCTCCTGATCTGGGGTGATGTGCCACGCTTTTGGCGCGAGGGAGCGGGAGCGGCGCCGTTCTAGGTGCCATGCGGGAGCGTCGGCCTTGTAATCCTGCGCCATATGCCAGCGCGTTTCGCATCCCTGCGCCCCGCCATCTGCTGGCGTTAGCAAAAGGGCAATGGGCCTTTCGCGGCCTTCCCGCGTACCGGTTTCCGCCGCGAGATGTAGGCGACGCACCGAGGTGAGGCTGGGAAATCCCGGAATATCGGCGACCACAAGCGGCACGATCCCCGCCCGCAGAACTTCTTCCACACTCCAAAGTAAATCCTCGGCCCGATTTGGCGTCACGAAAATCAGGCGCGACGGATCAATGAACCGACAGACGCCATCGGGATTGAGCTGGTCGGGAATCCAGCCGGGATGAATCCAGAAAATAGGCCCCTGTGTTTCTTGAGCGACCATCAAGGCAAGGCTGTGACGGGCGTTTCCACAGAACTCATGGGCGCGGGAGGGCGCCAGAGTGAGTTCCTTTAGAAAAGTGATGTCGCGACTCGGACTCGGCCGCGCGCGGGTGATAAGGGGGCTGGACATGGTCCAAAAGTAACACGTTCCCACTTTGTTCTCAATCTATTTTCCCCTTGCCATAGGCGCGTCTACCCCTAAGTTGGCGGCACTATAAAAAGGATCGGGTTATGAAAAAAATCAAATTGGGCCGCAGCTCTCTCGAAGTCACACAACTTTGTTTGGGAACAATGACTTGGGGAAGCCGAAACACCGAAGCCGAGGGGCATGCTCAGATTGATTTCGCTGCCGAACGCGGCATCAACTTCATGGACACCGCCGAAATGTATCCGGTGACGCCAGTTGCGAAAGAGACCGTCGGCAACACAGAGACTATCGTTGGAAACTGGATTGCCAAGAACCAAGCGCGCCGCGCCGATTGGGTGGTCGCGACGAAAGTCAGCGGGTTTAACGAACGGTTTGTGCGCGAAGGGCAGCCCCTTACGGGCGAAACAATGCGCGCCGCGCTCGAAGGCTCTCTTGCGCGCCTCAAAACCGATTACGTCGACCTTTATCAAATCCATTGGCCCAATCGCGGGTCCTATCACTTCCGCCAGTATTGGGAATTTGACCCGTCTTCTCAGGATCGCGCGAAAACCATGGATCACATGGCCGACATCCTCCAGACGTTGGCCGCCCTTCAGAAAGAAGGCAAAATCCGCGAGTTTGGGCTTTCAAACGAAAGCGCATGGGGCACGTCCCAGTGGTTGCGCCTTGCCGACGAACTTGGCGCGCCACGCGTCCAAACAGTGCAGAACGAATACTCCTTGCTGTGCCGTGTGTTTGACACCGATTTTTCAGAGCTTTCCTGTAACGAGGATGTCACCTTGCTGGCTTACTCCCCGTTGGCAGCGAGCCTTTTGACCGGTAAATATGAAGGTGGAACAGTGTTCCCTGAGCGGTCGCGCCGCACGCTTGAGGAGACACTTGGCGGACGCGTGACCCCGCGCGTATGGCCCGCCATTGATGCGTATCATGCGATTGCAAAAAAGCATGGGATCGACCCTGTACAAATGGCGATTGCATGGACAATGACACGACCCTTCCTGACGTCGCCAATCTTCGGCGCAACCTCGGTTGAGCAGTTGGAAAACTCGCTTAAAGCGGATTCACTTACCTTAAGTGCAGAGGTATTGGCCGACATCAATCAGGCTTACCGCAGCCATCCGATGCCGTATTAGATGAGTCGCGACGAGGAAAAAACCGTAGCCATAATTGGCTGCGGGACCGTGGGGCGGAATTGGGCGTTGCTCTTTCTGCGGGCGGGGTGGCGCGTTCGGGTTTTTGATCCTGACCTGCAGGCGGAAGAAAAAATGCGTCGTCTTTTTCAGCAGGCCCAAGCGGAGATTTTAGCGTTTGAGAAGGTTCAAGATACAGCGCTAAGCTTCCACAAGGGGCTCTCTGAGGTCGTACAAGGGGCTGTCTGGATTCAAGAATCTGCGCCTGACAGATTAGACTTAAAACGCCAGATATATCACATCGTTCAGGCGCATTCGCAGCCCAGTGCCTTGATTGCGTCGTCCTCCGAGACGCTGACTTCGGCCGATATTCAAGCCAGTGCAACTCGCGCAAAATACATGCTGGTTATTCGTCCTTTGAGCGCGGGATTTACGACCGAGAAAGTGGGTGTTCTGGAAGGCCCATTAAGTCCGCTAGAGCTACTTGCTCAACTCTCTGAGTTTTTAAAAACGCTTGGCTTGGACCCTCGAATCATTCTCGCTTAAAGCGCCAATTATTCCTAAAGGAATTGCCCGTGGAACTTTGGATTCCCATCACGATTGCTGCTGCATTTGCACAGAACTTGCGGTTCATGCTGCAAAAGCACCTCAAGTCGACCCAGCTTTCTACCGGAGGCGCAACCTTCGCGCGGTTCCTTTATTCCGCGCCATTGGTGGCGCTTTTGCTTGCGGCCTACCTGCATTTCAGTGGGACACCCATTCCGCAAGTGAATGCGCGATTTTGGGTCATGGCTCTGTCTGGTGGACTCGCGCAAATCTTGGCAACAATGTGTGTGGTCGCATTGTTTTCCCACCGTAGTTTTGCCGTCGGCATTACCTTCAAGAAAACCGAAGTCCTGCAAACGGCACTGTTGAGTTTTGTCGTCCTTGGAGAAAAAATTTCGGCGTGGGGTTTGGGAGCAATTTTAGTTGGCTTTGTGGGGGTCGTACTCCTTGCCGACAATCGGGGAATGGGCGCAACTGGCTGGAAAGCAAGACTTTTCAATCGGGCAGCGGGGCTTGGATTGTTGTCGGGCGTCCTCTTTGCAATCTCCGCTACGGGGTATCGGGGCGCGTCATTGTCGCTTGGGCTAGACGTGCCATTTTTTGCGCGGGCGTGCTTTACTTTGGCGATTGTGACGGCCAGTCAAACGGTTGCGATGGGGATTTGGCTTTTGATGCGGGAACGTGGAGAAATGACACGTGTGGTTGCCAGCTGGCGGGTTGCAGGCCTTGTTGGCATCACATCTATGATCGGATCACTGGGGTGGTTCACAGCTTTTACGCTGCAAAACGCGGCCTATGTGAAGGCTTTGGGGCAGGTCGAATTGCTGTTTAGCTTCCTTGCAAGCACGTTGTTTTTTCACGAAAAGACGACCGCGCGGGAACGTATTGCGATGCTCTTCCTGACAGGATCTATCTTGCTTCTTGTGGTTTTCGCTTAGGAGTTGAGCCGCAGGAACAGGTTTTCTTCGTCGTTATTCTTGAAAAAGGGCACTGATTTTGGCGGTAATCCGTCGCGAAGAACTTGGGAAACTTCGGCGAGGACAACTTCGGTAATAAAGGGAAGGTCAAGCTCCTTGGCGTTGGAAATTGCAATCCAATGCAGATGGGAAAGCTCGTCCGAAGCCGCCGAAAAATCGCTTGGATCGCCATGAACATGATGTGCGTCGACGAGGAAAAAGCGCGCGTCAAATCTGCGGGGGCGTCCGGGGGGCGTAATGGCGCGAAAAACAAAGGACAGACCTTCCGCGGACGGGATAAATCCGCGCGCAGCAAAATCTGCCCAATCAGGAGGGATATCGCCAGCCCATTGGCCTTCGCGACCAAGGATCAGTCCAGTTTCTTCCCAAAGTTCCCGAATTCCAGCGACCAAAAGAGCGTGGGATAGGTTGCGAGGACTGCCTTCTTGCAAGCGCTCCAAGCATTTCTCACCAACCGAGGCGCACAACGGAATGTCGTGATCGCCTTGGTCAACCGCGCCCCCGGGGAACACGTATTTATTGGGCATAAAGGCCGCATTTTCGCCGCGCTGCCCCATAAGAACATGCGGAACGCCGTCGATGTCGCGGTGCAAAATCGTTGTTGCCGCGTTGCGAAGGGCTGATTTATCCAAATTACCTCCTAGGGGGCGGACTTACGCACCGGAGGGACTATTCCAAATCCGTGCATCCGCTTTGCCCATTGTAGCGCCACAAATGCGCCCTTGAATCTAGGCAGAAGATAGAGCGAAAGCCCGACACAGCCAACCGTAAAAGCCGTCGCTAAGAGAAGGGGATCGGGCTGATAGCGGACAAAAACCATCAAGAGTGTTGGGGCCATAAGGTGCCCGACCACGAGGATCGTGAGATAGGCTGGGCCGTCGTCTGCGCGTTGATGATGCAATTCCTCACTGCAAACCGAACAATGCGGGCGCACTTTTAGGTAGCTCACAAGCATCGGGCCGGACCCGCAGTTAGGGCAGCGGCGGCGCCATCCACGTTTTAAGGCTTGTTTAAGGGGGCGTTCAATTTGGGTTTGGGGCATGCTCATCACTCGATCCTATTCGTCGCGTAAACTTAGGTAACGGCGAAAGCCCTTTTTTCACAGGGGTAAATTGGAATTGCGTCGGGATGTCGCAAATTTTTCGTCCAATTGCGACGGAAAGCTTTGGGTGGCGCGTTTATTACTCAGAACATAGGCAGAAAGCACTGCTTGTGAGGTTTGAACAACAAAGGATAAATAAAAATGAAACGCACTACATTGATCGCAGGTTTGACAGCAGTTTCTATCGGCGCAGCCGCGTTGAGCACAGGGGCCTTCGCGGATGAAAAAGGCGGCAAAGGACGCCATAATGGTCCGCGCTTTAACTTCGAAGAAGTTGATTTGAACTCCGATGGTAAAATCACGGCCGAAGAAATGCAGGTCCATCAAGCAACACGTTTCGCCGCTGTGGACACAAATGGTGACGGCAAACTTTCCGTAGAAGAGCTAAGTAGCCATTCTGAAGAAGGCCGGATGGAACGTGCTGAAAAGCGTCTCGAGAAGATGATGGAAAGAATGGATACGGATGCTGATGGCGCATTGAGTGCGATCGAAATGGCGCCAAAAGATGCGGACAAAATGTTTGAACGTCTCGACACGGACGGCGATGGTGCCGTGAGCAAAGAAGAGATGGATGCCCGCAAAGGTGGCCATGGCAAAAAAGGTGGTCATGGTAAAAAAGACAAAAGCTCAAATTAGGGCGCGTTAAGACTGTCCGAAGGGTTACGGTCCTTCGGGCGACCAATCAGTTGCCAGATGATTTGAAACGAGTTACGCCCTGAGAATGTCCATGCCGCTAGATGCTCTTTCAGATGTTGCCGATGACGCCCTTTTGGTGCTGTTCGCCAACGGTGATCGGGGGGCGGCGCAGGCTTTGACGTTGCGATTGACGCCCCGTGCGTTGGGATTTGCCGCACGTATGCTTGGGGATCGGGCGGAAGCCGAAGATGTTACACAAGAAGCCATGCTGCGCCTGTGGAAAATTGCTCCAGATTGGCGGCAGGGCGAGGCGCAAGTCTCAACTTGGCTGTATCGCGTGGTTCGAAATTTATGCACGGACCGATTGCGTAAAAAACGCGGTGTGGGGCTAGATGAAATTGCAGAACCATTGGACGACTCTCCATCTGCGGTTGAGGTTATGCTAAATGAGGGTCGGGCCGCCGCGTTGAGACAAGCGCTTGGTGCCCTGCCTGAGCGGCAACGTGAAGCCGTTATTTTACGGCACATTGATGGGCTTTCAAACCCAGAGATTGCGGAAATACTTGAAATTACCACCGAGGCCGTCGAAAGCTTGACGGCACGGGGCAAACGTTCGCTTACGACCATGTTGGCGGGAAAACGCAACGAGTTGGGATATACAGATGAGTGATCATAGAACCGATCCGTTCGACCTTGATAGCTTTTTTGAGGCCGAGAAAAAGGATACTTCAGAGCCGTCCGCAGAATTTTTGGCGAACGTTTTGGCGGATGCGACTCTTGTGCAAAATCAGCTTGGTTCAGCAAACAAGGCACCAAAGACATCTGTTGGTTTTTGGCGAACACTCAATGCGGTTCTTGGCGGTTGGCCAACGTTTGCGGGACTGGCAACGGCGACCATCGCGGGTGTTTGGATCGGGGTTAGCCCTCCGCAAGGCCTTGATACTTTGACCGATTCAGTCTTGGGCAACAGTTTTGATTATTCGGACTACCTCCCTAGCTTTGACAGCGTTTTGACGGAAGGATAGATCATGATCAAAAACCCGCCCCCCTCCCAAACCTCCCGCTTGACGCGTGGAATTCTTATCGGCTCACTGGCGCTTAATTTTCTAATTATTGGTGGCGCAATTGGGTTTATTCTCACGGCAGACAAGCATCGCCAGCCTTTGCCCTCCTCCTTTTCGGTCGGTGCCTTTACGCAAGCATTAGAGGACGTTCAACGCCAAAAAATCAGGGAAAACCTCAAAGAAAACATGGAGGTGCGGCGTAAAAATGACTGGCGGGAAAGCCGGAGGGCGTTTGCCGCATTTTTAGCGTCTTTGCAGCAGGAACCGTTCGAGCGCGCAAAGGTTGTAGATGCTTTGAATGCGATGGAAATGCAGAGCAAAACGCGGCGCATGGAGGGTACAAATGCGTACTTAGATGCCCTTGAAACGATGACCCCGCAAGAACGTTCTACCTATGTCGAAAGGTTGGAACGGGAAGTAAAGAAACATCGCTCCAGACCTAAAAAAACCTCCCCCGAGCAGAAGTAATCAAGCTGCGCTTAAATTAACCGTCACCTGATTGCGCCCGTCGGACTTTGCCGTAAACAAGGCACGATCAGCTCGGGCAAGGAGTTCAGTCAAGTTGTGACTTTTTCCATCCCCCATTGCGACGCCAATGCTTAAAGTTACGCTCAATGATTTTGGGACGGCCCCGATTGTGATTTCAGTCTGTTCCACGGCATGTCGCAAGCGTTCGGCGGCAATCCGCGCCACACTTAAGGACGTGTCGGGCATTGCGATCAGGAACTCCTCGCCTCCAATACGAGCCAAAAGATCAACACCTCGTAAATTTTCACGTATGCGTTTTGCAACTTCGATGAGGACCTCGTCGCCCGCGGCATGGCCAAAGCTATCGTTTACGCTTTTAAAGCGGTCCAAATCTAGGATCATGACTGCGAAGCTTCGTTTCGTTTGGTAGGCGCGCTCAACGATATGTCCCAAATGGGGCAGGGCATAACGGCGGTTATAAAGGCCCGTAAGGGGATCGATCACCGCCATCCGCAAGCCATCCTGAACTGTTTCGCGCAGGCGGTCCGACTGTCGTTTGCGTTTGATTTGGGTTTTGACTCGAAGAGCGAGCTCCTCAGGGTCGAAATCGTCACTGATCAGGTCGCTCGCGCCCAGATCAAGCGCGACAACCGCTTGCGAGTGAGACGGTTGTTTTAACACCATTAAAACAGGGGTATAGCGCGTTTCCGTTCGACTCTTGAGTTCGGACAAAAGTCGCAGTCCTTCGTCAGGATGATCAAGGTCGCCTGCGATGATAAACATGTCCGGCATTGGACCATTATAGAGCGACTGTAAAGCTTCGTTCCGCGAGAGAATAGTGATCCGGTCACTGACTTTGGACTCAAGCAGGGAGCGCCATCGAAGGGCGGTTTCTTTGTGCGCCGCAATTAAAGCGACGTTTCCGGGCATTTCGAAACTCGCCTGCGCTTCTGCAAAACCCAACTCCCTGCAAGTTGACGCACGCAAGCGCAATTCATCCGCTGTGCCACAAGCACGGAGTAAACTGCGGACGCGTGCCAAAAGAGTGAGTTCGTCGAGAGGCTTAAAGAGGATATCGTCTGCCCCTGCTTTGAGGGCGCGTAATTTGGAGGTCGTATCAGACGATGAGGTGATCATAATAACGGGTATATGTTCGGTAATCGGGTCCGCGCGCAGCGCTTCACATACTGAGATTCCGTCCATTTCGGGCATTTGCGCGTCGAGGATGATCAGGTCCGGATGCTCAGATCGCGCCGCTTCAAGTGCTTGTTGGCCGCTGGCCGCTTGGATCACGTCATAAAATGCCGAAGATAGTTTTACCTTCAGGACAATTCTATTTGTCGCAACGTTGTCCGCTATAAGGATCCGTCCGGCCATGTTTCCTCACAGATTTAACTCAAATTACTGTTGAATGTCCTATTCTTTGTTTAGATTGGTTAAAAATTCCTTTCCGAAAGAGATAAAAGATGGACGAGAAATCAGCGCACACAGTTGCAATCCAAACACTTGGCTGGCTCGCGAGTGAAGATGACCTTTGGGATGTGTTTCTTGGGTCCTCTGGGGCGAACATTGAAAGCATCAAAACAAGCGCCCAAGATCCCATATTTTTGGGCTCGGTTTTAGACTTTCTCATGATGGATGATGCATGGGTCATGCGCGCCTGCGGGGCGCTTTCCATGCCAAATGAAACCCTGATGCAAGCGCGCCAAGCGCTCCCCGGTGGTCGGGATAGGAGTTGGACTTAATCTTTTGTTTCTATGCGGATAGGAAGTGATTTCCTATCCGTTTCTAGGCAGGGCATGGATCAAAGATCAATTTCGATAACGCCGTTTTCGATTGCGGCTCGAGATTGGCAAAGGATGATACTGCTCGATTTCTCGGCCTTTGAGAGCACAAAGTCTCTGTGCTCGACTTCGCCCGAAATGACGCCGCATTTACACACGCCACAGAGGCCGTCGGAGCATTTGATGTCCACGTGAATGCCCGCAGCGAGCAAAATATCCGATGCGCTGCTTTCCGCCGATACAGGGAGTTCACGACCGTCTTTGAGCCGAAGTGTGAAGGGAGTGTTAACGTAATCGGGCGTTTCAGGGACGGCAAAATACTCAAGATGGCGCGTGTCGTCGGGGAATCCGTTAACTTCTGCCGCGTCTATAACGCTGCTCATATAGTTCTCGGGGCCGCATGTGTAGACATGGGCCCCCTCCATGAATGCCAGAACCTTGCTCAAATCCGCACGGGTTCCTTCGTCGGAGAAGTGAAAATGGACGTTTTTTGTCCAAGGATAGCCCGCGAGGTCTGCAATAAAGCCAGCATTGGTGCGCGATGAGCAGCTGTAATGAAGCGCGAATTTTTGACCAATCGCGTGTAGGCGGTGGGCCATGGCGATCATCGGAGTGACCCCAATTCCGCCGCCCATAAGATAGCTCATTGGAGCGTCTTCGGTCAGGGGAAAATGGTTGATGGGTTTGGAAACAAAGACACGGCGTCCTTGCGTGAAAATGCGGTGCATCAGTTTTGAGCCACCGCGCCCATTGTCCTCACGCAGCACTGCGATTTGATATTGTGACCGGTCTGCGGGATCGCCTGAAAGGGAATATTGCCGAAAGAACTCCGGCGCGACAACAACATCGATATGCCCACCAGCCGTGGCTGCAGGGAGGGGATGTCCATCGGGATCTGAGAACTCGTATTTGGTGACCAGATCACCCATTTTCTCGACTTTGGAGACCACCAATTGCATAACCGGCGTGTCACCGTGATCGGCGCTGTAAATATGTTCTGTTGGCAGGCCCGCCGCGCGGCGTTTTTTATGCTCCTCAGCGGAAATCATGTTTTCATAGGCCGAGATGCCCGCTTCGCGATCCATTGGGAACGGCCAAGCATAGGGCGGCGGCGCCAGAGGAGCCGGATAAACGGCCAAGGTTTGGTCCGCGAATTTTAGAGCAAGGTTCTTTTGTAACGGGCGGATACTCACGGGGTTCAGTGGAGCGCGATAGGCCGCATCGTCGCGCATCTCAAGGTCCCACCACCATTTCTTGCCCGCGACGACTTCGCCGTTTCCAACCAAATCATCCAGCTTTGCGAGGGCTTTTGCGGTTGCCGGGAAATTCATCGCTGCCCAGCGAAACGGAGCCTCGGCGAAGAGGCCTTCGAGGTTCCAAGGGCAGGTTTTCATACAGCGCCCGCACATCGCGCCCTTCTCGTTGGTAACACGATATGTCGTGCATTTTTGGCTGTCGCTTTTCCATATTTCATAGCCGTTGAACATGGCCTTCGGGCCCGCCGTGATGGCGCCAGACGGACATTCGCGGGCGCATTTATTGCAGGCCTCACAGAATTTTTGTAGCCCGAAATCGATGGGTTTGTCATGGGTCATGGGCATATCCGTCGTGACGATGCCGGATTTCAGGCGCGGGCCGAGGAACGGATTAAGGATGACTTCGCCGATACGCGACACCTCTCCCAAGCCGGACAAAAGAAGGAGAGGGGGATGCAGGACCTCGTCGTCCATGACGGAATGCACGCGCGCGGTATAGCCGAGCCGCCGCAAATGCCCCGCCAACACGCCGCCAAGCAATGAAAACCGTAGGTAAGCCCGCATGCTTTGGGCGCAGGCGATCCAGTCATCGCCCGTCGCGCCCTCCATAGTCTCGTGGCCCTGATCGACGATCATAGAGATCGCGTTTTTATGGTAAGGCGTGATCGGCGTACCCGTCACATCATGGCTGTAATAGGCAAAGTCAGGGCAGGCGGAAAGGCCCACAGCGTCGACGCCAAGGAAGTACAGCGCGGCCTTGATATTGGCGGCGTTTTGGGCGGGATCAAGGGTTGAGGGATCGCGTTCCGGCGCTGCTTCGCCATCTTGAAGCAGCAAAAACGCGCCAAGGGACGGGCGAAACGCAAAGGCGGAGGCAGATTTTCGCACGTAATTGCCGTTTTTCGCGGCCTCTTGGACCTTTTTCCCCATGTCGCCAAATAGGGCGCGGACAAAAAGATTGGCGCGTTTTGGAACGCGGGCAACATTTGGCGTGTCGATATAGGTTGTTGGGTTATCCACCCGTTTGAGGGTTTCGAAGGGGTGCGGACCCATGGCAAAATCACGTTTTCTGTAGGGATCGCGGCGAGAGGCCGATTGGGCATGGCGACCCAATCCTGTGGTGTAACTCGCGGGGGGCTTTGCGGAGGCTGCAAGGGGCAGGTCGCCGGCCAGCTCTAAAGTTGTGGTAACAACAGCAAGCGCGAAATCTTTGCCGAGGAAGGGATTGTTGCCGTCCTTGTCAATAAGCCCCGCACAAAGCGCGAGGTGGCGCAAATGGACGTCCGTTGCGGCTTCGGTATGTGCGCGGGCGTCATGGCCCAAACTGCGAATGTAGCTCGCAAGGGTGACAGCGGTTTCCGCCGCACGTAAGCAGCTGCGTTGCGCTTCAGCGCCTTGAATCCAATCAGTGCCTTGCTCGCCTTTATGTGGTGCGCGTGGCAGGGCATAGAGGAACACAAGCGCGTGGGTGTGGTGGGTGCATTCTGCGGGAGGGACGCGCAAAGACTCACGCAGACCGGCCATGATAACATCGACACCTGCGGCCATACTCTTGGGTTGCATCGTTTCAATTTTGGCGGTCAGGCGGGCAACATCTGGATTTTTGATAGGCGTGTCCAACCAAGCGCCCTTAGGAATTGCACCGGCGGACACCATCTCTGAATCACAAAAGTATCCGAAGGATTTTAGGTGGCTGGAGCGTTCGGACGGGTCACTTGGGATTTCGGCAATCTCTTTTTTGACCATCCCTTCGCGGGTGGCGTCCAGCATCGCTTGATAGTCTTGCATCGCGGAAATGATTGAGTGTTTCGGAGCATCGACAAAAGACAAACCCGTTTGCGGCGCAAGACGGCTTGCATCGATTGGCCGCGCGTCTCGTGCCAGTTTTTCCATGGGGAAGCCGCCAAGATGGAACGGGCGGTTGGCATAAGAAAAAGGTTTGCTCATTGGGAAGGCCTATAGATTCGGGAGGGGGGAGCCCTCGCCAGACTGAAGTTTAAGTAACAGACTGCGCAGAGCTTCCTGCTCCATCCCAGACAGTTTAGCTTCAAAATGCGCGGCGTTTTTGCGCGCAGATTGTGTTGCCTTTTCTAAGCGTATACGTCCAAGTTTGGTGGCCTGAACCGAGGCACGGCGACCATCTGACTGCTCTTCATGGCGCTCAACAAGACCATCGCGCGCCATTTTGGTAAGGGCACGCGAGGTGGCCGTGCGATCAATCCCAACAAAATCGGCAATAGCCGAAGGATTGCGTAGGGATTCGGCATTGACCGCAAGCAGAATGCACCACGAAATCCGCGTCAGGCCGAGGGATTTCAACTCAGTCTCAAAACCACGTTCCTGAAGGCGCGCCGTTTTGCTTAGTTGATACCCAATAGATGCGTGAAGAAGGTAAGGTTTTTCTGACAACATAGTTGACGATGTCAATTAAATTGAACTGTGTCAAGCGATGGTATTTCGAAGAAATGCAATGAGGCGGTTGTCATAGGACCAGAATGCCGCGACACTACGAGGCGGTAGGTCTTAAGTTTTAGACGCTCTTTGGGAGGAGATATGGCCGACATTAAAGGTATCCTATTCGATAAGGACGGGACTCTGTTCGATTTCCATACGTCCTGGGGACGATGGACCCTCCGATTTCTGGAGGAATTGGCCGCAGGAAACGCGGCAAAGCAACGCGTTTTGGCGGATGCTCTAGGATTTGATATCGACAAATGCCGTTTTAAGGCAGATTCACGCGTTATTGCGGGCACGCCAGACGATATCATCAGCGACCTACTTCCGCATCTGCCAGGGGCGAGTCGAGAAGGCCTTCTTCAATCGATAAATCATTCGACGGCAACGGCTGAAATGATCGAAGCCGCGCCATTGGGCCCTTTATTGCGAGGGTTATTGGCGCGTGGGCTCGTACTCGGGGTTGCGACGAATGATGCCGAAGTACCGGCTTTGGCCCATTTGCGGGCGGCAAAAATCGAAGAGCATTTTGAGTATGTCGTTGGATTTGATAGCGGTTATGGGGCAAAACCTGCGCCGGGCATGTGCCTTGGGTTCTGTCAAAAAACAGGGTTGGACCCGTCCAGCGTGGTCATGGTTGGCGACAGTCGGCACGACTTAAGCGCGGGCCGTGCGGCCGGAATGAAGACTGCTGCGGTACTGACTGGCGTCGCTACGGAAAGGGATCTTGCGCCTTTTGCAGACGTCGTAATGCCACATATCGGGCATTTACCTGCGTGGCTTGAAGCTCAAACCAAACAGGAGGAGCGTGTGTCGATCGCGAGTTGATTTCGCGACGACAGGGGTTCTGAAATCTTCTGAAAATTTTATCGGTTAGGGATAGTCTTGGCTGTTTCTTAAGAAGCGCCCCTTACGGTTGGACAACCAATCAAGGGGGGTGGCATATGCACGGATTGATCAACCGTTCTATTCAGTGTTTTACACGCGACATTTATGGACCTCAGGTCTGGAGCAATGTCATTGTGCGAGCGGAATTTGAATCCGACAATTTTGAAACCATGCTTTCCTACACGGACGAAAGCACTTTTGTTCTACTGGATAGTTTATCAGCGGAATTGCGACGGAATCGCGAGGAAATTCTGGAAGATTTGGGAACTTATTTGGTTTCACACAAGAATGTCGAGGCGCTGAGAAGGCTATTGCGATTTGGCGGGACGACATTTCAAGAGTTTCTACACTCCCTCGATGATTTGCATGATCGCGCGCGATTGGCGGTCTCGGATTTAGAGTTACCTCATCTTGAATTAAGAGAGCATGCGCCCGGAAAATATAGTTTGAATTGCAGTTCGAACATGCAGGCATTTGGGCCGAATTTTGGCCACGTTATGGTTGGGCTTTTGCGCGCAATGGCCGATGATTACGGCTCCCTTGTCCTTTTGGAGCATCAAGGTGGCCAGCATGGTGTTGAAACCATATCGATCGATGTGCTTGAAAGCGCGTTTGCAGAAGGGCGCGCGTTCACTTTGGCAGATAGGGTTAGTTAGGTGAAAGATAGAACAATGAAACTAGATTTTGAACAATGCTCTCACCTTATGCCGATGCACGCGTTGATTTCACATACGGGGCATATATTACACGTAGGTGACACGCTCGCTAAGCTTTTTTCCGAAGAAACGCTTGAGGGGAAACGGTTTTTAGAAGTGTTTGAGTTGGCACGACCGCGCGCAATCCGGACAATGGAAAAGTTTAGATGTCTGCTTGGTCAGAAGCTTTATCTGAGGGGGCGCGGTCACCGAAAAATCCAATTGGTGGGGTTGGCAGTTCCAGTCGAAGGAAGTGAAAATCTTCTCGTCAACTTATCGTTCGGTATCTCTGTTGTGGATGCGGTTCAAGCCTTTGAATTGACCAGCGCGGATTTCGCAGCAACCGATTTGGCCGTCGAAATGCTCTATCTCGTAGAGGCGAAGGGACTCGCGATGTCCGAGATCTCTGCATTGAACGAACGTTTACAGGGGGAGAAAAATGAAGCCGAAGAATTGGCTGCTACGGATACGCTTACTGGCTTAAAGAATAGGCGCGCCATGGACCACTATCTTGCGCGGTATTTGAAAAGTGGCAAGCCGTTTACGCTGATGAACATGGATCTGGATTTTTTTAAAGCTGTAAACGACAATATGGGCCATGCTGCCGGTGACCGGGTTCTCTTGCGTGTGGCTGAGGTTTTGAACGAAGAGACACGTGATGACGATGTTGTTGCCCGGGTTGGTGGCGATGAATTTGTCATTCTGTTTAAGGGGCTCGCGAGAGAGGAACGGTTGGAAGATATTGCCAATCGCCTTATTTCTCGATTGGAGGAACCCATTCCATACAAAGACCAAATGTGCGAAATTTCATGCAGCTTGGGCTCGACGATCTCGAGCAACTACGAAATGCCTAATGCTGAAGGCATGCTTAATGATGCCGATATTGCGCTCTACGCGTCTAAAAATAGAGGACGCGCTTGCCACACATTATTCGCAAACTTGGCATCAACGCGTTGTCTTATCGAGCAAAACAGGTAGATTTGAAGAAAGTTTCAATTCGGTGCCTTGTCCACGAGACTATGCACCGCGACTCGCTCCTACGAGTATTGTAAACACTGACTGCGCGTGACTACAATGCAAGCTGGCTACATTCGGCACGTGGAAACTGAACCCCAAAGCCTTTGCTGAGCGCCTGACTTCTTTATCGCCGCGCAGCAGTCGGTTGCCAAACCTGTGCTAGACGGCTTAAACTCGAGAGGCTCTGGCTAAAGCCGTAGGATTATTCAGTGGCAAGTTTATGTTCCCGTTGACACTCTGGCAGAAGATGTTGGCCGGTTTGTGTTTCCTAAACCGTCCCTTGTGATGAAAGCGGATGTTGTTCTAGAAAGCTCATTCACTTGGCTCTGCATATCTACGGTTGCAGCGGTAGTTTCTTCAAACATTGCTGCATTCTGCTGAGTCACTTGGTCAAGTTGACTAACCGCCAAGTTGATTTCAACCAGTCCGTCAGATTGGGCTTGGGCTGATGAAGCGATCGCTGAAACCTGTCCTGATATTTCTGAAACCGAAGTTACGATAGCTTCTAAAACGTTTCCGGTTTCTCCAACAAGAGAAACGCCCCGTTCAATTTGACGCGAGCTAGCGGAAATCAGTTCGTTAATTTCGCGTGCCGAAGCCGCACTGCGCTGAGCGAGATCGCGGACCTCTGTTGCAACCACCGCAAACCCCCTCCCAGCGTCGCCCGCGCGTGCCGCCTCGACTCCTGCGTTAAGGGCCAGCAAGTTCGTTTGGAAGGCAATATCGTCGATTACTTTGATCACTTTGGAAATCTGTTTTGCAGACTCTTCGATTTCGCCCATGGCTGCCACAGCGTCTTTTACGACAAATCCTCGTTGAGTAGCGTTTTCCACCGTGCTGGAAACAAGGGTATTGGCATGCTTAGCGCCTTCTGCGGCAATCCGAACAGATTGAGTTAATCCATCTAGACCTGCGGCTGTTTCTGCAAGGGTTGCGGCCTGTCGCTCAGTTCTTTGCGCAAGGTCTTCCGCGGCTCGGCCAATATCATTTGTCGAACCCTGGATTTGAGACGCGTTGGCTAAAACGTTCATCATTGCCTCGCCCAAAGTCCTGACAGCCTCATTGAAATCCTGACGTAACTGCTCGTATTCAGGCTGGAATACGATATCAATTGACGCAGTTAGATCGCCAGATGACAGGCGCTGTAGCCCGCCACGCAATGCTTCAACAACTTCGGATTGCATGCGCTCTTGTTCTAGTTGAGCCTGCCTTTGCTCAGCTTCCGTCGCACGCGTTTCTGCTTCTATCTGACGCGCCTTTTCGGATTGTTCAGCCGAATTGCGAATGGCTTCTTCCGCTTTAGCAAGGGCTTCTTGTGCCTCGGCGTGCGCTGCCTCTGCGGCCGCCGCACTTTCATTTGCATGGACAAGCGCTTGTTCTGCCTTCGCCTTTTCTGCACTGAGTTCTGTATTGCGTTCCATTGCGTCCTTGTTTTGCGCCAGACGTGTTCGGACCGCAATAATGAGGGCGAAGGTTTCGATGGCGACAACAAGGCCGTGGAAGAGAGATCGTCCAATATTTGCGACAACGTCCGTGGAGGGATAAATTAGCGTTGGCGTCAAAACACTTAGCGACAGATGGTGTACAATAATCGCAGCGGTCGCAATGAGAATGACGCGGATATCAGAAAGAGCAATGAGGGCTGCTAGGACAGCAAAAAAGACCATGTGGCTGTCAATTTGCCAAGGGTGGCCGATAAATATGCCCGTCAGGATCATCGCTTGGCCGATAAGGCCGAGCGACACGCCAATGCGTCCCAACGCAGGAGAACCGCGCAGCGAAAGCAGTGCAAGGAGCGCAAATGCAAGCGACGCACCAAGTGCGATCATCCAATTGGATCCAACAACAAAAGCTATTGCCACATTCGCCGCCGTGAAAAGGAAACCAGCGTACGCCATCCATTTTGCAGCGACGTTTTGGCTTTCAGCGAAAGAGTTCATTTCATTTGTCATTTATGCCCCGCAAAGTTGAGAAATTATTTGGCCGTCTAGGACAGCCCACGCACCAGCGTGTTTTAGGCGCGCTTCTAGGCCAGGCGTATCGCTGGCTGCGAAGGCTGCAAATGGAGCGGTTTCCGGACCAACAGAGTCGGCCTTTGCGCGTAGAATAATATCTTGTGCGTTCTGCCACGGTGGTGCAACAACCAGCATGACTTGCCCTTCGGTCACCGGGGCAGAGAGGACAACCGCTGCAGGTGCAGCAAGTAGCCCCAATACGCACATTAGAAAAATAGCAACTCTATCCATAGAAACTCCATTCCGAGCCTATGGTTTGCCATTTAAAGACTGAAGGGCGCGTTAATTCTGGTGAGCCTCACAGAACACATTGCTTAGAATTATATCTATTCTCACGGGAGGGGTGTTTTGTACCGCAAATAGTTTATCCGCAGATTTCAATTACTTGAAATCCAAAAATAAAACCACTGATGCGATGAAATACACAAAGGTGGTAGTCCATAGGGGAGTTGAACCCCTCTTTCCAGGTTGAAAACCTAGCGTCCTAACCGATAGACGAATGGACCATACCTTGTGTGAGACGGGTTTTAGGGTTTGTGCGTGGTTGGTGCAAGGGTAAATTTGCTAAAATTGCGAAAAAAACTTCGAAACTTAAAAAAGTGAAATGAACAAGCTTTTGAGGCCTTTAAACACTAGGCTTCTGAGGCGCGGCTTGCATCTTCGAGGCGCATCTGCGGTTTCTGTCTGCCGGCCCAAGTGTTGATTTCGAGCCGTCCAGCGAGGTGAAAACGGGCCCCGCCGTGATTCTCCAAGGCAGGACCGAGATCTGAGTCGAAGGCTCCAAAACAAATGGCTTCTATTCGGGGCCCGATTCCGTCGCCGAATGTGATCTTGAGGTGACTTTCGCCGACTCGTTTTGTGAAGAAAATCTGTTGGTCTGAAAATGCGAAGCGGGGGGCGGGCGCGGAGGCGCCGAACGGGCCTGCAGTCTCAATCTGTTCAATGAGTTCAACCGTTACCGCGCCGGGCATCAGCATTCCATCCAGTCGCAAATCGGCCGGGCCTGCCTCCCCTGCACCTTGTTTGGCCAAGAGTTCGCTCAGGCGTGCCATCGCTGGTTCGAGTTTATCTTCTTCTATCGACAATCCGGCCGCCATTTTGTGGCCGCCGCCTTTAATGAGTAGGCCTTCGGATGCAAGTTTTTGAATTGCGGCTCCTAAATCGACGCCAGAAATCGATCGCCCAGATCCTTTTCCTTCACCATTATCAAGGCCGATTACGATAGCAGGGCGGTTGGTTTTTTCTTTGAGGCGGCTCGCGACAATTCCAACGACTCCGGGATGCCAGCCTTGGCCCGCGGCCCAGACCAAGGGCGCGTCCAAGCCACGGTTTTCAGCCTGTTCCATAGCGGCGGCACGCACGCCTTCTTCGATCTCGCGGCGCTCTGAGTTAAGCTGGTCCAAACGTTCCGCAAGCGCTTGGGCTTCGCTCGGGTCCGTTGTGGCGAGGAGACGCGCGCCAAGGTCGGCTTTGCCGATCCGTCCACCCGCGTTGATGCGGGGGCCGAGGAGAAATCCAAGGCTGTAACTATTGGGGGCCGTGTCCATGCGCGCGACGTCTGCGAGGGCCACAAGGCCGATGCGGGCGCGGTTGGCCATCACTTTGAGGCCTTGGCGCACCAACGCACGGTTCACCCCAATCAGCGGGGCTACATCGGCCACTGTGCCCAAGGCCACGAGGTCGAGCATCGCCATGAGGTCTGGGCCTTTTGCCTGCGCTTCACGGAGTTGTCGGTTGGCCTCTACCAACATCAGAAACACAACGGCGGCGGCGCAAAGATGCGCGAGGTCGCCGCTTTCATCTTGGCGGTTTGGATTCACAACCGCGTGGGCGTCGGGCAGGGTTTCCGCACCGAGGTGGTGGTCAAGGATGACAACTTCGGCCCCCTTAGCGGCGGCCACCGGCCCGTGGGAAACGGTGCCACAATCAACGCAAATGATGAGGTCATGCTCGGCGGCGAGTGCGGCCATGGCTTCGTCGTTTGGGCCATAGCCTTCGTCAATGCGGTCGGGAATATAGAGGGTCGCTTGGCACCCCATTTGGCGCAACCAGTCGATCAAAAGCGTCGCAGATGTGGCGCCGTCCACGTCGTAATCTGCGAAAATGGCGATGCGTTCTTTGGTGTTTACCGCTTTGAGAAAACGGGTCGCAGCCTTTTCCATGTCCAGCAAGCTGCGCGGATCAGGAAGGAGGTCTCGCAGGGCTGGAGCGAGGAAGCTATCAACGTCAGCCGCTGCGACGCCCCGTTTTGCCAGAATGCGGCACAGGGCAGGGGGGAGTTGGGTCTGTTGTTCCAATGCCAACGCCGCGCGATCTTCATCGCCTGTGGGGCCACACCAGCGGCGTCCATTTAGAGATTTGGAAACGTTGAGAAAATCTTGCATATGGCCCCCGTTTGTTTTGGGTATCTTATCAGCCATATTTACGACATGCACCCGTACAATTCAGAGCAATTAGAGCCGCACACCCTGTAAGGCGCGCGGCAATCGTCATTATTTTGTTGGGTTGCGATACAACATGCGCCGCACGGAACCGGTTTTTGAGCGCATCAAGATTGTTTCCGTTGTAAGAAAGCCAATTTCGCGTTTGATCCCCGAAACAACGGAGCCATCGGTCACGCCAGTTGCTGCAAAAATCACGTCCTGTGTCACCAGATCATCGCGGGTGTAAATGCGATCAAAATCGGTGATGCCGATCTTAGTGGCACGGCCACGCTCATCGTCATTGCGGAACATGAGGCGTCCGTAAATCTGGCCGCCCATACATTTCAGAGCCGCCGCAGCCAGAACACCTTCTGGTGCGCCGCCAGAACCCATATACATGTCGATACCCGTGATCGCGGCTTCGGCACAGTGGATCACACCAGCGACGTCGCCATCGGTGATTAAACGGATTGCCGCGCCTGTTTCGCGCAACTCCGCGATCATGGCTTCGTGGCGCGGGCGTTCCAAAACGCAAACCGTGATATCTTTGGCGTTGCACCCTTTGGCCTTTGCAAGAGCTGCAACGCGCTCTGACGGCGACATGCTGAGGGTTACTGTATCTATGGCGAATCCAGGGCCGATAGCCAATTTGTCCATGTAAACGTCTGGTGCGTGCAGCATGGAGCCGCGTGGGCCCATTGCGATCACGGTTAGCGCGTTTGGCATGTCTTTTGCTGTAAGGGTTGTTCCCTCAAGCGGATCAAGTGCAATATCGACGGCGGGGCCAGTGCCCGTGCCAACTTTTTCGCCGATATAAAGCATAGGAGCTTCGTCGCGTTCGCCTTCGCCGATCACAACCACGCCGTTGATATCTAGCATGTTCAATTGGTCGCGCATTGCGTTTACGGCGGCTTGGTCGGCGGCCTTCTCGTCTCCGCGTCCAATCAGGTTCGCGCTCGCAATCGCGGCAGCTTCGGAGACGCGGGCAAGGCCCAACGATAACATTCGGTCATTAAAATCAGTGGCATTTGCCATGGTGTTTTCCTTGCTCTCACTAAAGGGACGGTCAAAGTCAGGGGCGGGCCGGCCCAGTAACTTTAAACTGTTTCGATACGAATGGCGACCGGAGCCGAGGCCAAAACGGACGAGTTTTGAAATCCGACGAACGCGTTTTCCAACGCGTCGGGGGTCGTTTTATGGGTAACAATCAATACGGGTGCTGTTTGGGCCTTGTGCTCATACTGGCGCATCCGATTGATGGAAACGCCTGCTTCTCCCAAGGCCGAGGCAATTTTTGCCAAAGCTCCGGGTTTGTCCAGAAGCTCTAGACGGAGATAATAGGGGGCGGATGTACCCGAGACCGCGCTGCGCGCGGTTTCCAGCGCCTCGGCGGGTTTGCCGAATGTCGCAAGACGTGTCCCACGAGCGATGTCCATAATATCCGAAAGTACCGCGCTTGCGGTTGGACCTTCGCCAGCACCTGCGCCGCGTAAAACGATTTGGCCGACGTCATCGCCTTCCAAAACGACCATATTGGTACCGCCTTCAAGCTGCCCAAGCGGCGAGTCTGCGGGCACCAAACAGGGGGACATGCGCTGCTCTAGGCCGCGTCCTGTGCGCTGAGCGACACCCAAAAGTTTGATGCGATATCCCATGTCGGCGGCGTGATGAATATCTTCAATTGTGATGCGCTGGATGCCTTCAAGCTCCACGCCTGCAAAGTCGATCTTGGTGCCAAAAGCAATGGCGGACAGGATCGCAAGCTTGTGCCCTGCATCAACGCCTCCCACATCAAGGTTTGGATCGGCCTCAAGATAACCAAGTTGACTGGCTTCCTCGAAGACTTGCTCATAAGTGAGGCCGGCGCTCTGCATCCGTGTAAGGATATAGTTGCAGCTGCCGTTCATGACGCCCATCACACGGGAAATTTCGTTGCCAGCCAAGCCCTCAGTGAGGGCCTTAACGACGGGAATTCCCCCCGCAACGGCCGCTTCAAATCGAATGACGCAGTCTGCTTTTTCAGCGGCAAGTGCAAGGGCATGTCCGTGAATAGCAAGCAGGGCTTTGTTGGCGGTCACAACATCTTTGCCTGCGGCAAGTGCAGCCTCCATTGCGTCCTTTGCCGCGCCTTCACTACCGCCCATCAACTCAACGAATACGTCGACATCATCTCTTTTTGCCAAGGCTACGGGATCATCTTCCCAAGCATAATCTGACAGCACAACGCCACGATCCTTGTCGCGGGAGCGTGCGGAAACGGCGGTGATAACGATGGGGCGACCGGCGCGATCCGCCAGCAAATTCGCCTTCTGGCGTAGGATTTTGACAACGCCAACTCCTACAGTCCCCAGTCCAGCAATTCCGAGTCGAAGTGGCGTGGTCATAGGAAAGTCCTTGGTGCTAGGGGCAGGGTGTTTTCGATGTCTGAATTCTTAGGCGTCTGTTAGCGGGAATTAGCGCCGGTTGCAACGCAACTTTCCTCGCTATTCGCTTTGTTTTGCAGGTGCTTTAGACGAAATATGCTAAAGGGGGCGGTGTCTTTCAATGGCTGCTAGGAGTTTTTGACGCGAGATCGGGTCAAGGACGGGCCCGCGCAAGGCGGCGGCGCGCGCTTTTAAGGCGGCGGTTCCTACGAGTTGTGTGGAGGGGGCCGCCACGGTTGGATAGGCTGCAATCAAGGAAGATAAGGGTAAAAGCGATGGAAACTTCGCCGCGCGATCAATTTCGCTGACTTGCGCGCCGATGTCGGGCGCAGAGGAGCAACTCATCAACGCGAAAAATGTTGCGAATAGGTAAGGTAAACGAAGCGACAAGGCAGACTCAAAAGCTAAGAATGGTGAGCTTTGGTTATAGTCGTTGGTCGCAAAAGAACAAGAAGGCGATGCCGATGGGGGTTCTCTCTGGATCATGAACGTTTGTTCATTTAAAAGAAGATATGGCACGCAAAACTGGTTCACACTCCAATATCACAGGCCCTCGCATTCGCGAGGTGGCTCTTTCGCTGTTTGCGCAACAAGGATTCGCAGCCGTTTCTATGCGCAAAATCGCCAGTGAAGTTGGCGTGCAAGCGGGGGCGTTGTATTTGTATACACCCGACAAACAAACGCTGCTTTTTGATTTGATGCAAAGCCACATGGACGAGTTATTGGCCGCATTTGACATAGTTGAAATCGCGGGATCTGCCCGCGCGCGGCTAGAACAATTTGCGCGGTTTCATATCGGATTTCACATGGAGCGGCCGGACGCGGTTTTTGTCGCCTATATGGAGTTGAGAAACCTAGAACCTGCGAATTTCACCAAGATTGAGGAGCTGCGGCGCCAATACGAAAGCCTGTTGGAGAATATCGTAAAGGCGGGGCAGGCCGAGGGTATTTTTGATGTACCCGACAGCAAGCTTGCGACGATGGCTTTGATTGCCATGCTCACGGGGGTGAACACGTGGTATCGCGAGGGCGGGCGCATGTCGCGCGCTGAGGTCGAAGATGTTTACGCGCAGATGGCGCTGAAGGCCGTCGGCGCGTAAAGCTTTGATTTAACGCGCAGGTTTGATGAAGGTTCCGTTGCGCAAGTCTGCGAAAGCCTGTTGAAGCTCTGCCCGTGTGTTCATCACAATCGGTCCGTGCCAAGCAACGGGTTCTTGGATCGGCGCACCTGAGATGAGCAAAAACCGGATGCCTTTTTCACCCGCTTGAACGGTTACTTCATCGCCGGAGCCAAATCGAACCAAAGTCCGGTTGCCCGACATATCGCGAATATTGACCTCTTCGCCGCGCACTTCTTTCTCGAGGAGAACACCCGTCGGTTTTGAAGCATCGGCGAAACGGCCCGACCCGTCGAAAATATAGGCAAAAGCCCGACGATATGTGTCGATTTTGAAGCTCTTTTTTAGCCCTGCAGGCACGTAAATATCAAGGTATTGCGGATCGGCGGCGACGCCATCAACAGGGCCGCTTTTCCCCCAGAAATTCCCCGTGATAACTTTCACGCGTGTACCATCGTCATCAATGATTTCGGGAATATCGTTGCCTGTGACATCTTGATATCGCGGTGTGGTCATCTTGAGATCACCCGGAAGGTTGGCCCAAAGTTGGAAGCCATGCATTTGGCCGGCGGCGTTCCCGCTTGGCATCTCTTGGTGCATAATCCCAGAGCCAGCGGTCATCCACTGCACGTCGCCTGCGCCCAAAGTGCCCACATTTCCAAGGCTATCACCGTGTTCGACGGAGCCTGACAACACATAGGTTATGGTTTCGATGCCACGATGGGGATGCCACGGGAAGCCTGCGGCAAAATCCTCTGGTTTCTCGTTGCGAAAATCGTCGAACAACAGGAACGGGTCCAACACATCGGGGTTTTCAAACCCAAAGGCGCGGTGCAATTTAACGCCAGCGCCTTCAATGGTTGGCTTGGCGAGGGATGTATCCAAAATAGGGCGAATTGACATTTTCTTGTCCTTTCAAACTGTGTGATACGAAGATAGTCGCTCCAATGCCTTTGCAAAATAGCACATTCAGCACAGCGTCTGTGCATTAATGCGCGCTTCAAAACCCTACCCAGTATCCGCGCTATCATTTCGCCGACAAGCAAGGTACACCGACGCCTGCATTTAGGGAGGTCACAATGACACAAGAGACGCATGAACCAGAAGTCGTAGCGGCGGAAAACGAGCCACAGAACGCGCCCGACGTTCCTTTTGCAGAAGCAAAGCCCTCGGCGCCACGACGTTTGATGGGGCTCGCAGTTCTTTATATGTTGGGTGGGTTGCTGCTCTATATTTCATTCGTGAAGCCCCCAGCAGAGCTCCTTTGGCAGGTGTTTTTGATCCTGTTCGGTCTGCTCATTATGTATCTTGGGGAACGGATGCGCAAAGCGACGCTTCAATCGATATTCTTGACGGCCGAAGGACTGGTTACGTCGGACGGTATTAAAATCGTTGATGTGGATAATGTGAAGTCAATCGACCGTGGCGTGTTTGCTTTTAAACCGTCCAATGGCTTTACCGTTCTTATGCACAAGAAGCAGGCGCGCGCTTGGTCCCCCGGCATTTGGTGGCGTTTGGGACGGCGTGTAGGGGTTGGCGGGGTTATTCAAGCGTCGCAAACGAAAAGCATGGCCGAAATTCTCGCGATGATGGTGCATCAACGGACGCACGGCCTAGACGAGAATATAGAGCCTTAAAGGCTATTCAAGGCACGTTTCCCAGCACAGCTTTGACGCAAAGCGCGAACGTGTGACGGCAAGTTCGGACATTTCCAAGAGGGGAATGCCAACGTTAAATACGGGTTGATAATTCATAAAGGTTTCAATCATCAACACACGATCATGCACGGGCATAACGGGAACGCGGTCCCCATAAGTTGCGACATCTACATCCGTGAGGGTGTAGTTGTTTCCGGTTGCAAAGGACCAGTCCTTGACCAAAACGCGCGCGTCATTGTCACATTCTTCGGTACAAACGACAGAAGTGACGCGCATCCAAGTGTTGTCATCTGCTGAGTTGGACAGGAATTCAAACATGTCCAACAAGCCATTCACATAGGGCGCATCCACAACTTCCTTTTGTCGGCTGAGCATGTCGGCGACGGTAAAAGTCGCTTTGAGGTTTGTGCTCCGCGCTTGGAAGGCATCAAAAAACGCGAAGGTCGCCACATAGGCCCAGCACAGAAGCGGGAACATGATGATTGCCTCGACCGTCATGCTGCCTTCATTGCCCACCATGAAACGGCGCAGCAATGGAATGTGCGTTTGGCGCGTCTCTTTGGATTTGAAGATGTGTTTCATATCAATTTGGCTCGTTTACAAAGGCTGAAACGGAAATCAAAGCATATCCCCCATCTGAGTCGTGTTTTGGAAGATCTAGCGCGAATTCTGAGGATTTGAAAAACGGGTCCACAATGACACATGCACGAACCAGCATCATTTCGTTTTGAGTGCCGCCGTTAAAGGCTGTGACCGGCTTGATTTCGGAACCACGGTCGAGGCATTTGGTTGCCGTTCCTAGCGGGGCCCAAGTCTCTGTGGAAACGGGGCGCAACTCAATCAAGATCACGTCGATGCAATCTGGAATAATGCCTGCGAGTTTGCAGATTTTTTCTTTGAGTTCGTCGTGTGTTGGCGGGTTCCAAGTTCCAAGGCGCAAATCGCGGACCGAAAGATCCACCGCGCGTTCAAGCATGACGTGACGAACTTTTAGAACCCCGATCTCTACCGATCCAAGCAAAAAGCTTATGAGAAACGGGAAGAGGATCACGAACTCGATGGTCGCCGATCCCGCTTCGCTCTGCGCAAATTTACGCAAAAGCCGCTTGGGGAGGGAGAGGGGCGATATCATTGAGTGAGCCTTAGACGATTGATTTGGCTGGCGATCGCTGCGAATGCCGCAGAAATATTTGTCCCGTCCACATCAAAGAAGTGGTTCTCGGTGCTTGCACAGTCGCGCATGACATCAAGATAGGCATTTTCAACTTCGAAACCGATTGTGAATATTAGGATCTTTTTCTTTTTTGCGGCGTCGCAGGATTCAAAAAGGTTCGCGTCCTGCATTGTAGGAGTGATCCCTGTATTCAACCTTGAGGTCTGGGAGTCATACAGGGGGCTGTATTGCTTAATCCACGACTCAGTTTTCATGGCGAACAGTTCGGGCCACGTGACCTGTTTTATGGAGTTCTCGTCGTCCATGTCGACTTCGACGTATGAATAGGTGGGAACCATCACGCATCGCTGATACCACCGGCCTCTACGGTTCTGATACCAAGTGCACTCTTCCTCTTCGCCGGTGACTTCATAGGTGCCGGGGGAGCTGACCCAGTCGCCTGTGCTTAATTCCTTAAACTCGTCGCGCTCTTCGTAATAGATAAAGAGGTTGTCTTCGCCTGAAACCAATTCCTGATAAACAGGCGTGGCGCCACGACGTTTGAGTAAATTCATAAGCGGACGACCCTCGTGTTTACCATCCGTCATCAGAACGATCACTTTTGAGGAATCCCGTACGTTAATTCCATCACCAAACGGTAAGGGGCGCTCTGAGTAGACAGGATCGATATTTGGGTTGTCTTTTTCGGTTATCGCTTGAATCGCAGGTTGCGCCACAGGATCGAGAAGCCCGACACCCCATTTCATCCCTTGGTCGATGGAGGTGGACTTGTCTGCGTAAAGGCTATTGATAAACGTATCTACGTCGGAATAGTCGCTCAGCATCGGTTGAATATCTCGCCCCGATCCCGTTGTATCACAGTAAAAATAGCTCGGCGATCTGGAGGAGTTATTCCAGTAGTCAAAATGCGCAGATTGTAACAAATCACCTGACATGCTGATGCTCGTCGACTTGAAATCATCGGAGCTGAAATCAACGCAACGCGAAAACGTATGGTCCGAGAATACGCCATATTGTTCGGATAGATCGGCGCCCACGTCGACTTGTGCTGCGTAAGGAACGATCGATAGGGAAACGCGCCCGTCTTCGACGGTACATTCCTGCTCGCGGTTTGGATCGCTTGGATTGCAGAGCATTGCGTATCCGAATTCTTTGGCGGCTTTTTGAAGCTCGTAGAGTTTTGAATTGCCAGACTCTGAAGTGTACCGCATGGACCCGGACACGTCGACGACAAGCGAAATTTCAACATCGGTAATGCCTTCTTCGGCAGAACCGAAGGCAGGCGACGACAAATGATCTACACCTGCGAGGCGCATAAAGGAGGTATCAATTTCGAGGGAAGTCGATGCTTTTACCCAACGATAGTTCCTCAACCCTGCGGACTCGATGGTCTTATGTTCAATCTGAATGTCGAAACCGGTTAAACCGGATTTCTCAAAATAATCGCGGACAACGAATTCTGGATCGAGTGACTGGTCTAGGCTCGCAGCGGCGAGGATTGCGCGATCGAGGGTGTATTGCATGCGTGTACGTTGCGTCTCAAGATAGATGACATCAACGGCGATACCACCGACCATCAGCATGACGAGGAAAATGAAAAGTGAAAATACGATCAGCGACCCGTCTTCATTCCGGCCAAAGGATTTCAATCCCCGCAAGCGCGCGCCAAACGATTTCCCAAAGCGGGTTGGGGTAAACGTTGGGCTGACGTTAGCCACAGAATTTTTCCAATTTTCAAACATATCATTTGCCTTTTCCGGAGTCCAAAAACACAGACTCCCTTACACGACACGCAAAGTGCGCCAACGGGTTTTATGATTGAGACTTGTGGCGGAATTAGGGCGCAGATAGGACGGAAAGGTAATTTTTATGAGAAAATGGAGATATTTAACGAAAAATTAGCCGTTACTGTCGACGGTTCGGCGACAATCTAATGAGAGGGTTAAAATTGTTGAATTTGGGCGCGAACTGCGCGATGCCACAGTTGTGTACGGCCTTCGTCCTGTTCGGTTTAAATTTCTTTCGGTGTTACCGTTAACAGAAGTGGCATGTTTATCATTAATACCTAGTCTGGCGGTAACTATATACGCACGGTGATTCGCATTGTCGCGTTTTGGGAGGGCTATCTATGACTGAAATGCAAGAAACGAGTTTTCGGGAATCCGTTGACCTTATGTTCAACAGGGCGGTTGCTTTGATGGATTTGTCGCCGGGCTTGGAGGAAAAAATTCGCGTCTGTAACGCGACCTACACTGTGAGATTTGGCGTGCGCTTGCGGGGGCAAATTCAAACATTCACAGGCTATAGGTCGGTTCACTCGGAGCATATGGAGCCCGTTAAGGGGGGTATTCGCTACTCCATGGGCGTCTCGCAGGATGAAGTCGAAGCCCTTGCAGCCTTGATGACATATAAATGCGCGTTGGTCGAAGCGCCTTTTGGTGGCTCAAAAGGCGGTCTGTGCATTGACCCACGTGAATATGACACCCATGAACTTGAGCTTATAACACGTAGATTTGCGTACGAATTGATTAAACGCGACCTTATTCACCCAAGCCAAAACGTCCCCGCTCCGGATATGGGGACGGGCGAGCGGGAAATGGCTTGGATTGCCGACCAATATGCACGCATGAATACAACCGATATCAATGCGCGGGCTTGTGTTACGGGCAAGCCTTTGAATGCAGGTGGTATTGCGGGGCGCGTTGAGGCAACCGGTCGAGGGGTTCAATACGCTTTGAAGGAGTTTTTCCGCCACGAAGAAGATAAAGCAGCGGCGGGCTTGTCGGGTAAATTGGATGGCAAGCGCGTAATTGTGCAGGGACTTGGAAATGTTGGATACCATGCAGCCAAATTTCTTTCCGAAGAAGACGGTTCCAAAATCATTGGCATAGTCGAGCACGATGGCGCGCTATTGGATGAAGATGGCTTAGATGTTGAGGCCGTACGGCATTGGATCGTTACGCATGGGGGTGTTACTGGATATCCAGAAGCGAAGTATATTGCGCAGGGCGCAAAGCTGCTCGAGCATGACTGCGATATTCTAATTCCTGCGGCGCTTGAGGGCGTTATCAACCTTAAAAACGCCAAAAACATCAAAGCTCCACTTATTATCGAAGCGGCCAACGGGCCCGTGACTGCGGGTGCCGACAAAATTCTTCGCGAAATGGGCTGCGTAATCATTCCGGATATGTATGCCAATGCCGGCGGCGTAACGGTTTCCTATTTTGAATGGGTGAAGAACTTGAGCCATATTCGATTTGGCCGCATGCAGCGCCGTCAGGAAGAGGGGCGGCACCAATTGGTTGTGGATGAACTCGAGCGGCTTTCCGCAGACAAAGAACTCGGGTGGACTCTGTCCCCTGATTTCAAGACGAAATACCTTAAGGGCGCCGACGAATTAGAGCTTGTGAGATCGGGCCTAGACGACACAATGCGCACTGCCTATCAATCGATGCGCGAAGTCTGGCACGGTAGAGAAGACGTGACTGATCTGAGAACGGCTGCCTATTTAGTATCCATTGGAAAGGTTGCTGCAAGTTATCAGGCGAAAGGCCTTTAACCATTTCTTCCCTCCAAACCCAGAATGGTCTTGGGGGGAGATCCCCTAAAATAGGTGCGTTTTAAGCACCGAAAAACGCATCAGGCGCTAGACTCTCCCAATCAGGATAGGGATACTGGCTGCTATGAGTTTACCCACTGGATTCCTTGACGAGTTGCGCACACGCACATCGCTTTCACAAGTGGTGGGCAGAAAAGTGATGTGGGACAGTCGTAAATCCAACCAAGGCAAAGGCGACATGTGGGCACCGTGCCCCTTTCACCAAGAAAAATCAGCGTCCTTTCATGTCGATGACCGAAAAGGGTTCTATTATTGTTTCGGGTGTCAGGCCAAAGGCGACGCCATAAGTTTCATACGCGAAACCGAGAATGTTGATTTCATGGAGGCAGTGGAAATACTGGCGCGTGAAAGCGGTATGCCCATGCCCGCGCGTGACCCCAAAGCGCAGGAAAAACAGGATTATCGTGCCGAACTGATCGAAGTGATGGAGCAGGCCGTTCAGTTTTTTCGCCTCCAGCTCAAAACAAACGCGGGCCAAAACGCACGGTCATACCTTGAGAAACGTGGGTTGCGTGAAGCCGCACTTGATCGGTGGGAAATTGGTTTTTCACCCGATTCACGGCAGGCTTTGTTTAGCTATCTTACCGGCAAAGGTGTCGCGCAGAACTTGATTGTCGACGCAGGGCTTTGCGCTGTTCCAGACGATGGCGGCGCGCCCTATGATCGTTTTCGTGGGCGGATTATTTTTCCAATACGGGACGCACGTGGCCGCGCAATTGCGCTGGGCGGACGGTCTCTCGATCCAAATGCGCGCGCCAAGTATCTGAATTCGCCAGAAACATTACTGTTTGATAAGGGACGCTGTCTCTTCAACCATGGCCCTGCGCGGGAAGCTGCCGGAAAAGGCAAACCATTGATCGTGGCTGAAGGGTATATGGACGTAATCGCCTTGGCTGAGGCTGATTTTGACGCCTGTGTTGCGCCACTGGGTACGGCCGTTACTGAGGACCAGTTGCGCTTGATGTGGCGAATTGCCCCCGAGCCAATTATCGCGCTGGATGGAGATAAGGCGGGGCTGAACGCAGCCATGCGTGTTATCGATTTGGCGCTCCCATTGTTGGAAGCTGGGCAAAGCCTGCGATTTGCGATTATGCCCGACGGGTTAGATCCAGATGACGTTCTGAAATCCAAAGGGAACGGAGCGATGCAAGGGCTTTTGGACGGTGCCATTCCGATGGTACAGCTCCTGTGGCGGCGCGAAACTGAGGGTAAAAAGTTTGACAGTCCCGAGCGCAAGGCAAGTTTGGATAAAAGCCTGAGGGAGGCGATCAAAAAAATCCGTGATCCCTCTGTGCGTGGCCATTATGGCGAAGATCTCAAGCGGATGCGCTGGGAGCTTTTTGGAACAACGCCGCAGGAAAATCGCGGAGGTAATTTTCAAAAACAAACGTTTGAACGCAAAAAAGGCGGCTTTGGGAAATGGAAGCCACAGGGCCCCATGTTTCAACCGGTGACCAAGACGTCGCTGCTCGCGATGGGGACAGATAGCGTTGCGGATGTTTTGCGCGAATGTGTAATTCTTGCGACCCTGATGCGTAATCCTACGTTGATTGAGCGTTTTGAAAGTCAGTTGGAGCGCTATGAGTTTGCGACCCCGGAAATGAACCTTATTCGAGATGTTTTACTACGAATTTCGCCTCAGAGCGACGCAGAGGAGGCTGTTTTTCAATCGGTGGGGCCAGAAGCACTTGAAAACCTGTTGCGTCCACGCCATGTGCAGCTTGCACCGGGTATTCGTACGCCGGAAAAAACTGACCTTGCGAGTCTCTGCGTTGCAGAGGAATTGGCCAAATTGACAGCGCGGCGCGGCGCCAAGAGGGAAGTCTCTGACGCAATGCGGGATATGGATGGCCTTGTGGATGAGGGGGTCACTTGGCGTTTAGGGCAAGCGGCAGAAAACAGAAACCGCGCTGAAAGGTGCGAGGGGGAGGATTCCGCTGAATATGATGTCGGAGAGAACGGTGCCCAAATGGTACGCAGTGAACGGTCCGCTTTAGACGATATTTTAGCCGCAACTGGGCATTTTGGTCAAAAAGACACGACCTAAAACGCGTTTGGTGAGGAACAAGTAAAGAAAACAGGTTAAACGGGTTGCGAATCAATGATTCGCGTTGTTGATTCGGGGCGAAGAACCGATTCGCTACCCGCCGATTTTGTAGGAGCTATGAATGGCCGCCAAAGATTTAGACGACCGTAAAAGAGACGATCAAGATGCAGATTCGGGCCTGGATACCAGCCAAGCTGCTGTGAAGAAGATGATCGCTGACGCGCGGGAGCGCGGCTACATTACATACGATCAACTCAATCAAGTCATGCCGCCAGATCAAGTTTCTACTGACCAAATCGAAGACGTGATGTCGATGCTCTCAGAAATGGGCATCAACATTATCGAAGACGAAGAGTCGGAAGAAGAAGAAAAAGGCGCGACGGCCGTTGTCGAGGCGACGGGCAATCGGGAAGTTACTCTTTCCACGACAACAACCGAAGTCTTGGATCGCACCGATGATCCCGTTCGGATGTACCTGCGCGAAATGGGCTCTGTTGAGCTTCTGTCCCGCGAAGGCGAGATCGCGATTGCTAAGCGTATTGAAGCGGGTCGCAACACGATGATTGCGGGGCTCTGTGAGAGTCCGTTGACCTTCCAAGCTATTACGATCTGGCGCGACGAGCTTTTGAGCGAAGACATTCTGCTGCGTGACGTCATCGACCTTGAGACGACGTTCGGCAATACGCTGGAAGAGGACGGCGGCGAAGTTGTGCCCGTTGTTCCAGGATCGGGGGCTGCGCCTGCTGCGGGACCTGAGAAAAAGGACGAGGCCGAAGAGCTGGACGCAGACGGAAACCCTATTGCTTCGGATGATGACGACGATGAGGACGAACAAGTCAACATGTCGCTTGCTGCGATGGAAGCCGCGCTTAAGCCCCGCGTTCTAGAAACACTGGACTTGATCGCGCGCGACTATGAAAAACTTTCCGCAATGCAGGATATTCGGATTTCGGCGACGTTGAATGAAGACGAGAGTTTCTCATCTAAATCTGAAGGCGCCTATCAAAAGCTACGGTCCGAAATTGTAGTGTTGGTGAACGAACTTCACCTTCATAACAACCGTATCGACGCATTGATCGATCAGCTTTATGGAATCAACCGTCGCATTATGTCGATCGACAGTTCGCTTGTTAAGCTCGCGGACCAAGCTCGCATTAACCGCCGTGAATTCGTTGACGCCTATCGTGGGCGCGAACTTGATCCATCTTGGTTGGACGAAATGGCCGAAAAAGCCGGTCGCGGTTGGCAGAGCTTTGTCGAACGCTCCAGTGATAAAGTCGCTGAACTTCGTTCCGAGATGGCACAAGTTGGCCAATATGTGGGCCTTGATATTTCCGAATTCCGCCGCATTGTTCAGCAAGTTCAAAAGGGCGAAAAAGAAGCGCGTCAGGCCAAGAAGGAAATGGTCGAGGCCAACCTTCGGCTCGTTATTTCTATCGCCAAAAAATACACTAATCGCGGCCTTCAGTTCCTTGACCTCATTCAGGAAGGCAATATCGGCCTGATGAAGGCCGTGGACAAATTTGAGTATCGTCGGGGGTATAAATTCTCGACCTATGCCACGTGGTGGATTCGTCAGGCGATCACACGCTCGATTGCCGACCAAGCCCGCACGATCCGTATCCCAGTTCACATGATTGAGACCATCAACAAGCTGGTTCGCACGGGTCGCCAGATGTTGCACGAAATTGGCCGAGAACCAACGCCTGAGGAATTGGCCGCGAAGCTTCAAATGCCGCTTGAGAAAGTGCGCAAAGTGATGAAGATCGCGAAAGAGCCGATTTCGCTGGAAACGCCCATTGGGGACGAAGAAGACAGTCAACTCGGCGATTTCATTGAGGATAAAAACGCAGTCCTTCCGTTGGATTCTGCGATCCAAGAGAACCTCAAAGAAACCACCACACGTGTTTTGGCGTCACTTACCCCGCGGGAAGAGCGCGTTTTGCGAATGCGTTTTGGCATCGGTATGAACACCGACCACACACTCGAAGAAGTCGGGCAGCAGTTCTCGGTAACACGGGAGCGCATTCGTCAAATCGAAGCGAAGGCTCTTCGCAAGCTCAAACATCCAAGCCGCAGCCGCAAATTACGCAGCTTTTTGGATCAATAAATTGGGCGCCCTTCGGGGCGCCTTTTTTCTATCATCCCTAACTACATGCCAATCACGATGAAGTTTATTTCCGTTCCAGAAAGTCAGCAGTCTCTTTCAGACCCCACTTTCCTAGATCAAATTATCTCAGCCCATAATATTAACTTCTGGATTTTGTGTTTTTTTGGTGGGCTTTGTATCCTTTCGTACCTGCAGTTCGGTTGGGATAAATACTGCGCGATCAGGCAACGATGGCGGATTTCGGAAAGCACTCTCTTGCTTACAGCCATTCTTGGGGGTGCGCTTGGCGCGAAAATCGGCCAAAAGGCCTTCCGACATAAAACAACGAAAGAGCCGTTCCGAACTTCTTTACAACGGATATTTTTCTGGAACTTCGCCTTGTATGCAATCGCGCTTAGTCCACAAGGGAAGGTGGCGGTAACTTCGATTGCTTTGGCCTTCTTCAATGGGATGCAATAAGTCGCCATGCAGACAACCTTTTCAAAAGCCACCACAGGCCAAGGTCTTTACGAGTTCACCCGCGACGTTGCGGATTGGGTGTCCGGAGATGGATTGCTCACGCTTTTTATCCAACATACGTCTTGTTCGCTCCTGATACAGGAGAACGCAGATCCCGAAGTCCAGACTGATTTCAGAACTTTTTTCACCGCCTTGTGCCGCCGACGACGGACCCAAGGATGGCCTATTTGACACATACATACGAGGGACCAGACGATATGCCAGCGCATATTAAGGCGGCAATGCTACCGGTGAACTTGTCTATTCCTGTCATGAACGGCCAATTGCGGCTTGGAACTTGGCAAGGAATTTACCTTTTCGAACATCGGACCGCTCCACAGGTACGCAACATAGTTGCGCATCTGTCGTAGGGGCGTGGGGGAAGAGTGGCTGCATTTGTATGAATGTAGAGCGCGTGTTCGACGCGTAAATGTGAAATAGAAAGTGTAGACCTTTCCGGCCGAATTATTTATTATCACTGTGATATTTCAAATCACCAGTAGTAGGATTTTGGCTCATGACCTTTTTAAAAGCCGCCACCGTTTTTTCTCTTGTTGCGCTTAGCGCCTGTAACACAAGTGTTTCCGGTAGCTCAAGTGGAGTTGGTGTGTCCGCTTCAACACCAACCCGTGCGGGCGCACATATCTTTACGGCAAGCAACAATATGGTTGTTTATGGTGACCCTGCGGTTGCTGGCCGTTTTGAAGTTCAGCAACGCGCGAGCCGCGGTGGCTCTGACTACTGGTGTGCCGCAGGCGAATATGCGGTTCAAAGTCTTGGTGTTGCGACCGGGGCACGTATTTACCTTGCCGCCCCTATCGGTGATGGGCATCTGTCTAAAAATTCGAAAACGGCCGCCTTCACAGTCTCTCCTGATGCAGAGCTTCAACAAATTGCTGCGGCGCAATCAAATGGCTTAACCATGACTGTCACGCGGGTCGGAGAAAACTGGTCTGCAGCGCATGGCCGCCTACAGTGCGCCGCCAACTTTAACCGTCGTCTCCGCTAAGGCGCCTAACTTCAAGGTTTTTAGGCGCGTTCCAGGTTTGGAGCGCGCCTTTTTTTGTGGATGCGTGAATCCAAATCGCAACAGTTTGTGTGTCTATCTTGTGTCTGAAATTCTTCTCTACCCAAGGGCTCGCGGCTGTCCTATAGTGCCTGTGTATAACTTCTCATTAAACCCAAGGGAGTGGCGATGCGCTGCCCATTTTGCGGAAACGTTGATACACAAGTCAAAGATTCTCGGCCCGCTGAGGACCACGTAGCCATTAGGCGACGTCGCTTTTGCCCTGCCTGTGGTGGTCGATTTACCACCTATGAACGGGTGCAGTTGCGCGATCTGGTTGTTATTAAGTCCAACGGTCGACGCGAGGAATTTGACCGTGACAAGCTTGAGCGCTCGGTGCGAATTTCTCTACAGAAGCGCCCGATTGAGCGTGAACGGATGGATCAAATGATCTCGGGGATAGTGCGGCGTCTTGAAAGCATGGGCGAAACGGATATTCAGTCGGGAACGATTGGCGAGATCGTTATGGAAGCCTTGGCGCGCATTGATACGGTTGCCTATGTGAGGTTTGCCAGTGTGTACAAAAACTTCCAAGCCGCTGATGATTTCGATAAGTTTGTGAGCGAGTTGCGTCCTCCAGCCCCCTCGGAAGACTGACCATGACGGCTGAGCTTAGGGGCGCCCGTGCAATCTAGGCTTCAAGACGAACGGTTTATGCGTCGCGCCCTTATTCTGGGCGCGCAGGGTTTGGGGCAGGTATGGCCAAACCCGTCTGTGGGCTGTGTTGTTGTTCATTCCGATCAAATAATTGCCGAAGGCGTTACGGCCAATGGGGGCCGTCCGCACGCCGAAGTGGTCGCTTTGGAGCAAGCGGGGGTACATGCGCGAGGTGCAACGGCTTATGTGACCTTAGAGCCCTGCACGCATACAGGAAAGTCGGGGCCATGCACACACGCTCTCATCACGGCGGGTATTGCGCGTGTGGTCTATGCGATTGAAGACGTGGATCCGCGGGTTGCGGGGCGCGCGAAGGCGCTTCTTGAGGCCGCTGGAATTTCGGTTACCACGGGTGTTTTGGAAACCCAGGCGCGCGAAACTCACTCCGGTTTTTTCAAGGCCAAGGAGCAGGGTCTGCCGTTTGTGACCCTGAAATTAGCCACAAGTATTGATGGATGCATTGCGACTCAAACGGGCGAGAGTAAGTGGATTACGGGGGCTGCTGCGCGGCACCATGTGCATGCGATGCGTGCCTGTCATGATGCGGTGCTTGTGGGGGGCGGCACGGCGCGTTCGGACGATCCCATGCTCAACGTGCGTGATTTGGGAGTCGTGCGCCAACCCATTCGAGTGGTGGCATCGGCGCTGCTCGATATTCCGCTGGGCAGGAAGCTGGCCGCGACAGCAGGAGAGATTCCGCTTTGGATTTGCCATCAATCCGGTGCGTCGAACTTCCTGAAGGACGCTTGGATCGGCATTGGTGCGAAGCTTGTTGAAGTGGAGTTGGGCGTAGATCGAAAACTCTCGGCGCGCGCGATGATGTCGACTTTGGCCAACGAAGGTTTGACACGGGTGTATTGCGAAGGCGGCGGGCATTTGGCGGCGTCAATGTTGAATGCGGGGCTCGTTGATGATCTGATGACCTATACTGCGGGTGTGGTGATCGGCGGTGACGGACTCGCGGGGATTGCCCCGATGCAACTTAACAAGCTGTCAAAAGCTCAACGGTTTAAACTCATTGAAGCCCGCGCAATTGGCGATGATGTTCTGCATCATTGGCGCGTGCTCTAGCGACGCCACAACGGGGCGAAGCTTGCAAATATTCCTTGTACCTTTGACACAAATCTCAGGCTTGCACCTCGTCTAGAAGCAGCAGAACCCACGCTTTTGAGGCGTTGCAGGATGATTTCTGGTGGGCAGGGTAGGGCGGTGACGGGATCAAAATATCGTGGTGCGTCGATGAGGCACGCATGGGTGAGGCCTAAAAGTGTTGGGCGCGCCGAACGGCGTGAAGGGACCTCGCCCAAATCGTTTGTGAGACCCCAGCCTGCATAGAATGGGGTGCCAAGACAGGTTACAGGGACGTTGCGCAACAAGGCCTCAAAGCCAAGGAGGGACGTCATGGTCCAGACCTCTTGAATATGGGGGAAAAGCGACGTTGGGTCCGTTTTTGCGAGGATCACATCGCAAAATTCCAGCGCCTTTTCTGGCAAAAGCGCGCCCTTACGCAGCCCCGCTTCAACGTCGGGGTGGGGTTTGTAGAGAAGTACGGCCGTGGGATTTCGATCGCGGGTTTCTTTAAGCAGGTCGAGATTCGTTGCGGTGCTTTGACAGCCGAACTGAATTGAGGCGTCGTCCTCAACCTGCCCGACAACGAGAATCCGGTGCCCTTTTGGAAGGTCGGGAAGGGGCGCGCCCGAGAGGTTGTATTTGCTCAACCCCGCTTGAAGGATTCCTGTTAAAAGGTTTTGGGCCCGCTCAAGGCTTGCGCCCGAAAGGTGCGATGACGCGGTGATATACTGCTCCAATCTGGATTCAGATCGAGGATCATAGTAGACGCCCAAATCATCAAGAATAAGCGACATTGCGGGCACCAAAGCCGCGCCTAAACCGCGTGATCGAAGGAACCCGTCCTCCGCGCGGACCACGGGAACCTGTTGGGTGTTTGCAGCCGTTAAAAGTGCAGGGTTCGCGCGGGTTGCCCAAACAAGCAGGGGTGCGTTGAGGGCGGAGGCGCGTTGAATTGCCTTGGCCTCCGGGCTCACAAACTCAAGGGGTTTGCCTCTCCCAAAGGCGCGTTGAAGTGCGGGACGTTTCCAAAGGCGCATGCCTACAGCAACATATCCCGCCTTGTCCTCACGCCATGCGCAGGCCTGAATCGCAAGGGTTTCTATGACGTCTTCGAGTTGGCAGAGGCGGTCGTTATAGGGATCATACCATTTTGGGTAGAGGATCATGGCCGCCGCAAAAAGCTGTGGGCGACTTAGCTTTCGTTCGCGACGTGGCACTGGATATTCGTCGTCTGTTAGGCCCCAGCCAGCGTAAAAGGGTTGGCCAAAAACGCGTGGTTTGTGCCCTGCAAAAATGGCTTCAAACCCCATTTGAGATGAAACCGTGTAGACAGCGATGGCCCCTTCAAAGAGGGTTTGCGGTGCGATATCGTTTGTATAAAGGGACACGCGTGCGCTCTCGTCTTTGTCGGAAAAGTAGCCCAGCCGTGCCCCGCCAGTCGTTTCTGGATGGGTTTTTATCAGGACTTTTGCGGACGGGTGCTCCGTTTGTGCAAAAACCAACATTTCTTTGAAGCGAGTCCAATCGGCCCCGCTGGCGGTGACAGCGGCGTCATCGCGGGTTTGGTCAATGACCAAGACATATCCAGGAGCGGGGGGCGAGGTATCAAGCGCGAAGCCATTATATTTCGAGAGTTTCAGCGCGTTTATGCGATCAATCGCGTTGCGAGCACGGTTTAGAATGGATGTGTCGTCTAAGGGCGAATGGGCAAGGATTTTTTCCAAGTCGGACGGGGTGGAAGGATCAAAATGCACGCCGGATCGGTCGATGCAGAGGCCAAGGGGTGGATCACCTGCTAAACGTCCAGGAAGAACAGAGCGCAAAAACGCGTCTTCAACTCTTACTATTTTGGCGTCGGTGTGTGCAGAAACGATTTCGCCGCGCCCCGACGTCGGGCTTTGTCCCCAGACGCCTACGAGGTCTTCAGCTGTGGGTTTTCCGATTTTTACGTCATAGCCAGACAGCGCAAGGATGCGTCGCAATCTTGGTTGGGTAAGAAATCCGCCGTTAAAAACAAAAAGTTGCCGCGGGGGGGGCGCGGCAACTTTGCTGGTTTCTTCATCGTACATGTCGACCCTTATTAGAACGCGCCATTAAGGACCGCGAGGTCAGCAACCGGGCCGATAATGGCACCAAGTGTTTTCTGCAGGCGTACATAAGGCGCTTCGGTGACATAGACGGTATCGTTTTCGCGGATTGCGAAATCACGCGCTTGGAACATTCCGTTGGGTGCCGTTAAATCAATGACATAGATAAACCGTTGATCGCCTTGGAGATCATTCCGCCCAAGCACCACATTCGAAATTTCTTGGGGTTCGTTGCGGAATATGAAAATGCCTTTTGGATCGGCAAGGTTGGAATTGAGGCCGCCGACAAGTGCGAGGGCTTCGATTGCCGAAACCGTTTGGGATTCAAAGGTGACGCGGCTTTGCGTTCCCATAGCACCAAGGGCAGTAAACGCACGATTGTCCTTTTCAACGAGGATCTTATCTCCTCCGCGGAGCGCAATATCCATTTCGGGGTTTTCATAGAGGTCTTGGAGCCAGATTTTGTCTTTCAAACCGTTACGCGTTACTGTTATTTGGGCGATCTCTGGTTCAATCGTCACTCCGGATGCGCGCGCGAGCATGGCGGAAAGTGTGCGTGTGGGGCGCTCAATGGGGTAAACCCCTTGTGCACCAACCCCGCCAACAATCGAAACCGTAGACCCGTCGCCGGCAAGACGACGCACGGAAACTTGAGGGTCGGGAGTTTGCTGATCAAGCTTGCGCGTGATAATATTGCGCAATTGCTCGGGCGTATTGCCATCAGCTTTTATACGCCCCGCGTAAGGAACAAAAATAAATCCTTGTCCGTCAACTTGGATTTCTTCCAAAATAGTTGCGACCTGTGGCGCGCCTAAAATGGGGACATCAGTGTTCTCCCAAACTGACACGCCTAAAACGTCTCCAGAACGAATGGTATCGGACCCTAAAAGGCCGGCGTTTTTAAACGCTGCCGAAAACCCGAGGGCAGGCGTAACAGATGTCGCCCGCGTCACACGATCATTAACGGTAACAACGAATGCGTCCCCTTGCTTTAGAACCGATCCTGAATAGATTTCGTTTGTATTAGGGCCGGAACGCGGAAGCGTACAGGATGCAAGCGCTGTAACAAACGCAAGTAGGGCGACCGAACGGACACCTTTGGAAGCCAGAATGCTCACTGCTGGAGCTCCTCGATTATTATAACTGCCTCAGTCTTTTTTAAGCCAAGTTACGGAAATCTGAGGAAAAAGCTAGACGGACTTATTTAACGAGCCGCAACTGTTGCCTTGGAGCCGCTTTCCCCGTTTTTAAGGCCTCGTAGGGATCTAGGGGGGATAACATCATGTCAACGACTTGGCGTAATAATTGACGGCGCCCCCGAGCGGAATAGAAACCCCCAGCAACCTGTGAGGTCTCTAGAAGAAAGTGACGATAGTCCCTGTATGCGCCGTTGTCGGGACGTGTTGGTGCGGAGAAAAATTCTGCAAGCGGTTGAGTCGAGACAAACTCTGGTTTGTCAAAAACGGCGACACCAAAGGTTTTTAGGGGCAAGCCACGCCACAGAACTTGTTGTGCTGAAGTCGAGTTCACGGTCACAGCCGACCGCGCGTTGTCGAGAAGCTGGGCGAGTTTGCCGCCCCTGACATAGTGGACGCGGTTCTCGACCCCGTTCTCTTTGGCTAACGCGTGAATACTATTACGAAGAGGGAGCTGGCCGTTTTCCAACGGGTGGGCTTTGAAAACAAGATGGTGGTGTTGGGGAGCGCCCTTGGCGAAGCCTTCGATGGCGACTTTTAGAAAATCACTCATGCTTTCGAACGGACTGTGCATTTGAAAACTGCTGTCATGTTCGAGTTGAAGAAGCGCCACATGGTAGGGGAAGCCCGACCATTTGATCCGCGTCGTCGCCAGAACCCGTTCTCCCCAGTGAAGCGGCATGAGAAGCAGACGTTTGATGTATAACTGAAACTCTCGAGAAACAGGAAGGGCCCGATGGGCACGAAAATTAATGTAGGGTCCGTTTCTGAACATCACAAACCAGTGGTACAGCGCTCCATACAGCACATGTTGCCGCATATCACCCCAGTGGGCGGGCGCTTCAGGAATGTCTAAAACGGAATGGGCTAATATTTCCTGCATATCGGCTACCTGCATTCCCATCAAAGCGGAGTGCCCATTCGCACCACCGCGCTCATAGGTTACCCAGTAGGGGCGAAGGTAACCCTCCTCGAAAATATGTATTGTGATGCCATTTTTATTTGCTATTTCAATAGCCTGCGCATGTATTGGGCGTGTGTCGCCATAGAGGGCGATGTCGGTTATGCCTTTGCTGGTGAGCAGGTCTTGGAAAAAACTGGGCCACGCGGATTGGGGTTCTTGAAAAGGGATATAACTCTCGGCGTTGCGCCAAAATGCCCGATCCCCTTGGTTGAAACCCACGCGCCAGACCTCGGCCCCCGCGAGGCGCATCATTTTGCCTAAACGATGAAAAAACGGCCCGTGTGGTCCTTGCAGAAACAAAAAACGCCGCTTTTCTGGGGGGAGTTGGCTCATTGAGTTCTCTGTCTCGCTTTTGGTCTTGAGGCGGCGAAATCTCCGCTCAAAGGACGAAAAATTCCGATTTCATAGTTTTTATACCAAGTTCGTGGGGCAGGAATATGGCAAATTCAATGCCAAACCGTTAAAGTGGCGAAAATCTCCTTGAAACCATCGCAGCGTCGGTCTTGCACCGACCGGCCTGAGCGGCTACTCCAAACATAAGAATTCTTGAAGGGATGCGTGATGTTTACAGGTATAATTACGGATGTTGGCACGGTTTTGGAAGCCGAACAGCGTGGCGACCTGCGGGCCCGTATTGGAACATCTTACGATGTGTCGGGAATTGATATTGGCGCGTCGATTGCCTGCAATGGTGTTTGCTTGACGGTGATCGCCCTTGGCCAAAGCCCAGAAAATTGGTTCGATGTTGAAATCTCGGCGGAATCTATTGCCAAAACCAACATTGGTACGCAGGGGAACGATTGGCATGTTGGCCGCCGTATAAACCTTGAACGCGCCCTTAAGATTGGCGATGAACTCGGGGGGCACATTGTGTCGGGACACGTGGATAGCGTGGCTGAAATCATCACGATGAAAGACGAGGGGGACAGCACGCGGTTTACCTTCCTCGCTCCCGAAGCCTTTGCCAAGTTTATTGCCCAAAAAGGGTCGGTCACGTTGAACGGCACTTCCCTGACTGTGAATGATGTTGATGGCTGTTTTTTTGGCGTGAACATCATTCCACATACCAAGGACGTAACGACTTGGGGTGCCGCGAAAGTTGGCGATATGGTCAATCTTGAGATCGATACCATGGCCCGTTATGTGGCCAGACTTCAGGAATTTTCGACATGAACGTGTGCCGATGCGTGACCTTCCCGCCGAATTATTTTATCAGGTGCACCTCCGTAGCTCCCCAAATCACAGGACTGTAAATGACAGATTCTTCAAACCACTACTCTGACGCCGTTTCCACAATTGAAGAGATTCTCGAAGACGCTCGTAATGGACGGATGTTTATTCTTGTGGATCACGAGGATCGCGAAAACGAAGGGGATTTGGTTGTTCCAGCCCAGATGGCGACGCCGGATGTGATCAATTTCATGGCGACCCATGGGCGCGGATTGATTTGCCTTGCGTTGACGGGCGAGCGCCTTGATCAACTCGGCTTGCCGATGATGAGCAGCAGCAATTCCTCGCGCCACGAAACGGCCTTCACCACCTCAATTGAGGCACGTGAAGGGGTCACCACGGGGATCTCGGCGCATGACCGCGCCTTGACGGTCGCTGTGGCTGTTGATTCCACCAAGGGTGCGACTGACATCGCCACCCCGGGCCACGTCTTTCCTTTGCGCGCACGTAAGGGCGGCGTGTTGGTGCGGGCTGGGCATACAGAAGCCGCCGTCGATATCAGCCGCCTTGCGGGCTTGAACCCTTCCGGCGTGATTTGTGAGATTATGAACGAAGATGGCACCATGTCGCGCCTGCCGGACCTCGTTTCCTTTGCGCAACGCCACGGGCTGAAAATCGGTACGATCAGCGATTTGATCGCCTATCGTCGTCGTCACGATAACCTCGTTAAAATCAATTCTCAGGGCAAGATTCAGTCCGAGTTTGGCGGCGAATGGGAGTTGCGGATTTACACGGACGAGGCACACGGGGCAGAACATATCGCACTTGTGAAGGGTGATATTTCCACCGGTGAACCCGTCCTTGTACGGATGCACGCGCTTGATCCAATGCTGGATGTGATCGGCGTGGGCGGCAAGGGACGCGCCGCTGAATTTAGCGATGCGATGAATATGATTGCCGACGAAGGCCGCGGCGTTTTGGTGCTTTTGCGCGACGTTCACATGAAACTTCACGCCAGTGAAGAAGCGTCACCACAGACTTTGCGTCAATATGGAGTCGGCGCACAGATTCTCTCGTCGTTGGGCCTGTCGCGCTTGGAATTGCTTACCAACTCACCGATTCCAAAAGTTGTGGGGCTTGAGGCCTATGGGCTAGAAATTACGGGCACCCGCAAAATTTCGGAGATCGGTTAATGGCTGGGCACGAACAGCACTACATTATGCCGCGTGCGGAATTCGCGGCTCCGGTGAAACTTCTGATCGTCGTTTCGCCATACTATAAAGATATTGCCGACAATATGGTTGCGGGCGCGATCGCCGAAATCGAAGCCGCTGGCGGCACATATGAAATCGCGCAAGTCCCTGGTGCGCTTGAGATTCCGACCTGTATTGGCATCGCGGATCGTATGTCAAACTTCGACGGTTATGTGGCGCTGGGCTGTGTTATTCGAGGGGAAACCACGCACTATGATACGGTGTGTAATGACTCCAGTCGTGCGATTCAGCTCTTGGGACTGCAAGGGGTATGCATCGGTAATGCCATCCTTACTGTCGAAAATCGGCAGCAAGCTGAGGTGCGTGCAGACCCTGCCGATCAAAATAAAGGGGGCGGGGCGGCCGCTGCGGCCTTGCATCTCATCGCACTTTCGCGCAAATGGGGCGGCCAAGGTAAAGGAGCGGGCTTTAAATCCACTCCCGACAGTATTTTGATCGCCTCATCGGGCGGCAAGGAAAACGGAACGACCGCATGACAAACCCAGAGACCTCCGCGAAAGCGGCGCCAAAAATATCTAAAGGCCGCCAGAAAAAATCTGCGTCGCGGCTCTATGCGGTTCAGGCGCTGTTTCAGATGGAGAATTCTGGGCAAACCATTGAAGCTATCGTGCAGGAATTCCAAGAGTTCCGTTTCGGTGCCATTTATGAGGGTGTCGAGATGATGGAGGGCAACATGGAATTGTTCCAAGCGCTCGTCGAAAACGCAGTCGACCATCAGGCAAAGATTGACCAAATGACCGATCGCGCTTTGGTCGCAAAATGGCCCATCGCACGGATCGACCCCACCTTGCGTGCGCTCTTTCGGGCCGCGGGTGCGGAAATGGTGGCTTTGGAAACGCCGCCACGCGTAATAATCAGTGAGTTCGTCGATATTGCCCGTGCTTTTGATCCTAGTGGCAAAGAGCCACAATTTGTCAACGCAGTGCTGGATTTTATGGCGCGTGAAATCAAACCAGAAGCTTTTGCATAAAAACTTGCCGGTCTAAGCCACATGGAGCGCCCCTTTTGGGGCGTTTTTTATTGGGAGATTGTGGCGGGCCCGCAGCGACCGTAGGGGCAGCTAATTCCTGGGGACCTGTATGTACAGGTGGGCACCAGATAATTGAACCAGGGTCCAAACAGAGCCAGCTCCCTAGGATTTGCTTAAGGCCTCTGGAATTTGTACCCACTGTTTACGAGAAGAGCAGAACCCGCCGTCCATTGACATAAGTGGGCATAGAGCATGCGGCAAGGGGCGAAGGGGCTTTAATTGGAAATCTCTTGTGTCTTGACTTTTTGTTTATGGTTTGTTCATGTTTGGCATGAACTCTTTAACTGGCGATAACTCCATAGAGACGCTCAAAGATGGGCAATTGTTGGCGCGGGGCGTGTGCAGGCACTTATTGCAGCTTGATTTCACGGTGATCGAGGAATTTGTTCCTGAGCGCGGGTTGCGTGTGGATGTCATCGCATTAGGCCCGAAAGGCGAGTTTTGGGTGGTTGAATGCAAGTCTAATCGTGCCGATTTTCAAGCGGACAGCAAATGGCAGGGGTATCTACCTTGGTGTGATCGATATTTCTGGGCCGTTGACGGGAGTTTTCCAATAAACCTGCTTCCACTTGAAACGGGGCTTATCCTTGCCGATAGCTATGACGCCGAAATTGTTCGTATGGGGCCCGAAGTGAAAATTGCGCCCGCACGACGTAAAAAACTCACGCAAAAATTCGCGCGGGATGCCGCACGAAGATTGCAAAGCTATCGTGATCCTGGTGTGGCAGCTATTTCTTACCCGCAAGCATAAGGGCTGCAGCACGGATTTCTTCGGCGATTTCCAATGCTTCATCCGGCGTGAAATCCATTGGAATTTCAACACCATCTGCTTCGATATAGAGGCGCACGTTCCCCAAAGATGTTGGCCCAATCTGTAGATTGGCTTCGACTTCTTTTTCGGTGTTGATACCCATTTTTGCTCTCCTTGATTGCCCAAATTGACTAGACCCAACTGGCAACGGAGGCAAGAGGGCGTTTTTTAGGCGGCAATTGGCGACGTTTTGAGGTCCGACGCGGTGATGGAGGCAAATACTTGCGAAATTCCACACTTTCATACCTCGCGGCCCTTGCATTCACCGCACGTGGGCGCTAAATCAGCCAAAGTGTGCCGCCATAGTTCAGTTGGTTAGAACGCTTGTTTGTGGAACAAGAGGTCCCCCGTTCAAGTCGGGGTGGCGGTACCATTTTCTAAATACAGTAACTTTTAGGGCCTTTGTTAAACCCGTTGTCGGGCGTATCGCATGGCTTTCTCTAACGTTTTGCTAATCAAAACCCATTCCCACCATTTTTAAGCTGTTGCCCGCCTTTTGACCCTTCGTTTAAAATGTCGGATTAAAAATCTTGCTCTATTCAGGTCACAGCGTATATTTTAACAAAAAATGTTATATTTATTGCTAGTAACAAGTACCTAGCTATAGTGGATTTGTGCAAGTGTGAGTGGTTTTTAATGGTAAAAAGTGATGTGGCAGCGGCGGTATTGATCGAAAAAATCGTTCGCGCGACCTATCCAAGCAGAGAACCGGGGGCCATACAGCCGCTCCAATGGTCGATTCTGAGGTTTCTTGCAAGGGTTCCATCAGAGCAACGCACAGCACATATGGTTGCTAAATTCTTGGGGATCACAGCCGCGCCAACAAGTCGCGCAGTGCAAACATTGGTAAAACGTGGGTTTATAGAACAGGTGAAAAGCGAACACGATGCGCGCAGTTTCTTATTGGTGTTACAGCCTGCTGCCTTGCAAGCGCTAAAGGACGATCCATTGATGCGCCTCGCTGAATGCGTGTCGAAACTACCTGAAGATGAAAAGGGTGTGTTCAAAAAATCTTTAGAGTGTATTGTCGTGAATGTAGGGTAAAATTGGCTGGGGCAATTAATGTCAAAAGTATTGGTCGTTGATGATGATCCACAATTAAGAGAATTGATGGAAAGATTTTTGTCGAGAGCTGGATTTGAGGTCGTTCTTTGCGAGGGGCCAGAACCGGCTCTTGTTGTCATTTCTGAAACCGATGATTTTGATGTTGCGGTGCTGGACGTATGGCTAGGACTGGATAGTGGTTTAGATCTCTACGACAGTATTCTCCAGAAACTGCCAGATTTACCCGTGGTTTTCGTATCGGGGGGCGGCGGTCTTATTCCCTTGGAAACGACGACGGCTCTCGCGGATATCAAAGGCGCAAAAACCTTTCTGTACAAGCCATTTAAAGGCGACGATTTAGTCGCCGCTGTCACTTCGGCGCTCCTTTAATCCACAAGTAATCCTAGGTATGACCGCAATCGTGTTCTAACCGTACTGAAATTTATCTTATTGCTACTAGCATCTTTACATATGTGCAGGGTTCCTTTAGATAAAGTTGCTATAAGCAATTGTCTGTGGACGGTGTGTGATTGATTCTTTTGCAATAGAACGACGACCCGCGGCCTTGATTCTTGGCGAGCATTCGCTCGCTGGACAAGCTGTCCTGAATAGGTTGGGTTCCGAGAATTGGTTGTCAGTCGTAACAGATTTTGAACGAGCTTTGGATCAAATGTCCCTTCGGGTATTCGATGTTGTGGTTATAGTTTCGAGGCAATCTGAACTTCAGGTGTTGCAGTTTGCGCGGCACATTCGCTCTCAGTCTACGCGAACACGTGTTGCTACGGTTTTGGTCATTTCTGATGAGGTATCGCCTGAAGATGCAAAACTTGCGGGAATTGATCGGGTCGTAGGATTCGAGTCTGGGGTTAAGGATGTTGTTCTCCATATTGCGCAAGCGGCGACGCAGCGTGTGGAGAAAAGCAGATTGAGACGAAAAGAGAATTTTGTTTTGTAACTATTAGGGTTGGTACGGGATTTACTATGGATGAGAGCGAAAAAAACAAAATCGTTAGCGCGTATTTTGCCGCAGCTGAAGCGATGGTCGCTCTTGGGGGATTGGCCTCTGGTAAATCCGGCATCAATGTTGTGCCCTTTGCCCCAGTGAAAAACCAACGACGCGGAGCAAATGTTTCTGCCGATGACGCTTCTTTGCAAAAGTCCGAAGTAATTGGCGGGAAAAGCGATGTATTGTCTGAAGTTTCCAATCACATCCGGTCGACCAAAACGGGCACGCATGCCTTTGCCGATACTATTGTTTCAATCCAACCGGGATATTTGAAAATAGGGGCGCGGGGGCAAAGCGCGGATCAAGCAAGCGCATTGGTGTTTTGGGAAGATCTGGAAAAACATCAATGGATGCTTGATGTCCTCGCGGAACTAGAAGCATTCGCGTCTGCAAATTCACTCGCGCAAACGGCAGAGGCACTTGTTGCCGCTCGGTGCGAGATCATTTCTCGTGCCGCGCGCACAAAGTAAATGCGCCTACAGCCATCGTATTCGTGGGCCATTATTGCTTCTTGAGAGCGAAATTCATGCATTTGTTACTTTTTAAGGGGTAAATGCGATTTTCGGCTCTTCTTTGATTGCTTTATCGCCTACTTCTGAATATGCCCGCCCTTTCCGTCGGCCAATGGGTCGATATGATTTTTTCGAAAGATATCGCCGTGACGCAATTCGAAGGCATTCTGCCGCCCCTTTCCGACGCCCTTGTAAAAAAGGGTTACACCGAGCTGACCCCCGTTCAGCTAGACGTCTCCGATCCTGCATTAGCTGAATCCGATCTCTTGGTGTCCGCGCAAACTGGGTCGGGTAAGACGGTTGCTTTTGGTCTAGCGATTGCGCCGACGATTCTTGGCGATGCTCTCCGATTTGAGCGGGCCGATGCGCCCCTTACATTGATTGTGGCACCGACGCGCGAATTGGCGTTGCAAGTGCGCCGCGAGTTTGAATGGCTTTACGCTGAAACGGGTGCGCGCATCGCGTCCTGTGTTGGCGGCATGGACATGCGGACCGAACGCCGCGAATTGGACCAAGGCGCACACATTGTTGTGGGCACACCTGGCCGTCTTCGCGACCATATCGCGCGCAAATCTTTGCGTATGGACCAAATGCGGGCAATCGTTTTGGACGAAGCCGACGAGATGCTCGATCTTGGCTTTCGCGATGACCTCGAGTTTATTCTTGGCGAAGCCCCAGAAGAGCGTCGCACTTTGATGTTCTCGGCGACGGTTCCACGTCAAATCGCCGACCTTGCACGCAACTTCCAAAAAGACGCCAAGCGGGTTGCAACCGCTTCCGAAGCCAAGCAACACGTTGATATCGACTATCAAGCTTTGGTCTGTGCCGCGCCTGACCGCGAAAACGCTATTATCAATTTGCTACGCTTTCACGAGCCCGAAACGGCGATTGTTTTCTGTGGCACACGTGTGACCGTAAACCATTTGACGGCGCGTTTTACCAACCGTGGTTTCCGCGTTGTGGCGCTTTCCGGCGAGCTTTCCCAAGCAGAACGTAGCCACGCTCTTCAAGCGATGCGCGATGGCCGCGCCCAAGTTTGTGTGGCGACTGACGTTGCGGCGCGCGGGATCGACCTTCCGGGTCTAAATCTTGTTGTGCACGCTGATTTACCACAAAACCAAGAAGCTCTTCTGCACCGCTCTGGCCGTACAGGTCGCGCGGGCCAAAAAGGCATTTCGGCGTTGATCGTTCCAAAAAATCAACGTGGCAAGGCTGAACGTTTGCTGAAATGGGCGAAAGTTACCGCGAATTGGGGCACTCCTCCAAGTGCGTCTGACGTGCGCGCCAAAGACGATGAGCGTTTGATCGCCAGCTTCAAAACAGAAGAAGTTCTCGGCGAAGAAGCCGTTGTTGCGGCGCTCCTCGAAGGGAACACTCCCGAGCAAATCGCTTCTGCGTATATCGCGCAGTATCGCTCCTTGCGCACCTCTCCGGAAGAGTTGCGTGAAGTCGGCGGTGTAGACGCGCCCACAGAGAATCGTGGATTTGCGAGTTCTGTTTGGCTGTCCCTCAATGTTGGCCGCGAGCAACGGGCCGAGCCACGCTGGCTCATTCCGCTGCTTTGCAAGGCTGGTGGCATTACCAAACGCGAAATCGGCGCGATCAAGATGGTTCCCAATGAAACATATGTTGAGTTGGACGCCACCATTGCAGATCGTTTCTTTGCGGCATTGGGCAAAGACAACATCCTAGAAGAAGACGTAAAAGCGACCAAGCTCGACAAGGTTCCAGACGTTGCGCGCAGTGGTCATTCAGGTGCTCGTCCGAGCTTTGGTGACAAACCGCGCGGTGGACCGCGCCCCGATCGTGGCCCTCGCGAAGAACGTGCCCCACGTTCGGATTCGCACCGCAAGCCGCATGATGGCGCCAACGGGTACAAGGGCAACAAGCCTGAAGGCAAATACGAAGGCAAGCCAGCCGGTAAGTACGAAGGCAAAAAGCCTGAGGGCAAGTACGAAGGCAAACCCGCAGGTAAATACGAAGGCAAAAAGCCTGAAGGCAAATACGAAGGCAAACCTGCCGGTAAGTATGAAGGCAAACCCGCTGGTAAATATGCAGGTAAGCCAGCCGGGAAATACGCCGGAAACACGGATAACAAACCCCGCAAACCTCGTGCAGAAGGGGCTTCTGGCGCGGACTTCAAACCGAAATTCGGTGGATCTGCAGATTCTGGACCCAAACGCGGTGGACCGGCTGGAAAACCTGCGGGTGGCCCGAAAAAATCGGGACCACCAGCCGGATTTGACCCCAAAGATACGTCGCAAAAGCTGCGCCACAAGGCCACGGGCAAGGGCAAGTTCGCCAAGCCAAGAAAACCAGTCAAATAGAGTAAATAGCCCAGTTCATCGCTGGGCTATCCGCTTTGGGTCAGTCGTTTTGCAATGTGATTGTTTGGCGTAAGGTTTGTTTGTCACGGTCATAGATTAGGATTTGGTCTTGATCCGTGACAATGGCATACCAGTCATTTCCCTGCGTAAAGGCGCGAGCAGCGACTCCCTCGGGCAAAGTAATTTCGCTGGGTAGAATGCTTGATTTCGTACCTGAAAGTGTTTCCTTGTCAGGGAAACGGGTGACAAGCAGAACAATCACCACTACAAGCCCTGCAATCATCGTTGCCGTCAGTATTGTAACTAAGACGCGCAGAAATTTTAGGTTGGCCGGAAGTTCGATTTCCGTTTCAGGAGCCTCATTCATGTCCGCACTCTCCGTTGTATCTGTGGTGATCGCTGCTGATCCCCCTAAACGCCTTGATAAAGCGCTTTCGCGTGACGTACCAGTAGAAGCCTCTTTGAGCCGGTCGCGTATGGCGAAATTGCTCGAAGAAGGTGCGATCAAACAAAACGGCGTGGTTCAAACCGACCCTCGGGCGAAGGTAAGCGAAGGGGATGTCTTTGAAATCACCATTCCTTTTGCTGCCGAAAGCCACATCCTTCCCGAAGATATCCCGCTTGAGGTGGTTTTTGAGGACGACGATCTCATTGTTGTAAATAAGCCCGTCGGCATGGTGGTGCATCCCGCACCCGGATCGCCGAATGGCACGCTTGTGAACGCGCTGATGTTTCACTGTGGCGATACGCTTTCGGGTGTTGGTGGCCAGAAGCGGCCTGGTATTGTGCACCGGATCGACAAAGAAACCAGCGGCCTTTTGGTGGCAGCAAAATCGGATGTGGCGCACCACAGTCTCGCAAAACAGTTCGCGGCACACACTGTTGTGCGCCACTATCACGCGGTTGTTTACGGCATGCCCGATGCGAATGATCCGCGCGTGCGGGGCGTCAAAGGCGTCAATTTTGAATCCGGAAATATTATGAAGATCACCACGCATTTGGCGCGTCATAAAAATGATCGCCAACGTCAGGCGGTTTTATTTCACGGCGGGCGACACGCTGTGACCCGCAGCCGGATTGTGATGCCTTTGGGCACCCCCGCGGTGGCGTCACTGATTGAATGTTGGCTTGAAACGGGCCGCACCCACCAAATTCGCGTTCACATGGCGCATGCGGGTCACAGTCTTATTGGCGATCCGACTTATGGTGGTAGACGCAAATTGTCGGAGAAAGTTGTGGGCGTCGGTGGTGTCGAGGCCGTTCGTGCCTTCCCGCGTCAGGCGCTTCATGCGGCAACTCTTGGCTTCGTGCATCCTGTAACCAAGGAAGCGATGCAGTTCAAAGCGCCGATGCCTGCGGATATGGTTGGCCTGATTCAAGCCCTTGGCGGGGATATTGACGCACTCCCATAGGAATGTTTCAGACTCGCACTTAGCTGTGAATTCCTTATATTTCACTGGATATCAGGACGTGCGGCGCTCATATTTGCTTAAGACAGATGCGTTATGGGGTCTCCCATGTGCCTTTGCCACTTGAACTTACTACGAACGTAATTATCTGAATGTTAACTGTCTAAACATAACAAACAGGGGGCAGAAGAATGAGCAATTTTAAAAACCTACCGGCCGCAACACCGGAACAAGGTCTGAGTCATTACCTTCGGGACATCCGCAAGTTTCCAATGCTGGAACCCGAGGAAGAATATATGCTGGCCAAACGCTGGGTCGAGGACCAAGACAGCGAAGCCGCGCATAAGATGGTCACAAGCCACCTGCGTCTCGCGGCGAAAATCGCCATGGGGTATCGAGGCTATGGCTTGCCACAAGCCGAGGTCGTCTCTGAGGCGAATGTCGGCTTGATGCAGGCTGTGAAGCGTTTTGATCCCGAGAAGGGATTCCGTCTGGCGACCTATGCCATGTGGTGGATTCGCGCGAGCATCCAAGAATATGTGCTGCGCAGTTGGTCCCTCGTTAAATTGGGTACAACTAGCGCGCAAAAGAAGCTGTTCTTTAATCTGCGCAAGGCGAAAGCCCGTATTGGTGCCCTTGAAGACGGCGATTTACGCCCCGAGCATGTGGCGCGTATCGCCCATGATCTGAGTGTGACCGAGGCTGAAGTTGTCTCGATGAACCGCCGGCTTTCCGGTGGGGATGCGTCGCTCAATGCCGTGATCGGCAGCGACGGGGACACCACAACACAATGGCAGGATTGGCTCCAAGATGACGATGCCGACCAAGCGGGCGACTATGAAGCGAATGACGAATTGACGATTCGTCGCGAGCTTTTGACCGAAGCTATGGACGTTTTGAATGACCGCGAAAAAGATATCCTTATACAGCGCCGCTTGACAGACAAAGCGGTGACGTTGGAAGAGCTGTCGGGCCAATATAATGTGAGCCGCGAGCGGGTACGCCAAATTGAGGTGCGTGCGTTCGAGAAGCTTCAAGAGCGGATGCGCGAGACCGCCAAAGACAAAGGCCTACTGGTTCCTTCCTAGGGCTTTAAATCGAAATTTTTAAAAAGGGCTCCGTTGATCGGGGCCCTTTTTCTGTGTCACTGACGCGTATTGCGCAACGTGGACAACATGGTAACTTAGCAAAAATTTATAGGGAGCACTTCATATGAGCAACATTTTACGTTGGGGAATTCTGGGCGCGTCAAATTTCGCAGAAAGATTCATGGCACCCGCTATTCACGCAGCCATAGGAAACGAACTTGTAGCCTTGGCAACGTCAAATGCAGCCAAGGCCGCGCCATTTCAGGCATTCTGCCCGTCGCTTGAGGTCTTTGGCGATTACGATGCTTTGTTGGCCTCGCCAAATATCGATGCCGTTTACATTCCGTTGCCCAATCATCTCCATGTGGCATGGACAAAAAAAGCTCTTCAGGCGGGGAAGCACGTGTTGTGCGAAAAGCCAGTTGCGCTTGAAGCGAATGAGATCGACGACCTTATAGCCCTGCGCGATCAAACGGGCCTTGTCGCCGCCGAAGCCTTTATGATTGCACATCACCCGCAGTGGATTGAGGTCAGGGACCGGATCGCTGCAGGAGATATTGGTACCCTACGTCATGTGAGTGGTCAGTTTTGTTACAACAACGAGTCCGCGACCGACAATATCCGCAATCTTGCGGAATTTGGCGGCGGCGCGGCGCGTGATATTGGCGTATACATCTATGCCAGTACCCTTTTCGCGACGGGCGCAAACCTGCCCGAAATTACGGCCGTTTCAATGCGTGAGGAGGGGGGCGTGGATGTGTTTACCGATGTTCAGGCGCAGTTCGAAGGATTTACCTATTCGGGCATGGTTTCGATGCGCCTCGCGCCACATCAAGAAATGCTATTCCTTGGAGACAAAGGGAAAATCCGCGTGACGACACCTTTCAATGCCAATGTCGCCGGAGAGGCGCAAGTTTGGCTGTCTAATGAAGCGGGCGAAACTGTGTCGCGTTATCCGGGGCTGAACCAATATGTGCTTCAAGTCGAAAACTTTGCTCAATCCGTTGGCACCGGTTCCGCCTATCCATACACGCTGGAAGATAGCAAAAAGGCCCAATCCATGATGGATCAGATCTTTGCAAAAGCGAAAAAGTAGCCTAGGGGGCGAGGCGGGCGCGCAACACGCGCACCATGTTCTCGCCCATAACTTTGCGGATATCGGTTTCAGAAATCTCTAAGTCGAGGAGCGCTTGCGTCAGCGCGGCCAATTCGGATGTATCAAAGGCGGTGCCCACGGCACCGTCAAAATCCGAACCAAGAGACACATAATCTGTACCTACGAGGTCAATCGCCGCCTTGATGGTTTTTGCGACGCCCATTGGAGTATCGTCGCAAGTGACGTCTTTCCAATAGCCAATCGCAATCGTGCCGCCTTTTGCAGCAACGGCTTGGATGAGGTCGTCGGGGATATTGCGCTTGATCTGGCAGTTGCTGAAGATACCTGTATGGCTTACAACGATGGGCATTTCAGTAATTTCGAGCACATCGCGAATGACTTGTTGGCTTGAATGGGACACGTCCAAAACCATGTTGCGGGCTTGGACTTGGGCGACAACTTCGCGGCCAAAATCGGTCAGCCCTGCGTCTGCTGTGCCATGGAGCGAGCCCCCAGCGGCGTTATCAAAGAAATGCTGTAACGAGATCATCCGAAACCCTGCGGCTTCGAGGGCGGCGATGTTTTGGATTTTACCCTCTAAAGGATGCGCCCCTTCGGTGCCGAGCAATGCGCCCACGGTTTTTGCCCCTGCGGCACGCTTTTCCAACAGGCTGTCGAGTTCGCTACGCGTGGTGATAATCGTTAAGTCATCGGGAGCTTTGTCTGCGTATTTATGCAAACGACTTGCCTGATACAGCGCCCGTTCAAGCAGGCTGTCCCATGCGGCGCGTGGCCATAACTGCGCATAAGCCAAGAGGGTGATATTGTCGCGCGCAGAGGTGGAATTCTCTTCGTAGTTTAACCCTGCGGGGCTTTTGGTGACCGTGGTAAAAACCTGAAGGGCGACGTTGCCTTCCTGCAGGCGCGGGACATCCACATGGCCACGGTCGCCACGTTCAAGCAAGCTGCGGTTCCAAAGCAACGTATCGGCGTGCCAATCACCGATCACGAGGCTGTCGTGTAACGCTTGGGCATCAGGCGTGACGGGGTAGGGCGCGTGAGCCTCGACCGTATTCAAATTGCTTTCCAAATAGCCCGGTCCAAAAGTGAGCAAAGCCCCAAGGCCAACAACAAGGATGGCGAGAACAATTTTCAGGAGTCGTTTAATACCGCGCATAGGAACCCTCGTTGTTTTCGGAAAAGTCTATTTCATATGAGCGAATAAACAATGAGAATTGCTAAACACGTGATGTGAAAAGTATTTTAAAACAAACTACAGGAAGAAATATTGCCGTCGGTATCTTGGAGTACAACCATAACTTCGCTCGAATCTATAATTTGCGACGTGGTTGCCCCCTCCGCCAACATGGCATTTTCAAATTCTGTTTCGGTGGGCGTATCCATGTAGCTTTGGCCGTTGATCAAGAGGTCTTGGACATCAACCGACGTCATTGTTTCGACAAGGAGCGATTTTTCCTGTTTCCAATCCGCGCGATAAGTCCCGATCAATTCGACAGTTGCGTCGCTTCCGACAATTGTGGCGTCAAAGCTGCCTTCGCTCGTGCCATTATTGTAATAGGCGACGGTTCCCATGATTTGGTTGGTCTCGGAGTAGTTTTCACAACTCCATTGACCGACCATAGATGGTTCCGCAAAGGCACCGAAGGGCGCCAATGCGAGGAGGGTGAAAGCGGGGAGGGTGACGCGCATTTAGTCCTCCATCGCTTCAAGTTCGTCGATCATGCCGGAAATCATCGACAGACCTTTGTCCCAGAATTTGGGGTCGGAGGCGTCAAGTCCGAAGGGAGCGAGCAGTTCTGAGTGGTGCTTGGAGCCGCCCGCCTTCAACATATCAAAATATTTCTCTTGGAAGTCTTCGCCGCCCTCGGCGTAGACGGCGTAAAGCGCGTTCACGAGGCCATCACCAAAGGCATAGGCATAGACATAGAACGGCGAGTGCACGAAGTGCGGGACATAGGCCCAGAACGTGGCATAACCCGGTGTGAATTCAAAGATAGGTCCGAGGCTCTCGGCCTGTACTGACATCCAAAGCGCGTTGATGTCTTCAGGGGTGAGTTCACCTTCGGCGCGGGCCGCGTGGAGTTTGCATTCAAAGTCGTAAAACGCGATTTGGCGCACGACCGTGTTGATCATATCCTCAACTTTACCCGCAAGCAGGACTTTGCGCTCTTCTTTGGTGGTGGCCTTAGCGAGCATCGCTTGGAAGGTCAGCATCTCGCCAAAAACACTGGCGGTTTCGGCCAATGTGAGGGGGGTGGAGGACAGAAGCTCGCCCTGTTCCGCAGCCAAAACTTGGTGCACGCCGTGGCCAAGTTCATGCGCTAGCGTCATCACGTCGCGCGGCTTCCCAAGGTAGTTGAGCATGACATAGGGATGCACATTTGTGACCGTTGGATGCGCGAAGGCCCCGGGCGCTTTGCCCGGTTTGACCGCTGCATCAATCCAACCTTCGGAGAAAAACGGCGCGGCGATCTTGGCCATTCTAGGGTCAAAACCCTCGTAGGCTTCCATCACAGTGTCTTTGGCTTCTTGCCAATCGACGGTTTTCTCGTCTTTTTTGGGGAGAGGCGCGTTGCGGTCCCAAGTTTGCATTGTCTCAAGGCCAAGCCATTTTGCCTTGAGGGCATAATAGCGATGCGAGAGTTTTGGATAGGCGGCCACAACCGCATTGCGCAGGGCCTCGACAACTTCTGGTTCTACATGGTTCGACAAATGCCGCGCCGTCTGGGGCGAGGGCATTTTGCGCCAGCGATCATCAATTTCTTTTTCTTTGGCCAATGTATTGTGAACGCGAGCGAATATTTTGATGTTCTCTTCAAAAACACGGGCCAATTCAAAGTTCGCCACTTCGCGTTTTGCACGGTCTTGGTCGGTCAGAAGGTTGAGAACGGCTTCGAGGTTCATGTCTTCGCCGTCAATAGTGAATTGTAAGCCGGCGATTGTTTCGTCGAACAAACGGTTCCACGCTGCGGCACCAACGGTTGATTGATCGTGCAGGAATTTTTCCAACTCGTCGGACAATTGGTGCGGCTTCATTGCGCGTTGACGATCAAAAATCGGCTTGTAGCGTTTCAAACCGGCATTTTCGGCAAACATGTTTGCCAGCGCGTCGTCTTCAAGGCGGTTCAACTCAAGGCTATAGAAAACCAGCGGAGTCGTGAAAACGGTCACTTTTTCTTGGGTGTCGGACATGAATTTCGCGCGATCACTATCGGTTGTGATCTGATAATACCGCAAGCCCGCAAATGACATGATGCGGCCTGCGATCAGGTCAATTGCCTCATAGGCGTGAACGCAAGCAAGCATTCCGGCGGCATCCAGATCGGCGAGTTTACCTTCGTAGGCCGCGGCGAAATCGGCGCAGGCCGTCTCAAGCCAAGCCATATCACGGGTCAATTCGGGCGCGTCTTCACTGGTGTAAAGATCGTCGAGGTTCCATTCTGGCAGATCGCCGAAATCGGCGGCCTCCCCAGTGGAGGGGGTCGCATCGAAGACGGGCATAGGACGGGAAAAACGCATGAAAAACCTCAATAATTGCCCTCTAGACATAGGCCTTAGGAGGGGGGCGGTTCAAGGGGTATGGGGGCGCGCAAAGGTAAAAACACCCCAAGCCACAGGAAAATCGCGCGGGATTTTATTTGGAAAGGGCGCGGGCTAAGTATTCTCACCAAAAAATTCACACATGATGTCGGTTACACGATCTAATGTTTCGGGATTTTCAAAGAGGATTTCGTGCTCGGCTTTCGCGACCATTTCTAAACGTCCGTTCGGCCAATGCGCCATGCGTTTTCCAATGGTACCTGCGCGAACAACGCGCTCATTTGTTCCGAGAAACGTCAGGCAAGGAACATTGGGCGAGGGCAGTTTTGCGAGATCGCGACACTCTCGCAACCCTTCGATGAGCCAGCCAAGCGACGGTCCGCCGAGAGCCAATTCAGGATGCGCAACGACTTGGGATTTAAGCCATTCGTAGGTTGGCCGATCACTTGTCAGCATATTGTCCGCATAGGGTTCCGTAAGGACATAGGTCTGAATATTTGTCCCCGGACTTAGGGTTTTCCCCTTGCCGACCTGATGCGCAACCGCACCCAAAACCCACGCGGGAAGGCGCATCCTTGGCGGGACATTGATCCCCCACATTGGCCCCGTTAAACATACTGCTTTGACATCAAGACCATTTGAAAGCGCGCGCAGAGCGATACATCCGCCCATCGAATGCCCCAGTAGATAATACGGCTCGGGAAGGGACATTTCTTTGGCTGCGGCCACCATGGTCGCGACATCGAGTTGATAGTCCTGAAAATCTTCAACATGACCAAGTAGGCGATCAGGTGCATCCCGATCTGCGAGGCCTTGTCCCCGCCAATCAACGACCAAAGCCGCATAGCCGCGCGTGCCCAAAACCGTGGCCGTTGGCGCGTATTTTTCGATGTATTCCGTGCGCCCAGGGAAGATCAGGACCGTTCCCATGGGCGCATCTTGGTTCCAAACGCCCAATCGAATCCGCACACCATCAGAAGTCGTCCACCATGTGGCGTCTCCGGGGTCTGCGGCGCCGACTATATCCTCATAAAAGGGGGCAGTTTTCATGGCTTAGGACAATTCTGCACCGAGTTTGATGGCGGTTGCCATGTCACCGTCCATAGAAAGTTTGCCCGTCATAAAGGCCGTTGTGGGGTTCAAGCTGCCGTCGAGAATGGCCTGAAACGTTTCGACATCCGCCGACAAAGTAACATCCGTGTCGTCGTCGCCCGCACGCACGCCGTCCGCGTCGATGACAATGCCGCCTTCGCCTTCGACCATGAACTTTGCAGTCCCATCGAAGGTTTTGATTTTCTCAGACAAAACGCCGACGGCAGCAGTGATTATTTCGCTCATTTAGATTCTCCTAAAAACGTGAAGGTTTGGGGGTCGCTTTTCCCAACCTTTCGGCTACAGTTGCATTTGTTATGAGCGCTTTAAACCCCTTTCTCAATCGTATCGTTACGGCATTTCTTCTTGCGACAGTCATTTTGTGGGCTGGCGGGCAAGCGGTTCAGGCGCAGGATGTCGATTTGGATGTGCTTTTCGCAGATCTCGCAGACCCGCAAAACGAAAACTGGGAAAAGACCGAAGATCAAATCCGCGCTCTTTTCAGGGAGTCCGGCTCGGAGTCGATGAATTTCTTGCTAGAACGCGGTTATGCGGCTCTTTCACAAGGGGATTTGGAAGTGGCCGTGGAACATTTTACGGCGCTCACCGACCACGCACCCGATTTTGCCGAAGGATATAATGGGCGGGCGACGACGTATTTTAATCTAGGTATGTATGGGCCGTCGGTTTCGGACATCGCAACGGTCTTATCGTTAGAGCCACGCCACTTTGGCGCGATTATTGGACTGGCGCGAATCTTGGAGGATTCGGGTAAACCCAAACAAGCGCTTGAGGTCTATCAGCAGGTTGCCTTAATACACCCCAACCAACCGCAGGTCGCAAAAGCCATTGCGCGCTTGAGTGCATCGGTCGGCGGGACCAACCTTTAAGGGCTGAAGAACATGGCGAACGCGCCGCGGATCAAAGCGATCCTAGGCCCGACCAATACGGGCAAAACTCACTACGCAATCGAACGTATGCTGGCACATCGAACTGGTGTGATTGGCCTGCCGTTGCGCCTTTTGGCGCGCGAAGTTTATGACAAGATTGTCGCTCTGCGCGGGCCATCCGTCGTGGCATTGGTGACGGGCGAGGAGCGTATTGTGCCGCCGCGCGCGCAATATTGGGTCTGTACGGTTGAAGCGATGCCCGAGGGAATGGGCTGTGATTTCCTTGCGGTTGATGAAATTCAGCTTTGCGCCGATCCCGAGCGGGGCCATATTTTTACCGACCGATTGCTGCGCGCCCGTGGCTTGCACGAAACCTTGTTTATGGGGTCGGACACGATGCGCAGCGCAATTGCCGATCTCTTGGGGGATGTCGATTTTATTCGTCGCGAACGGCTTTCGGAGCTGACTTACGCAGGCAGTAAAAAGATCGCACGAATGCCGGGGCGCTCGGCGATCGTTGGGTTCTCGGTGGAAAATCTCTATGCGATAGCCGAACTTCTGCGTCGGCAAAAAGGTGGAGCGGCCGTTGTGACGGGGGGGCTTAGTCCGCGCACCCGCAATGCCCAAGTCGAGATGTATCAAAACGGCGAGGTGGATTATCTGGTGGCGACGGATGCCATTGGGATGGGGCTAAACCTTGATATCAACCATGTCGCGTTTTCGGCCACGGATAAGTTTGACGGGCGGCGTATGCGACCCTTGATGCCCAATGAGTTGGCCCAGATTGCAGGGCGGGCAGGGCGGCACATGAGCCACGGCAGTTTTGGCGTGACGGGGGACGCTGCTCCGCTTGAGGATGGTTTGGCCGATGCCATAATGAACCACCGTTTCGCCCCCATTAAAAAGCTGAATTGGCGCAATTCACGGCTGGAATTTGGCACTAGCGATGCGTTGATTCGAAGTCTTGAAGTCGCGCCAAATGACGAACGTTTGGTAAAAGCGCGCGAAGCGGACGATCTGCGCACCCTCAAAACACTGACGGCGATGCCGATTGTGAGCGATAAAATTGTTTCTGCTGGCGATGTTAAACGGCTTTGGGATGTTTGCCGTGTTCCGGATTTTCGGGGAATCAGCCACGGCGAACATGCGGGACTTTTGGAGCAATTGTTTCGATTCTTGCAGGAATTTGACCGTGTGCCGGACGATTGGTTCGCCAGACAGGTCAAACGGATCGATAAAACGGACGGTGATATCGATGTTTTATCTAAAAGATTGGCGTTTATCCGCACATGGACTTATGTTTCTCAGCGTAGCGGGTGGCTTGACGACGAAACCCATTGGCGAGAAGCGACGCGCGCTGTAGAAGACCGATTATCAGACGCGCTCCATGGAGCGCTCACACAACGATTTGTTGACCGGCGGACAAGTGTTTTGTTGCGGCGGTTGAAGCAGAAGGAGGGCCTAGTGGCCGACGTAAACGATAAAGGTGAAGTTCTAGTTGAGGGCGAATTCGTCGGTAAGCTAGAGGGATTTCAGTTCAGCCAAGATAAGAGCGCTAGCTCTGAAGAGGCCAAAACACTGCGGGCAGCAAGCCTGCAAGCTCTGGCCCCAGAGTTCCATTTGCGTGCAGATCGTTTTTATAACGCGCCTGATACCGAGATCGATTTCACCGAGCAAGGGGGCCTCATGTGGGGCGAACTTGCGCTGGGAAAATTGGTCGTCGGATCGGACCCGCTCAAGCCTTTGGTCGTTGCATTTGTCGACGAGGAAGCCGGCCCCGATGTGATCCAAAAGGTCACACGTCGCCTGCAACATTTCATTGATCGCAAAGTCGCGACCTTGTTTGAACCCCTATTGGCGATGAGTCGCGATGAGGCTCTCACAGGGATGGCCCGTGGTTTCGCCTTCCGGATGGTCGAAGATTTCGGCATTATTTCGCGCGATCAAGTGGCCACCGAAGTGAAAGACCTCGATCAGGACGCCCGTGGCGCGCTGCGCAAGCACGGCATTCGTTTTGGTCAGTTTACGATCTTTATGCCGCTCTTGCTTAAGCCTGCCGCGACACGTTTGCGTCTGGTTCTTTGGTCGTTGGCCAAAGATTTGGCAGAATTTCCCGAAAGCCCCCCTCCGGGTCTTGTGACAATTCCGACCGACACTTCGGCTCCATTGGGCGCTGATATGATGGCGGGATATCGGAACGCGGGCGACCGAGCCATTCGTATTGATATGTTGGAACGCTTGGCAGACCTACTGCGTACACAAAACAGTCGTTCCGGTTTTGAAGCCAATCCTGACATGTTGTCGATTACGGGCATGACTTTGGAGCAATTCTCCAAGCTGATGGTCGGCCTTGGCTATAAAGCCGAAAAGGGCGAGCGCAGCAAAATTAAAGCGGTCCCCGTTGTGGCCGCGGTTGAACCAGAAGCGACAGAAGTGGTTGCGACCGAAGATGCAACAACTGCAGTTCCAGAGGGTACGGCCCCGTTAGAGGCCGTTCCTGCGGAAGAAAACGCAGAAGAGGCGAAAGCTCCAGATGCAGGCGTCGAAGCTCCTGAAATGGAGGCTTTCTATACGTTTACATGGGCACCGAAGCCTCGGCCAAACAATCGTCGTCCACAAAAGGATGCGGCTGAAGGTACTCGCGGCAAGCCACAAGGACGTAAACCTGACGCAAAACGCGGTGGGCCAAAAGGTGGAAAGCCAGCCCCTCAAGGCGGCAAAAACTTCCAAGCACGACCTCCTAAAAAAGAGAAGCCGATTGATCCCGACAATCCCTTCGCAATGGCCCTCATGGGGTTGAAAGATAAAAAATAATCTATGAGTGAACTCCCGCCCAAACTTCGGGTTGATAAATGGCTCTGGCACGCGCGATTCTTTAAAACGCGCGGGCTAGCGAGCAAACTCGTGACCGGCGGGCATTTGCGGGTGAATGGAGCGAAAATAACTAAGTCGAGCTACGTTGTCGCCCTCGGGGATACGCTAACCTTTCCGCAAGGAGACCGCGTTCGGATCGTGCGCGTGATGCAAATGTCGGTTCGACGCGGGCCAGCACCCGAAGCGCAAGGACTCTATGAGGATCATTCGCCACCGCCCGATCCCAAAGCGCCCTACGAGCAGAAAACTGTTCCAGCTAAACCGAAATACGAGGGAAAAGCGCGGCCTACCAAAAAGGAACGGCGCAAAAGCATTCTTTCCCGACGTCAAATGCTTGAAAGATCACGCGAGCTAGAATAGCTAGGGCGTCGAAACAAACAAACGAGTTCCCGCATGACCTATATCGTCAACGACGCCTGTATCGCTTGCAAATATACCGACTGTGTCGAGGTTTGCCCCGTAGATTGCTTCTACGAAGGGGAAAATATGCTGGTGATTCATCCAGACGAATGCATCGATTGCGGCGTTTGCGAGCCTGAGTGCCCAGCGGATGCGATCCGTCCCGATACCGAGCCAGATACAGAAAAATGGGTTGAGTTTAACCGCAAGTATTCGGAACTTTGGCCTGTGATCATCGCCAAGAAAGACCAGCTCCCCGATGCGGAAGAGCGCGATGGAGAAGACGGAAAACTTGAGAAGTACTTCTCAGAGAAGCCCGGCGAAGGCAGCTAAGAGTGATTCGTTTTTTGGCCTATTTTGGGCTCAGAAAACGGCCCTAAATGTGAGAGTTTTTGTGAAATCCCCCATGATTTTAGGGGGTTGTGCAAACCTATGCTGACGTAACTTTCCTATAGGTTGATTTTCTGATATAGTAGGCGAGTAGATACAGACAGTGTCCCGAAGCTGCCCGCTTAGCACAGACCGTGCGCGGGCCTTTTTCTTCTGAGAGGTGCAGACCGAACGTGGCTTTGTCCAAGTCCGCGGATGCATCCCTTGCGCTGTCTCAAAACAAGGAAGAGTGCTGAATGAGCAAATCTAAAAAACTAGACTTTCGCCCCAACGAATTCGTTGTTTATCCTGCGCATGGTGTTGGCCAGATTGTGAATGTTGAAGAGCAAGAAATCGCAGGCATCGTGCTTGAGCTTTTCGTGATTTCCTTTGCCAAAGATAAAATGACACTGCGGGTGCCGACCCATAAGGCGATCGAAGTCGGTATGCGTTCGCTTGCGTCTGCGGATACCGTTGCCCATTGCATGCGTATCCTAAAGGGCAAAGCCAAGGTGAAACGCGCGATGTGGTCGCGCCGTGCACAAGAGTACGAACAGAAAATCAATTCCGGCGACTTGTTGGCCATTGCTGAAGTTGTGCGCGACCTTCACCGCACAGATGATCAACGCGAGCAAAGCTATTCCGAGCGTCAACTTTATGAGGCGGCGCTAGAGCGTTTGACCCGTGAAGTTGCGGCTGTTTCTGGTGAGGGCGAAGACCTCGCACAGCAACAGATCAACGACGTTTTGGATTCGCGCGCACCTGCCGCAGCCTAAGCTTCAAATACGATTTTAGAGAACGCGCTCAATGAAAGTTGGGCGCGTTTTTCTATGCGGGGAGGGCCGAGACGACGGCTGCGAGAAACGCAATTTCCGTCAGTTGCTGCGAAGTGCCCAAAATGTCGCCCGTTTGACCGCCAATCTTTTTCTCAGCGATCCACGCCAAAGCGCCAACTGCGATTGCCGCGAGCAATACGCCATGTAAAATTGTGCCGCCTAAGAAGAGAAAGCCGATCAAAAGCGCGATCAAAACGGCAAGTAAAGCGGTTTCTAGGCGTGGACGCCCAACACTGTGGGAAAGGCCCATACTGCGCGCTGGTTCCATTTTGGCCATCAGCAAGGCCATGGGCGCACGGCTCATTGCACAGGTCGCGATGATGGCCCAGAGATGCCCAGATGCGATCAAGGATAAAATCAACCCGAACCGAACCAAACCAGACACGGCAAGCGCCAAAACACCATAGGCACCAACGTGGCTATCCTTCATGATTTCGAGGCGTCGTTCGCGTGTATGCCCTCCCCAAAGCCCGTCAAATGTATCCGCAAGCCCGTCTTCGTGCATTGCGCCTGTCACCATAATGAGTGTCGCCAAAACCACCCCAGCGACCGCCACATTCGGCAGACCAAATGCCATTGCCGCCCATCCAGCGAGAACCGCAGCAAAACCAATCGCCGCGCCTGCAATTGGATAGGCCCATGCCGCCGAGGCCGCTCGTTTCTGCGCGGCTTCTTGGCTTACTTCGACGGGGAAGCGGCTTAATATGCCAAGGGCAATTGGAATATCTGTGACTTGCATGAGGGGCGTGTCGTTTTGAGGCATCTTCATGCCCTTTCTGTCGCTATACAATCTCAAAGCTAGGGTACTCACTGCTGGCACGTACCGCAATAAAGGATCACAATATGAGCGCACCATTTTCCACTTTGGCCGAGTTTGAAAAGGTGTTTGCCGACGCCAAATCTGCAGATCCTGAAGTCGTTTTAGCCGCGCGGGCGCGTAATGCCCAACTCACCAAACCCCCGCAAGCGTTAGGGCGCCTCGAAGACCTTGCCATTTGGTACGCTGGCTGGCGTGGAACAGACCGCCCTTCGATTCATGCGCCACAGGTGGTGATTTTTGCGGGAAACCATGGTGTTGCCGCCCAAGGCGTGTCAGCTTTTCCGCCCGAAGTTACGGCGCAAATGGTGATAAATTTTGAGCACGGCGGCGCGGCGATCAATCAGCTTTCCAAAGCGTTTGGCGCGAAGATGACTGTGCATGCACTTTCGTTGGATACACCAACAGCAGATTTCACGACGGCTCCGGCGATGAGCGAAGCAGAGGTCGTTGAGGCCTTGACGGTTGGCTGGAACGCGGTCGATCCTGCCACGGACCTTCTGGTGACAGGTGAAATGGGCATTGGCAATACAACCTCTGCCAGCGCAATTCTGGCGGCGATCTTTGGTGGACAAGGTGAGGACTGGACCGGGCGCGGAACCGGTGTGGATGACAAGGCCTTAGCCGCGAAAATTTCCGTAGTCAACGCGGGGCTTGCCCTACATTCCAGCGCTCTTGGTGCTCCCCTTGAGGTGCTGCGTTGCCTTGGGGGGCGTGAAATCGCCGCAATGGCAGGCGCCATAGCACGAGCGCGGATCGAAGGAATTCCAGTCATTTTGGATGGGTTTATCTGCTGCTCTGCGGCGGCAGTTTTGCACGCGTTGAATGCAAATGTACTTGACCATGCTGTTGCGGGACACGTCTCAGCCGAAGGCGCGCACGGGGCTGTCTTGAAAAAACTTGGCAAAGAACCGTTGCTTGATCTTGGGCTTCGTCTTGGAGAAGGGTCGGGCGCGGCCTTGGCTATTGGGGTTTTGATTGGTGCCGTGGCCTGTCACTCGGGCATGTCCACCTTCGCAGAGGCGGGGGTTTCTAACGACTAATTTTCAGAGGATTTCCGGATTGCCAAAAGGGCAGCTTCGAGGTCTTTGGCGAATTCCTTGGAGCGCTCGATATATGCGGGATTCTCGCCAAACGGGACCCGTGGATCATAAAGAGCCGCAAGTTCGCGGACGGCAATACGGTCGTGCGTTTTGAATGTCTGTTCGGCTTCTGCGGCTTCGTATTTGGAGAGGCCAACGTTCTCTAAAACATAGCGACCCGCGCGAAGAGAACTGTCAAAAAGTTCGCGCACGATATCGTTCGCACCCGCGGCATAAAGGCGATATACGTCTCCGCGATCGCGCGCGCGCGCAATGATATGGATGTCGGGGCGTTTGCTGCGTGCGTAGGTTACAAGGCGCAGGGCGGCTTCGGGGTCATCGAGGGCCACCACCAAAACGCGTGCCTTTGCGAAGCCTGCAGCATTGAGGACTTCGGGGCGTGTCGGATCGCCAAAGAACCCTTTAAACCCGAATTTTCGCATCACCTCAACAGTGGCAAGATCGTGGTCCAGAACCGTTGTTTTGAAGCCCGCAGATTGAACCAGCCGTGTTACGACCTGCCCAAACCGTCCGATTCCCGCAATAATAATGGGGTTCTGCTCGTCTATTTCATCTTCCTTCTGGTGCGCCTTGGTTTCTTTTTTTGAACGCTGTGCCAGAAACTCATACAGGAGAAACAGGAGAGGCGAGAGAAGCATCGAAAGCGCGATAATCAGGAGGATCTTCTCGCTTAAGTCGCGCGGAATGATGTTTTGGGTGAGCGAAAAGGACGCCAGTACAAAACCGAATTCACCCGCTTGAGCGAGGCCCAGTGAAAACAACCATTGGTCAGGGCCTTTCAATTTGAACGCAAAACCAATGACAAAAAGAACCAAAAATTTAAAGGCCAGCAGCATTATGGCAAAGCCGAGGATTTGTATGGGGTTCCCGATCAACAGCGCAAAGTTGATGCCCGCACCGACGGTGATAAAAAAGAGGCCAAGGAGCAATCCTTTGAAGGGCGCGATATCGCTTTCGAGCTGATGACGGAATTCGGAGTTTGCCAATACCATTCCCGCCAAAAAGGTCCCAAGAGCCGGCGAGAGGCCGATCAACAACATAACGGCCGCGATGAACACGACAATCACAAGGGAAAGCGCGGTGTATAATTCCGGCAAATGTGCGGAATGGATAAACCGAAACAGCGGACGGGTAAGATAGGCCCCCCCAAGTATGATCAGGAGAATTACCGTGATTGTCACAAAGGTCGTGCCAAAAGGTGAGAGGGCCGAGAACCAAGTGTTGATAGGCTCAAACGGGCCGAATTTGGGGCCGTGCTCGCTCGCAATTTGCGCAGCAGCTGGCTCATTATACACTCCTGTGAGCGCGAGAAGGGGGAGAAGCGCGAGAATGGGGATTACGGCGATATCTTGGGCCAGAAGCACAGAAAAGGACGCCCGCCCCCCGTTCGTTTGCATCAGGTTTTTCTCGTTTAAAGTTTGCAAAACGATGGCTGTTGAAGAGAGGGCAAGCGTAAGGCCGACGGCCAGTGCTTGCGGCCAAGGAAGTTGGAAATACAGCGCAATTGCCGTGATGCCCCCCGTCGTGAGCACCAGCTGCAAGCCACCAAGCCCAATGAGGCGGTGCCGCATAGCCCAAAGCGCGCGCGGCTCAAGCTCAAGGCCGATGAGGAACATCATCATGACGACGCCAAATTCGGCGAAATGTTGAAGGCTTTGTGTCTCGGTGCCCACGAACCCGAGCATCGGGCCGATTATGATCCCCGCCAGAAGATACCCCAACACCGAGCCTAGCCCAAATCGCATGGCAATCGGCACGGCAATCACAGCGATCCCGAGGTAAATAGTTGCTTGAAATAGGAAACTTTCCATAGGGATGACCTTAAGGGGAGTTGCACGGGAGGTGTAGTTCAATTCGCGATGAAAAGTGATTTTCGGACGTCAAAGTGGCAGTGGTGCGTCAATTTTAAATTGGTCCATAACGATTTGGCTCTGAACACGGGCGACGGAAGGGTGAGGCAGAAGCACTTCGTGGATTAAACGATTGAGCGACGGAAGGTCTTCGCAATAACACCGCAACATATAGTCGGCCGCACCGGTAAGTGTCCAAGCGGACGTGACCTCACGGCAGGTCCCGATGAGGCGCATGAAACTGGTCGCGTTTTCGATCCCATGCGTTGCCATGGAAACCTCAATGAATGCCTGAACAGATAGGCCAAGCGCAGCAGGATCAAGGCGCGCCGTGTAATGGTGAACATATCCTTCGGTTTCAAGTCGCTGGCGGCGACGGCCCACTTGGCTCGCGCTCAGGCCGAGTCTTTGTGCCAACTCTTGGGCTGTGAGGCGGGCGTCCTGTTGCAGGGCGCCGAGAATATCTAAATCCATTCGATCAAGCGGGGTGCGTGTATTTTTCATATTACTAACATATTATGCAATATATGTGTGAATCAATAGCCATTGAGTGCCATTTCGCGCACATTACGCGCGATACTGCAGATAGCCTGTGTTTAGCGCACACAGGAGATATAAAATGGGACCCTTCCCTCACAATGCCCCCCGCCCAAAAATTACCGCAGAAAATCCCGCTGGAACAGATGGATTCGAGTTTGTCGAATTCGCCCACGAGAACCCGCAGGAGTTACGCGATCTATTCTCTCGGATGGGGTACAGTCACACCGCCACACATAAAACCAAAGCTATTGAACTTTGGCAGCAAGGTGACATTACCTATATTTTGAACGCCGAACCTGGCTCAATGGCGATGGAATTCGTGAGTGAACATGGCCCGTGCGCCGCTTCTATGGGGTGGCGGGTTGTTGATGCTCAGAAGGCCTACGACCACGCCATTTCCGCCGGTGCAACACCGTTTGATGCCGACACAAAAACGCTCGACGTGCCTGCGATTGTGGGTATTGGCGGCTCACTCATTTATTTCATCGACGCCTATGGCGACTATGGCTCCGCCTACGGAGATTTTACTTTCCATCGCACAGAACCTGTTGAAGGCGTTGGGTTCTATTACCTCGATCACCTCACCCATAACGTCCACAAGGGCAATATGGATACGTGGTTTAATTTCTACAGCGGCATCTTTGGCTTCAAACAAATTCGCTTCTTTGACATCGCGGGGAAATACACGGGTCTGCTAAGCCGCGCGCTCACGTCGCCTTGTGGTCGTATCCGCATTCCGATCAATGAGGACCGAGGAGAAACTGGGCAAATTGTGGCCTATCTTAAGAAGTACAAAGGCGAAGGTATTCAGCATATTGCCGTCGGTTCGAATGATATTTACGCTTCCACTGATGCGATTGCAGAGCGCGGGCTTAAATTCATGCCCGGCCCGCCAGACACATATTACACCCTCTCCAAGGATCGTGTTATTGGGCATGACGAGCCGATTGCTCGCATGAAAAATCACGGCATACTTATTGATGGCGAAGGTGTTGTGGATGGTGGTGAAACGAAAATTCTGCTTCAAATTTTCTCAAAAACAGTGATCGGTCCCATTTTCTTTGAATTCATTCAACGCAAAGGGGACGACGGGTTTGGCGAGGGCAATTTCAAAGCGCTGTTTGAATCCATCGAGCAAGAGCAAATCGATAACGGCGAACTTGATACCGAAAAAGACGCTGAAAACGGTGCGGGAGTAGCCGCAGAATAAACTTCGGTCTTGCCGCTACGCGTGTTAACCGCGTGGCGGCATTTTTAATGATATATTGCGCCCGCCTTTGACATAACGGATTTCGTCCGCGCCGATGGCCGCTACTTTTCCGCCGTCCACACGGTCGCCTACGCTGACTTCGATTATTTTGCCATTGCCCATACGCACAAGGGCGGAGCGTTTTGACGGGGTGCCGTAAACGCCAATTAGCGCGATTTTTCTTAGAGATATCATGTTCTTTTGTGTTGCCTCTTTTGCGACGGACGCGCGGGTTGGAATTTTTGGCCCCGTCGCCGCGGCGCTTGGTTTTGCGGCCACTGCTGCCACAACGGTTTCTTTTTCAGCAACGTTCTTGGGGTTGGCGCGAGCCTTCTCTACAAGGGCGGCAAAGTTGTTCGGTCGCGTCTTTGGGATACGTGAGGTGCTGACGGCAAACTCTGTTGCTGTTGTGCTGAGAGCGACGCCTTCGGGGGAAGTTTGTGCCGCGATCTGTTCGGACACTGGGCGCGGTGCTGGACGAAGGCGGGCCAACTGCTCTCGTGTGCGTCCACCCAAGAGGGCGATTTCGCGTAAATCTGCTAAGTTTTCTGGGCGTGCCAAAGGCCGCTTATTGCCAATTTCGGTCTGGACCAAATCGGTGGTCTGGAGGACGTCGCCGGTATCGGGGCGCGGCGCGGCGCGTTTAGGAGGCGGACCGGAAAAAACCAAAATTCCGTCGGGATTGATCGTCCCATCCGCTGAAGGAACAACGAGACCATTGTCGCCAAGCGCAAAAGTGCTTCCGGCAGGGGCGGGCGACGGTTGCTGTGGAATGGGGGAGTCATCTGGAAGGGCGTCCGCTGTCGGAAGCGCCACTGGGTCAGACAAATCAACTTCCGGATCAAGAGACGGAACATAGAGATGGTCGGTATCTTCAATCTCTGGCGCTGATTTGAGGTCTGGCGACCGTTGCCAAATCCCAGAGTCGCTATAGGTTTTTTCGGCCTCGGCCACAGTCAGCGGGGCAGGGCGACTCGGCTCTACTGCATTCAGCGTCTGATCCGATGGGATTTCCAGCTCGAGATCAAATGCGTCAGCCTCAGCTTCAATTTCAACATCTGCGTTAAAGGCTGCAAAAACAGAGTCTTCTGGCAGTGCCGTTTCTTGGGCTGATGTTTGCGCTTGGGCGTTGAATTCCGTGAAGGTTCCCACATCGGAGTCGATATTGATGCGCGCGTCCTTAATCGGTCCCATAACAGACCAAAGAACGGCAATACCCATGACCAAAAGAAGCGCCAAAAGGAGAAAAAGGCCCAAGAAACGTGGCGTTTTCGATGAGGACGCTTTGCTCTTTCGTGCCCCAAATACAGTGACGTCCAATGGGGGCTGAACTGCGGCGGGTTTGAAGTCGTTGTCACGCGCAAGTTGTGCCTCATGTCCAAGGCTTGCGCTTAAATGCTCGCTGTCGGGCAATTCCATATCCGCTGAGGTGACATGGGCGTGCGCCAAGCGTTCCTCAAAACTTGGAATTGGATCCGAGCTCGCGCTTTCGCTGACAACAGGCGTGGGAATGATGGGCGCAAGAAGGGGGAGAGGCTCTGATTTTGTGACGACGACGGGATCAGGAGAAAGGACCGCGTCCGAAGGCTTCTGACGGGTTTCGCTGGCCTCGATATCGGTCGGCTCGCGTGTCGAGGCAAAGGGGGGTGTTTGGGTGTCTTCCGACTGTGACTTTCTGCGCCACGACGTAAGTCCCCTTGCGGTTTGCGTTAGGGATTTGCTTGCGGGCTTTTCGCTTTGCTTCGCCCCGTTGTTTTTCAAGCGCTCGGCGATCCCGTCGGGAATCTTTGGCGCAGCCACAGGACGGTGCACAAATTCGCCCGCGCCCCCTGTATCACTGCGCTCGGCTGTGAGTGCTTTGCGCGACACGGCGATTGAGGGTGGCACAGAGGATGTGCCCTTCACCTTGGATAAATGCGCAGGAATTGGGGGGGTCTGTTGGTTTAAAACAGGTTTTTTCGCGTCAATGCTCGAAAAAAACGCCTCAAGGTCGGGGACGCTGGTGGTGTCAGGGGCTTCCTCGTTTTGAAATTCAAGGTCATCTGAGGGGCCTTTGTCGCTTTCAGTCGCTTCTGAGGTGTCCAATTGCGGATCAACTTGTGTGCTGATGCTCGCTTCTTCCTCGCTTTCAGGCTGCGTTCCTAGCGCAATCGATAAACGCCTTTTACTGCTCGAAATTTTGTCCTCTTTCGAGGCTTCTGGATCGGAAATTTCGGGTTCAACTACAGGTATGTCGTCGCTTGGGACTGTGTCTTCGGCTACTGTCTGCTGAGTAACTTCTGGTGCGGAAATCTCCGTCGGTATCTCGCTCATAAGCTCTTCGGTGGGCTTGACTTTGTCTTCAGCCGCAGGTGTCAACAGGACTGATTTCTGTAGCTTTCCTGAGAAAATCTTGTTTTTACCGTTGGGCATTTTGTCTAAAATAACAAAGGCTTCAACGTCTTTTTCAACGGCATCTTCTTGGTCAAGAAATGCGGATGAAAAGGCTGTTGCCCCAAAGAAAGGTTCCCCTTCGAAATTGGCATCCGTCGTATCCCCAACAAAGGAAACAGGGTTGAAACGATGCTCTACGGCAAAGGCTTCGGCTTCTTGCAATGTTTCTTTGGCCACGGCGGCCACATTCACCATATCACCTGCAACACGCCAATCAAACACGAGTTCCGATGGATCATAGGGTGTCAAATCTCGCAAGGCTTCACGGATTTGCGCCTCTCGGCTTGCGTCATCTGGCCCTTGTGCGGTGAGGCTTGTGAATAGGATTTGGGAGTTTGGCAGAATGAGTTTGCTGCTCAAACCACTGCCAGAAAGCTTGGTTGCTTTGTTGCGCAAATAGGCGAGCGTTTCTGCGAGGTCGGGCGTGTCGAGATCCGTCTCACCAACGAGTCGCCATCCCCCAGTTGCGCGGGAGAACAGGCGAATGCCTTCGTGAGAAAGGTTTAGGGCAAAACTTGGCTTCATCCTCTTGATCTACCACATATTAGAGTCATCTTGGCACCCCCAATTGCGCCAAATTTTACCGAGGAGGCGTATTCTTGCCCATAGCAAAATACGGCATATTGCGAAGCGGTTTTTGGGGGATGAGGGGGGCGAACCCCCCTCGATTTTGTTAAGCCGTTGCTTTGGTAAGGGCTTGGTCCAAGTCAACTTTCAAATCTGCGACGTCCTCAATTCCGATCGAGAGGCGCACGACATTTGGAGCAGCGCCCGCAGCTTCTTGCTGCTCTAGCGACAATTGGCGGTGGGTTGTCGAGGCAGAGTGGATAACCAAGCTGCGCGTGTCTCCAAGATTGGCGACGTGGCTAAAGATTTCGAGGCTATCCACAAACTTGAGGCACGCGTCATAGCCGCCTTTAAGCGCGATGGTAAAGAGCCCTCCCGCACCTTTGGGGCAGACTGTTTCAATGCGGCCATAGTAGGGCGACGACGGCAGGCCCGCATAGGTCACATAGTCAACTCTGGGGTCTTTTTCGAGCCATGTCGCCAGTTCAAGCGCGTTCTCGACGTGGCGTTGCATGCGCAGCGAAAGCGTCTCGGTACCCATCAAAGTATAGTGGGCGGCTTGCGGGTTCATGGTCATGCCAAGGTCGCGTAAACCAATGGCAATACCGTGGAATGTATAGGCCATCGGGCCAAATGTGTCTTTGAACACGAGGCCGTGGTACGCGGGTTCTGGCTGGGACAGCGACGGGAATTTATCGTTGGCACCCCAATCAAAATTGCCCGAATCCACAACGCAACCGCCCGTGACCGTGCCATTGCCAGTGAGGTATTTCGTGGTGGAATGCACAACCAATGTGGCCCCAAGGGCGATTGGATTGCAGAGATATGGCGTCGCGGATGTATTGTCGACGATCAACGGAATACCTGCCGCGTCGGCGATTTTCGCAATGGCCGGAATATCGGTGATATAGCCGCCCGGATTTGCGATACTTTCACAGAAAATGGCGCGGGTGTTTTCGTCGATTGCCGCCGCAACCGCCGCCTCATCGTCAAAATCAACAAATGTGGCTGACCAACCGAAACGTTTGATCGTGTGGCTGAATTGCGTGATTGTGCCACCGTAAAGACGGGTGCTGACGACCACATTCAAACCCGGTTGCATCAGGGGAAAGAGCGCCATGATCTGGGCTGCGTGACCTGAGGAGCAGCAAACACCGCCAATGCCACCCTCAAGGGTTGCGATGCGTTCTTGCAGAACTGCGACGGTGGGGTTGGTTAGGCGGGAGTAAATATACCCGACTTCTTGCAGGTTAAACAACGCGGCGGCGTGATCCGCATCGCGAAAAACGTAAGCTGTTGTTTGATAAATTGGTGTTTGGCGTGCGCCTGTCGCGGGGTCGGGGTGTGCGCCCGCGTGAATTTGTTGGGTGTCAAAGCCGAGGGATTTTACGTCACTCATTGGAACCTCCTTATGAAAATCTCTAGAAGACTAGGCAAAAGTCTGCATCGCAACAATGGCTTAATTCAGCTTGAGAAAAACTTTGCCATTAACGCATCCAAAACCCTTCGCGCCGAAGCGTGTTTCGGATAACTTTTTCACGGCGCGGAAGGTTGTCTTGATCAAAAAGCGCGCGGGCTTTGCGTCCGCGCCCCTGATAGATCATGCGCTTGATCGGGTCATAGAGTTTTAGACGTTTTTTAAGCTTATTGGGGGCTGCTACGGCCTCAAGAATTTCGAGGGTCCGTTCAGGTTCGCGCGCATAAAGGAGGGGGAGAAACCTGTAGTGGCAACTCGTTTCACCATCCAGTTTGCTGACCGACGGAGAGGGGCGACCGCCACCAAAGGAGTGAATGACCAAGGGGAGCGCGACTTGATCGAGCCACGGGGTGAGCGGCTGACAAACAAGCTCCTCTGGGGTGTCGTCGCGAATTTCGAGGGCATATTCGAGGAAGCGGGTGCCGAATTCATGCGGGCAGCGAAAGTAGAACCATCCAGCGTTAAAATAAAGGTAGCGCTCCCAGTATTCATCGGGTTGCGAGAGATCGAGCGTGCTTTCAAATTCAAGACCAAAGCGATCATAAAGTGATTTCCATGTCTGGGTATATCCGGGGCCGTAAAGCTCTTGTTCGGGCCACGTTCCTTCGCGCTTCATCGAAGCGGACGGGCGATCAAAGTCAAATTCGATCTCATCCAAGGGGCCGGTCACCAAAGTATCGGTGTCGAAAAAGACGAAATTCTCGCCCTTGGGCATCGCAAGCAGAGCTTCGATTTTATTGCCATTGGGATAAGCTTTGCCAAAATACTGGTTCTCAAACGGCAGGATTTCCGCCCCCATATCCGTAAGCGCGTCGTGGATATCGGAGGGCATGCGGGGGGCTTGTCCGCGCCAAAGATCCGAGGGCTGGGGTTCGGCGACAAAAACGCGGCCATTGAAGTTCGGCGAACTCGCGCGCAGGCTGGCCACAAAAAGCAAGGCTTCATAGGCGAGGCGTCCATTTTGCCCGATGATCAAAATGTTGAATTTTTGGCCGACGTCAGATTTCTTTGCCATAATGTACGCGCTCTAACCATTTTTTGCTCTGTGGGAACTATAGCCGCTAATCGGTTCTGTCAAAAGGACAATTGGAGCGTGGCCCGCGTTCCAAAGTTTACCCTAGGGCAGAACCGCGAGCCAAAGCCAAATCGTGCCAATAGAAAGGGCGGTCGCAATGAGCACAGTCGAGGCCGCGACACGCTTCGCGACACCGTACATATTTGCAAAAACATAGGCATTCACACCCGGCGCCATAGACGCCGTGAGGACGGCGGATCGCAGGCTCTGTGTTGGTAATTCGAGTTGGGTTCCCATCGCAAATGTGATCATCGGATGCACGAGCAGCGAAAGGGTGACCGCAAAGAAAATCGTGCGTAAATCCCCTTCAGGGCGATAGCGAAAGAGCACGCCTCCGAGAGCAAAAAGCGCGACGGGCAGTGCAGTTCTTGCCACGAGATCAATGGCGTCGGACAGGGGCGTCGGGATGTAGAGGCCCGTCAGATTAACTACGAACCCCAGTGCGATGCCGATGACCAAAGCGTTTCGGAACATCGCGCGCAAGACGGCGCGCCCCGTTGCAAGGGGGCTTCCGCCGCGATTGCGAACGACTTCCATGACGGTGATGCCAAGTCCGTAACAGAAGGGCGAGTGCACCGCGATGATCGCGTAATTTGCCTGAAGAGCGTCGGGGCCAAATGCCCGTTCCGTGATGGGCAGACCAAGCAATAGGGAGTTTGAAAAAAGCCCGCAAAACCCAATGGCCACACAATCTTCCCACGGGCGTTTAAACAAAAAACGCGCTCCAAACATACCGAGGACAAAGCAAATTGTGGCCCCTGCATAAAAGCTGAGGAGAAGGCGCGGGTCGAGATTTTCGCTTAAATCCAGCGTCGAAATGGCTCGAAATAGCAGGCAGGGAATCGCGAAATACTGGGTGAACCTCATCAGGGCATCGACACCATCGTCGGAAAATAGCTTTTTCCAAACAACAAGATAGCCCGCACCTATAACCAAAAAAACCGGCAAGATGACATCAATGAGCGCTTGCATGGTTAGCCTTTGGTTTCGATCACCATACCATCAAAGGCAGGGGTCACGTTTGCAGGCAATTCGCTGGCGAGGGTCTGGAAGTCTAAATCGATATGCATGTTTGTAATGACCGCGCGCTCCGGGGCGGTTTGAGCGATCCAGTCCAAGGAGGTCTCAAGATTTATGTGGCTTGGATGGGGCTTGTAGCGAAGAGCGTCGAGCACGAAAACTTCAAGTCCGTTGAGGCGACTGAACGTGTCTTCACTCATCGCGGAAACATCGGGAAGATACGCCAAGCCCCCCATGCGAAACCCCAGCGCCGTGATGCGTCCATGCTGAACGGGAAGGGGGGTAAAGGTGATGTCGCCACCCGGTCCCTCAACCACAAAATCCTCGTCATCAATCGAGTTGAGATCGCAAATGGGCGGGTAGTCGCTGCCCTTTGGTTGCACAAAAGCATAACCAAATCGCGAGATTAGATCGTTGGTTGTGTCGCTGTCGGCCCAAACGGGCATGCGTGTGCGCGTGTTGAAAACGATTTGGCGAATGTCATCGAGGCCGTGCATGTGGTCGGCATGGGCGTGGGTCATCACCACGGCGTCCAACGTGCCGACCTCGGCGGCCAAAAGCTGGGCGCGCATGTCGGGCGATGTATCGATCAACACGCGGGTAACCCCGTTGGGGCCAATTTTTTCAACCAACATGGAGCAGCGCTGGCGGCGGTTTTTTGGGTTCTGCGGATCGCACGCGCCCCAAAGCCCACCCAATCGAGGGACGCCACCTGAGGAGCCGCAACCCAATATAGTGAAACGCATCACGATGGAGTCCAAGCCGCGGCTTTTGCAAACAGCCGATCAAAATTTAACTGGGTTTGGGTGGCGAATTCCGCGAAGGGCATGTCAAAGACCTCAGCGCCGACGGCGGCAGTTAGAGCACTAAATGCAGGTTCGTTGCGCTTGCCACGGTGGGGCGGTGGCGCAAGATACGGTGCGTCCGTTTCGACCAGAATCCGGTCCACGGGGGCCGAGGCAAAGATTTCACGAAGCTCGGTAGAACGTGGAAAACTGGCGATGCCAGACATCGAAAGGTAGAATCCAAGATCAAGGGCCGCGCGGCCCAATTCGGCACTGCTTGAGAAGCAATGCATAACACAGGAAAAGGCACCCGCCGCGTGCTCTTGTGCCAAAATACGCGCCATGTCGTCGTCGGCCGCACGCGCGTGGATGACGAGGGGAAGGCCTGTTTGACGGGCGGCCTCGATGTGAATGCGCAGGCTTTCCTGTTGAATATCAAGGCTTTCTCGGGTGTAATGGTAATCAAGTCCCGTTTCGCCAATGGCGACGAATTTTGGGTGTTTCGCAAGATCGACAAGCTCTTGTACTGTTGCCATCGGCTCTTCGGCGGCACTCATAGGATGCGTCGCCGCGGCCCAAAAAACGGGATCATAGGCGTCCGCAATCGCGCGAACGTTCGCGGCATTTTTGAGGCGCGTACATATAGTCACCATGCGGCTTACACCTGCGGCCTGAGCGCGAGCAATGACGTCAGGAAGTTCGTCGGCGAAATCCGGAAAATCAAGGTGACAGTGGCTATCGGTAATTTGGGGCAGCATCCGGAATCCCTTGAAGTCTATTGATTTTGGGCAAGTGTGCCCGCAGTTTGGTCCATCTTCAAAAGCATATCAAGGATGAGCGCGGCAGGGTCAAGGTTCACGGCGCGCCCATGGCGCACGCGTGTACTTAACGATTGTTGTAGATTGGCCCATTCCCGCGCGTGCGGTGGGCAATTTGACAGGCGGGAAAATAATCCCGCTTCGCCCTTGGCGGCTTCAATCACAGGTGGCCCCGACACGCCCGCACGCGCCATGCGCGACAGCAGAAGGTCTAGCAAATCGAGCAATAGATCGTATCGGGGCACATTTTTTGCCCCAACAGCCGTTTCCGCAAGAGCGAGGGCGCGTTGGCGATCAAGCCCGGGTGCTGCCTGCATCAAATCAATGATGTATTGGTAGGTTTTGAGCCCATCTAGCGTGGTGAGGCGCATGGCTTCTCCGACGCTTCCGGCCGCGAGTGCGGCAAGAATAACGGGGTTGGCGTCGTTTTGCGCCCCGGCTGCCGCGAGCGCCAGAGCCATTTCCTCGGGGGGAAGAGGGTGGCATCGCAATTCGCGACACCGCGACCGGATCGTCGGCAAAAGGCGGCTGGGCTGGTGACTGATCAGGAGGAGCGTTACGTTTTCTGGCGGCTCTTCTAGAAGCTTCAGAAGCGCATTCGCCGCCTGAACATTCATCTCATCAGCTGCGTCTACGATCACCACGCGACGTCCTCCATCGGTGGCCGAAAGGGAGAAAAAATTCTTGAGTCGACGCACTTCATCAACGGAAATGACGGTTTTAAGTTTGCCCGTTTTCTCATCCGTTGGCCGCCGCAACAAAAATAGACGTGGCTCCGACATCGCCGCAATGCGGTGCGAGACCGGATTGTCAGGAGAAATCGCAAGCGTTTTTGCAGGGGCGGGATCGTCGCCGAAAAGGCTTGGCCCGCTGTGCGCAGGTTGCGAGATAAGGAAGCGCGCAATTTGCCACGCGAGGGTTGCTTTGCCGACACCGCGTGGGCCGGTCATTAGCCAGCCGTGATGCAGGCGGCCAGTGTTGAACGCCTCAAGAAACGCAGCCTGAGCGCGGTTCTGCCCCAAGATTTCGTGGGTTTCACGCGGGTGGGGCGCGCCTTCGATGCGGTCAGGTTCTAGCGCTTCAGCCATTCTGTTGCGCCATGTTCTGAGATATCTTCGCCATCGCACGCGCTAGGATATCGGCGGCAACATTTTCCATATCTCGGTTTCCGTCAATTAACTGACAGCGTGTCGGGAACTCCTGCGCGAGTTTCAAAAATCCTGCGCGCATTTTGCTCTGTAGGTCTTCGCCAAAGTCCTCAAACCGTTCTTCGGTTGTTTGACGCGACTTGGCGCGGGAGAGGCCCGTTTTCGGATCCATATCAATGATGAAGGTCAAATCGGGTTCACGGCCAATCATCAAGCTGTGCAACTGATCTACTACGGCGCGTAAATCGCCACGGCTTATGCCTTGATACATGCGGGTGGAATCGGCGAAACGGTCGCAGAGAACGATTTTTCCGGCTTCGATGGCGGGAAAAATCGTTTTTTCGAGGTGGTCGCGACGGGCGGCTGTAAAAAGCAAAATTTCACTTTCCGCCGACCAGCGATCCGGATCGCCTTCAAGGACCAGCGACCGTATTTCTTCAGCTCCCTTAGAACCACCGGGCTCGCGCGTTAAAACAACGTCATACCCATCAGCTCGCAATGCATCTCTTAAGAGCTTGATCTGAGTCGATTTTCCCGAGCCATCAATCCCCTCAAAACTAATGAAAAGCCCCCCAGAGTTGGAGGGATTGCATTTGGGGGATGAAAATTTAGCGATGGTCATTTGCGGAACCTAGCCCTCTAGGCTCAGATGGACAAGCCCAGCGTGTCGCCCGTGAAGCGATTAAACAGAATTGAAAAACTCGAGCGCAACCGAGGGAGAAAACCGCCCTCAAGGACGTCCTGTTTGGCGACGAGGGGCAAGCGGGTTTGGGGCATGTCGGGAAGCGTCAAAACGAGTTCGGCGAGGGCGTCCCCCGCCTTGACGGGCGCTTGAATCGGACTATTGAATACTACTTCTGCCTGAATTTCGCCCTGTGCAAGAGCTGGAAATAATATCTGCAGGTCTTCTGGGGCGATCAGATCGACAGTTTGTGTACTGCCCATCCACACGGGGGCGGTTGCCAAGATCTCGTCTTTTTTGGCCAATGTCTTTAGAACAAATTGCCGAAAGGCCCAGTTCACCACTTGCTCCGCCTCTTCTGCGCGCTCTTTTTCACTGTTAAGGCCAGAAATGACAAATACAACCCGTCGATCGCCCTGAAGGGCAGAGCCAATAAGTCCATAGCCCGCTTCGCTTGTGTGCCCCGTTTTTAGGCCGTCCGCGCCAATGTTCAGTTTGAGCAACGGGTTGCGATTGAAGCGGTTGTCTGGTGCCCGCCCGTCATAGCCGAACTCTGTCTGAGCGAAGAAATGATAGTATTCAGGAAATTCCGTGATCAACCGTTGCCCCAATGAGCCAAGATCCCGCATACTCATACGTTGATTGGGCGCAGGCCAGCCGGAGGCGTTCTCAAAAGTTGAATTATTCATCCCGAGTGCCTTGGCGCGGTCATTCATTAGGCGAGCAAAGGCCTCTTCAGTGCCCGCAAGCCCTTCAGCTACAACGACACACGCGTCGTTTCCAGACAACACAATGATGCCTTGAATTAATTCGCCAACGGTGGGGCGGTCGGTTTCGTTGAGAAACATTGTCGAGCCGCCCATGTTTTTCGCACGCGTGGATACGGAAAAAACCGTGTCCATGGTCACGCGCCCGTCCTGTAGGGCCTCAAACAACATATTAATCGTCATTAGTTTTGACATTGACGCTGGTGGCAAAGGGATGTCGGCATTTTTTTCAAGAAGCACTGTACCCGTCGTAAGGTCCAATACATACGCGCTTTGGGCGCGCGTATCGTAGTTCTGCGCCTGTGCCGTAAAAGCGGCGGGTAGCGCGAGAAGAAGCGTCAAAAATCCGGTTATTACGGATCGGCGCCCAATTTCGGATCGCAGGTTATTGAACAAACGCATGACGCTCCCCCTTTTTAGATTTAGTTCGATACGTAGTAGGCGCCGCTATAGCCCAGTGCGGTCACCGATTTTTGTAACGCATCTTTTTCGGATTTTCCGCCCACAGGGCCAACAACCACACGCCAGAAAGTTTTCCCTTTGGAGGTTTGTTTCTTGATCGTTGGGATCATGCCCGCGCCGCGCATTTTTTCTGCGGTTGAGTTTGCGTTGGCTTCGATGCTGTAAATCCCAAGTTGTAGGAAGGATTGCTCGGAGGTATTTTTCGTCGACGATAAAGCAGGTTTTGGTGTCGCTGCTGGCATTGCCGCGATCACTGGTGCTACTTCGCTGTCTACCGCATCAAGCGCCGCAGAAGCGGATGCAATTGGATCGAGCGCGGTTTCCGTAACTTCAGCGGCGATCACGCCCTCTCCATCCGAAACCTCAACCATTTCTATGCTCTCGTCGGGGTCTTCAATCGTAATTTCTTCACGCCGTAAAGCGGTAACGCTCATCTGGACGGGAGCACCGGCGATCATCCCAATGGCGTCTGCCGCGTCCGAGGAAACCTGAAGTTTGGGGCCAGGTGTTTCACGTTCTTTTCGGAAAAGAGCGCCAATGACAAACTTGCCGTTTGCCTCATTCCGGATTAAAACCCGCTCAGGGTCTTTTGCGGTTGGATGTGCAACCCAAACCCCACCCAGTGACGGGCGGCCATCCCAAAGCCCCTCTTCGGTGACTTGAAAAACCTCCGGTGCTTCGACATCATTTTCAACGGTTCTTGTTGATCCTGATGTTGATTTTCCGGGGTTATTTTTTGTGCCCGTATTTTCGACGCAACCCACAAGCCCAAAGCTCAAGGCCGTGATTACGGCAAATTTGATATACGATTGTCCCAACATGCTTCGCCCTCTATCGTCCGCGTTTGCACGCGTAACCGCCAGTTTCTGGCTATTTTTATATTTCTTTCCCAATGCCTTGGTCCATTTTTCGTACAATGCACTGGTGGCAATTCGCCTGATTTTATTACACCTATAGTGTCTTTTGCCGCCACTCTAACCAAGCCTTGGGCACATGAAAAGCCTGTCCTACACCAATGCGCGATTTTCTGCGCTCAACTGAGGGCTTTTCGAATCACAAAACCCTCGTTAACACGTGCGAAGTCGGAGGAGTGGCAGAGTGGTCGAATGCACCGGTCTTGAAAACCGACGGGCCTTAACGGGTCCCCAGGGTTCGAATCCCTGCTCCTCCGCCATAACTAAGAAGTAAGTTATTGTTTTTGCTGATTTTTATGTGAATTACTTCGCTTCAGTCCCCCACGATGTCCCCCATCTCACAAAGGAACCTACTGGAATTGCGTGGAACAGTATTTCTAATTCTGGAGCTGAGAATTTCTTTTTAGCTATTTGCGGCAATGAAAAATGGACCAGAAGCGAGGCGCTATCTAACGAAAATCTACGATGACGGGGGAAGCATAAGCCTGTGGTTGAATGGTTCTGGTTTAGCTTTCGAACTTGAACTTTAGCGGCTCAAAACAGTAGTCATCGATTGAAGAGTATTGGGTTATAAGGGCGGAAAGCAGAAGTTCGCTGCAACCGCGAAGTTTTTTGGTGCTAGAGCAAATGCGGACTTTGGGCTTGGGCGTTTAACCTCACGTTTTTCCCCAACCTCAAAGACCGGGTAGACAATATACTCTCAAAGAGTGCTGCCAGTTCCTAAAACCTTGACCATGTCTAGTTTCTGACGCCAGTGCCAATAGCATGGACGCTTTGCAGTTCCTCTGTGGTGTGCAAGAGTTTAATAACGTTGCTATTATAAATGGAGGGCGGGTTTGGCCAAAGCTACAAAGCAAATTGATACCGTTCGGGCATCACGTGCAGGCCATACATTTCATGAGCGGTGGGCCGCTAGGCGCGCACTTCAACTTGTTTTCCCAAAAGACAACTTGTTCTCAATTATCGTCGAAGGGCTCTCTCCCAACGAAGAGATGAAGCTCGGTAGAGAGGCAGAGGAGATTGCCGATCTTATTCTGTTTTACGGGGGCGGCGATACATTCGCCACTTGTTCCTCGCAGCAAATATTGCAGTTCAAATACAAGGCGGCATCCGATTCTGTTACTTCTTCATATCTCAAAAAAACCATCAAGAAATTTGCGGCAACGTTACGGGATTATCGGAAAAGCGCAAAGGATGAGGAAATTTCCGAAAAGCTCTCATTCGGTTTTGTAACGAATGCTGAGTTTTCTGACGATCTTTGGAGCGCGATATCATGTTTGAAGTCGGGTGCGCTGCCAAAGGCGCCCGGAGCAGCACAGCAACTACGTTACCTCAAAGAATGGTGCCATGATGAGCAAATTGTTGCAGAAGAAATCTTCCCACTAATTGAGTTTCGCGCTTCGACCATCGATCTTCCTTCACAAAATCGCACATTGCGTCGAACAGTCAGCGATTGGTCGGCTGAATCTGCCGGGCACGCAGCAAAAAGACTATTTGCGCTCACAGAGCTCGTCCGTGAGAAATCGCAGATCGAGGGGCAAGGTAGGAACTCCATCAGGCGCGAAGATGTTCTCGATGCTCTTGAGTGTGACGAGGACCAACTATTTCCAGCGGAAACACGCTTCGTAGGAGTGACAGGTCTTGTTGAGCGTGATGCCATACAAGCAGTCAAAAGGAAGATAATTGATTGCAGTTTACCTGTCTTTCTACATGCGGACGGAGGTGTTGGAAAAACGGTATTCATCCAAAGCCTTGCCTCGAGCTTCTCGGATACCTTCGAGGTCGTGATTTTTGACTGTTTTGGTGGCGGAGGATATCGTTCAGAAGCTCAAGCACGTCACTTGCCGAAGGTTGGGCTACTTCAGATTATTAACGAACTTGCGACGCGCGGTCTCTGCGATCCATTGCTACCGACCGATGGTGATCAGATTGTTTTGGTTAGTGTTGCACGTAAGCGCCTCAAGCAAGCAAGCGAGACTGTTAAGACACAATCATCGCTTCGAGGAGTGCTGGTTGTTCTTGATGCTGCCGACAATGCACAGCTAGAAGCAAATGCGCGTGACCAAACAGCCTTCCCCCGGCTTCTTCTTGCATCACTCAGTGAGGAACCAATTGATGGCGTAAAGCTGTTGCTAACCGCGCGTCCTCATCGAATGGACAGCGTTGTCGGAAACAGCCAAACCGAAAGCTTTGAGCTAAAACCGTTCTCGAGAGAAGAAACGCGGCAGTTCCTTGCATCGCGGCGCAAAAACATGACGGACGTAGAGTTTTCTACCGCACTGGCTCGGTCGCAAGGCAATGCCCGCGTTCTTGAGTATCTCGATGAAAGCTGGGACATTAATGTCTCCGGCAGTGCAATTCAGACAGAAATATCTGTAGAAGCTTTGATAGCAGAAAAATGCGATGCGATATTTCGGGATCTGCATTTGGCTGGATGGAACAAACCTGAAGTCCACGAATTTTTCGCCGCGCTTTCGCTATTGCCACCACCCATTCCGTTGAACGAATTGGCTAAGGCGCTTGGATGGTCTGAATCTCAAATAAATAGCGCGGCTTCTGATCTTGCTCCCATGCTCGAGTTGGTCAAACACGGCGCGATATTCCGCGACGAGCCCACTGAGACATACATCAAAGACCAATATGCTGGCGAGCTCGCTGCTCAGCAATCAATCGCACAAAGACTTCAGGATGGTCAACAAGGATCGATATACGCTGCAGAGGCACTGCCCCACTTTCTTGTAGTTATTGGCGACGGCAAAAGGGCCTATGAACTTGCGTTCTCCGATCAATTCCCTGCTGCCGTAGCGTCAGCATACGGTCAACGTCGTTTGAAATTGGTGCGCCTGAACGCGGCCTTCTCGCTTGCTACGCGGGACACGGACTTGGACCGTGTTTTAAGTTTGGCGATGCAATTATCACAGGTGGCCTCAGCTAACGCGCGGGGAGATGAATTTATCCGTCGTTCTCCCGCTTTGGCAACCATCCTTGGAGATTCCGATGCCTCTCGACGCCTTTTCAATGATCGTTCAGGTTGGCGTGGTGCGCGTGATACGCGGCTTATAGTTGCCTACAGCTTTTCGGAAGAATTGGACGAGGCGCGCATCCATCAACAACGAGCGATTGGATGGCTCAACTGGTATCTCAATAACAACGACGAAGACGTAAGACACAAAAAATCAGGGTACGGAGCATCTGATATTGCAGCGGTCATATTCCTTAACGTGCTCGAGAATAATTTCTCATCGTTTAATAGGAATATGAAGATTTGGAATTCTCAATTTGCGCGCTCAGTCGTTGATGAGCTGGTTTCGCTCTGCGCGCAGTATGAGATAGCAGTCGGAGGCAAGCCTTTGCAAAACCTCGCGGAGTTTGCTGCTTCGAAAAAGTGCGAGTCGATAACCTTACAAATTGGTTTGCTTTCGACTGAGCGCGGTCTCCATAAGTCTAAACTCAAAGCCGTGTCACGTGCTGCTAGTGTGCTGTCGCTACAAATGAAAAACAAAAGCTATAAAGATAACCATGATCACCATATGGAGCTACAAGGTTCCGTAACTAGCGCAGCAATGAGCTGCCTCATTGTAAACTCTCGACAGTCTGCACAACGGCTTTTTGGGTTGTCCCCACACCGAAGACCGTCGAGCTATGACTATGGCGAACGACACGGTATGAGCAGGATATGGTCTCCTGTCTATGCAGCTTGTGTAGCTGCTTGGTCATCTGGTGAGGCACTTTCATTTCGCCATCTTCTGCCAAACGATGTCAAAATGGGTCAAAAAGCAAAATCGATAACAACCGAAGCGGAATTGGGTTCGTTTCTCGATAGTCTGACTGTAATCAAACATCAGCACAATCGACGAAAGCCATCAAAGCCAGAGAAGCAAAAACAGTTTTCGCACAGCGAACAAGAGAGCATTGTAAAAGGAGCTGCATGCGTCTTGAAGCTAGCCCAGCCAATTGAGGCTGCCCTTTTTGCGAAAGAGACGTTTTCAAATGAAACACTGGCTAGCTTTTTGGCTATTTGGAAAACAGTACTCAGGCCAGACATCCATTGGAGGGCTGAAGGCGGAAGAGACGAAACTGCTCGACGAGTTGGTATTGGGTTTGCCAGGGTCCTGCTGCGGTATTGCGATCATGTTGAAAAAAGCGAAGCAGAAGAGCTTATAGCTATCGTTGGTGCAAATCGGTTTTCGGTTAGCGAGAAACTGGGATTGCTGTCTCTTATTGCTAGGCGCTCCAACTTGGCGGACGTGACCGGTGCTTTTGCAACTTCGTTGTCTGGAGAAATTCTAAAAGATGACTTTATCGAGCAACGCGGCGATTCCTATCGAGATTTAGCACTATCGTTGCTTCCTATGAGCACAGAAGAGGCGAGGGAATACTACGCTCAAGGTTTGTCTCAACTTGACCAAATGGGTAGCGATGATTTTGATTTAGTCTACTCAATTTTACACTACGCAGCCGAACAGCCGGGGGGCTGGATCAAACCTAAACTATCACATCGGCTGATGAACCTTTGCCACACGATCTTCCAGCATGAGCCATCGAAATTTGGTTGGACGCTTTTTGGCCGCGCTACAGCTTCATCCGTTGGCCTGCCCGCGATTTACAAGCTGATGCGTTGGAACGATCAGGATGTCGTTGACTACTCCTATGGCCTTCCACAGCTCGCTTGTCTCCTTTCAAAAGAGGGTCGCCTAGACCCACGGCGCGCTGCTGTGCTGCTCACCCTATGTGAAGATCATGGTTGGCATGAATGGCAGGTAGGTACAGGCCTCAAAGATTTACTTTCAGTCGCTAAGCCAGAGAGCCGAAAGGCAATTTTTTCACTTGTGTCTGACAAGCTTGAAGGTGAGCACAGCTTTGGCGGATGGGAAGGGTTATGGGAAAGCCAAATTGATTGTATTGAAGCTTTTGACGAGCTTAATGAAAATGGATTAAAGGATCGCCTGCAAGGGCGGCGGGAGGCAGCCCGCATAAGGCGTGACGTTAAAAATGCTAGAAACAGCAGCCACCAAACCGGAAGCGATTTCAGCTTTCAGGTAGACGAAGATCGTCCCGACAAACAAGCAAATGAAGATGCTTTCAATGCCATTGTGGCTCAATGCGACCCTGCGTCCGTGTTATCGCTAGATAAATCTATTCAAGATCTACAAGGCAATAAGCAGTTGGACTTTGGAAGTCGGCAGCGTCTGTTAGAAGAAATTCAAAGGACGTGCCCTTATGAGAAGCGCGTCAAATTCCTAGAGGCTATCTGCGAGTCAACAGAACTTAGTTTTGAAGCCGTTCTTGAACTGATGATCCAGTGCGTCGAAACATGGAGCAGTAGCACGACTCATGTAAGGAACGGGACAAAGCGCCTGATAGAAAAGTTCTTTGCATTCAAAGGTTCGGAGCTTTTTAATCTTCGTTATTCCGGCATTCCACGGCAAATTTCTCGTATGTCGCAAATGTACGATGATCCGAAGTTTGTTATGCAAACTGTCATTGAAATCATCGCGAAGGAACGTCTCGAACTTAGTGGAGACGAATGGCTTCAGGTCGCCACCGCTCTATCGACACACGCCACTCCATCAGCGGCCCTAGATGCATTCGAGAACTTACTATCCAGCCCCGCTGCCAATGTCGGCGATGAGATAGGCGAAGGTGCCTATCGCGCCGCGTTTGTGGGTAAGGACGATGAGGGCAATCTGTTAGCTGATATCATTTGGCATCTTCTTGGCTCTGATGATGCATTTGTCAGATGGAACGCAGGAAGAAGCATAAAGGGCATGCTTGATGTTGGCTTGGTGAAGGACGTCGGGTGTCTAATTGACTGCTTCGATCAAGTGGAGAACCCCGCTTTAGCCTCTGAGGATCATCACTTTGCATTCCTGAATGCGCAGCAATGGCTTTTGATGGGATTGGCGCGGGCAGCGTTGCACCACGGCGACAAACTCATGGTCTATAAGTCGAAACTTGCGACCCTTTTGAAACGTGCGGACTTGCATGCTCTGAATAGACTTCATCTCTTGCGGTGCCTAAAGAATATTGAAGGCAAAGTAACACAAAACCCGGAGCTCGAAAAACTCTGGGAAGAACTTGAAACCCCGCCTCAAGGGGTCATCGAACGCGATGGGTGGCCGCAGAAAAAGCAACGTCGGCTGAACTTCGATTTCGACTATGAATTCAACAAATACAAAGTTTCTGAACTAGCGAGGCTGTTTGGAATTTCTGAAAATGAAGCAATCGATTGTATAGCTGACGACGTTGTTAAGCGCTGGCCTAACGCAAAAGACATGAACGATTTCCCGGGCAAAATTAGCTACAGTTACGATCGGGATGATCGATATGAATCTTATCGTGAGCACGTTCAGAGACACGCCTTTATTAGCGCTGCGACACAGCGAGCGAAGATCCAGCCAGTGGTGCGTAATAGTTGCGATAGTGAAGATGCTAATCCGTGGCGAGATTTTTTAAAGGAGCTGGACGTTTCTTTTAGAGACGGTTCTTGGCTATCTGACCATAAAGACAACGTTCCTAAAGTTGCCCTTGAGCATCTGTTGGGCGAACGCAAAGGATACGAAGAAACGCTCGTTGCCCAAGACAAGTTGTTGGCAAAAGTTGGGCTGAGCCCGAGCGTAGAGGATCAGTTTTTGCCTCTGTATGGCCACTGGAAGTCAGTTGACGGAGTCTATGTTAGCTATACGTCCGCTTTAACAAGAAACCGTGGCATGATCGGCCAATGCGCGAGCTTGGCAAAATTACCTGATCATGAACTTTGGTTGCCACGATTTGGCTCAGATGGACGCAGTGATCGGTTCAGCACCAAAAGCGCATTCGCCCCGCTGATATGGGATCCGGAAACGTATCCCATTGGCATTGATGCGAGCGATGAGTGGGCCACTAGGGGTGCAATCGCGCGGCCACGCTTGGGGCATACGATCAATAAAGCTCTTGGACTAAGATCGGACGAAAACGACCGCCGATGGCTTGATAGCAAAGGTAGTATCGCCCTCAAGAGTGAGGTCTGGGGATCGTGGAAACCTGACGGAGAAGGTAGAGGGGGCAGATACCAGGATGAGGGCGAAATTTTGTGGGCCAATCGGGAATGGTTGGATGAAATTCTCAAAACTTGTCGTCAGTCCCTTGCTTACCGGGTGAGTTTCTCAAAATACAAATCAAGCAAAAGTTATGATGAGACGTCTGGAGTTAAAGAAGTTTATGTTGGGTTGAAAAGGTATGAACAGGACTTCCGTTTCTGGTTTGCAAAAAATGCTTCAAAAACCGTATATTGATAAATAGTAAGTGGGGAGTCTGGCAAGCATTCCGTTGCAGGGCCATAGGCCAAACGTCAGAGCCCAGATGTTCTCGAAGCATGGTGATTATATAGACTTTCTCGCTAGAGAGTGGTGGGATGGTATGATGCATACCTATAAGCGCGCACGGATTTACTCCCTGGCTTTTGGAGTTGGGGGATAAGCCATGCTGGCAATTCCCACCTTGGACATCGCTCAGGATGTTCTACGGCACCTATTCACCGGTTAGTCGTAAGGGCCGGAAGCGACGCCCAACCAGGTTGGGGATAACAAAGGAACCATGTCAGCTACCTGAGCATGGCAACATGCTGACCGGCCGTTTGCTGCGCTTTGCGGTCTCTTGCTCAATCGGCCGCGACCGATAAGGATCAGCCTTAGCCGGACAAACCTACCTTTCCGTCCCAAGACTTGTCGTTCAGCGTAGAAGTGATCGGCTTGCAGGACTAGAAGGGCAAATTAACGAGAGTTCTCTTTCATTTCTTTTCTGGGGGCTTGCTAGATTTGCTAGGTTTGAGGGAGGGTGTATTCCCTGGCGTGGTTTTGTTATCACGACGGCGCTGATCTGGTTTCCCTGTTGATTTTGCTACCGGCTTTGGTCCTGGTTTAAGTGCCATGAATGCTCTCCTTTTTCGGTTTAAAATTAAGCCTGCGCGTTCTTTCTGACTGGGTGATACGGCACAGCGATACTATGTAAGTGTCCCCACGAGTTCTGGCTGAAGTCAAGGCCAAATGGATATTCATACACTACCAACACCCCACGAAAATCGGCAGGCGGAGCCAGAAGCACTTTGCCTCTCTGCGCTTATGAACGGCGGTGCGGGCGATCGGGTTATTACGTCTGGACGAAGATTCTGATCGCCTGCTGTCGGGCTGGATTGGCGTCAGCTTCGGCAACCGGTCATCGGCTCCCTGAGAACGCCGCGAGATGTACGAATGTCCGCAATACGGGCTGCGTCTGCAGCATCGGGAATGGCAATCGGATGGCAGCTATGGGCCGTTCACGTCGATCGACACAAAGGGCGGTTTCCGGGCTTTCGCTGCGGGCGCGAAATCGAAAGACGACGCCGAGGTCGTATAGCGATTGCCGAAAGACAAACAAAATAGCCGCTTTGATTTCCCCCTAGACAATCGCGCAGGTATTTGGTCGATTTCATAACGCTCAAGATGTGCCTTTAGTTGGATTTAATATCTGCCGCCGAGTAAGACTTGCATCTTAAAGCTGAATAACCAACTAGGAGAACCTCTATGAATCGGCCAAACACCAGACCAGATACCCTCTCAGATCTACTGCAGAAAATTTCCAATACTGATATCGAAGAAGGGATCGCTGAATATCAAGAAGCTGATGACTTAGACGCGTGGATGAGGGAACTAAATGCTGGACGAAGCAGGCGGTACTTTTTGATTTGGCATGGTGAAAAGTTGGATGCAAAAGCGATAGGCAAGGCAGCATTGCGTGCCAAAAATATCCCTCATCAGAATTGGCATACCGACCCAATTATTGACATGCTGGAAAGCAACGGGTTCGCAATCTGGGACGTTGAGCGAGACGGCGATTTTGATAGCTCCGCTGCAAGAGCATACGAAACCGCAAGACGTCTCGCGCGGCCGGGTCAACTGCAATTCAGACGCGATGCCCTCGCCCTTTGGGGCAATCGCTGTGCCATCTCGGGCACGACTCTAGTTACAGTTCTGGAAGCGGCACACATCGTTCCACACGCACAATCTGGAGAGATGCGTGCGGCAAACTCGATTGTCCTGCGAGCAGACCTTCATCGGCTATTCGACGCAGGTTTGATTGCGGTGGACCCAAAAACTTTGAGCGTCACAATGCAAAAAAATGTCAAACTCGCTTACCCTGACCTGCAGGAAAAGATGCTGGAACTTCCGGAAGACGGACCGTCCGCATCCAAATTTCAAGAACGTTGGAACGAGTTTAATGCGGGATAGGTTTGATCTGCAGGCCAAAATTTGACAGCAACATAATAACAAAAGTCTTATGACTGGAAAAGATACGGGCGGCCTCCGGCATGTGCGCCAAAACTGGAGGGATCAGGCAACAGTGCAGTTTGGCCTGAAGAGTGGGTGCATTGCCGAAAGCTGACGATCAGGAAGCTGAAATTGAAAGGCTGAATCGAATGCCTGTGCAATCCACTAAACGTCATGGCGCGCGTGTAGCGAATGGCAGGTACGACTGGCCGCAGTGCAGCATCCCGAAGGCACGATGAACGGCAGCAAAGGGCAGCAAGCGCCAAGTTAGCCGCAATCAGCAGCCAGTGCAGATGTCAAAATGACCAACTGCCAGCTACTAATTTCGCACGGCTCGTTTAGTGAATTCCATCTTCAACGAATTATTGCAAGCAGCATCAATTCAACAAGATTATTGAGAGCAACTCCGCCGCATACCAATCATCGTTTGACAACAGAATTATGGGTAGATTTTAAACGGTTTTGTAATTTGTGAAGGCAAATAAGAACCGCGGAATCCTTCGGATAATTCAGTTATCACCACTAGCTGTTCCCCTTTCGCATTCAAGCCATAATCTTGCGATTATATAGGAAAAGCTCTCAAGATGTGCTCGCTGTTTTTTTTGTGACGAAATCCATTTTATTTAAGCTGATCATGAGGTTTGGGTTGTATGCTCCGGCACGTCTAAACCACACCGAACTGACCTTGTTGCGCCTATATCTGGGGAGTTTGATAATTAGGTGCGACTGCACGAAAACCTGTGACGGTTCACTTTTCAATAACGTCATTCCATTCCCGCGTGAGACCATTCCAGTGCCGTCCATTTTGCCCATTCCGTTCCCATTCGTTCAGGTCCTGCCATTCGGCCATTGAGACTATGCGCCCCGTCCATGTTTTGGGCCAGCCACCAATCGACACACTATGAGGATAGGCTTCCGGATGAGGATAGGCTTCCGGCTGATGTCTGTGTGCCGGAAAAGTATCTAGTTTTGACGAGTGGGGGAGTGCGACAACGGCGACAACGGCGACACAAGGCTTAAGAATTGAATTTTCTCGTTTTTGGGAAGGGGGCGCATTGCCCCCCTCGATTTCTGCAAGTGCCGTTTGCACATCAAACCACATCTTGATGCCTCACAATGCGCCATGCCTCTTTTCGTGCTGAACCATTCACCACAGTGCCGGGTTCCAGTCGAACAAGCCATCCGTGGTCTTCCAAGAGTTTTATCGATGCTTTCGCCTTTTGGCTCTCACGCAATGCCCGAATAGGTGCAAGTCGCATAACATCGCGAATGACAATCTCGGGGAATTCCCACGATTCTAATAGCCATTTTCGTAATACTTCAGCCCGTTCGATGTCCAAAGATACGGTCGCCACATCTGACAGGCGAAGGGCCTCGCCTAGGTAGAATTGGGCCAGTGTGATAGCGTTCGCCATATAATGCGCGGAAACCTCGGGTGCGTTCAGGTCGCCCCAAAGTGTCAGTACAGCTGCGATGCGCGCCGCCTGTTCCGCCGCTTTTGACGCGGTGCCTGTGACATACGCCAAGTCTCCACCCTTGGCTTGTTGCTTCTCTATCGCATCGGAAAAGCGCACCAAAAGCGATCGAGCCGCTGGGGCAAGGGGTAGAATGCGTGGCGTCAATTCTCGAGTCTCAGGGTCCATTGGCATAGGAGCGTTCAAAATGTGTTTCAATTTGCTCGAGAAGTCAGCAAGTGCGGCATCGTTTCGAGTTGTTCTAGCATGTAGTCTAGTGCCGATAGTGCTAACCGGTTCACATATTAGAAACCTTGGCAAGAAACCCGTATCCGCTGCCATTGGGTCAGACATGAAAGCCCGTGCTACAGAGGGTTGTACCATAAGGTGTACGGCTAATCTTCGCCCAAAAAGCGTCAAAGAGCCGTCGCCCGCCCGCGTGCGCCTGATCGGATTTCCCTGCCAAAGATCATTTAGTGCTGCTAGTGTTTTTTGCCGGTTCTCGTGATTCATGGCGTATCCACCAAGGAATTGCCCACCTTCATCCGAGAATATACCAAGTGACGGTTGTCCTTCGGCAAACTTGCGGGTCAAGCCCTCAAAGGTCGGTTCTGTAACTGTCCGGTCAGAGGATGGCGGTAAAAGCGGTTCAGCACCTAACGCGTCGAGATTGGCTTGCGCCTCGTTACGCTTCTCCCCTTTGTCCGATTTTGCTTTCTGCAAAATGCGGTCTCGTTCGCCTTTCCAAAGGGCTTGGGCGTTTTGTGCTACGATTAAATCATTTCGCCATGCGCAGGCTTGCTCTCGTTCGAAATCGCGCAGAGCGGCCATCAGCAGGGCGTCGCAGCTCGATTTTCTTTCGCCCGATTGAGCGATGGTTAGGGCGAATAGAGAAAGGGGGCGGTCACCACCCAGTGTTTCGACATTGGCATGGCCCTGTAAAGCCAAGGATGCTTGAGCCAGGGCCGATTGTGCCGGAATGGCGATGGGAGCAAGGGTCATGCCACAAACCGTTTCCACAGGGTTGCGCAGCGGTCCAAGGGAGGCCACAGGATATGGTTCGCCTATTGGAAATTCGTGCAATAGGGGGTGTGGCCCTTCGGCCTTGAACGGGATGGGTTGCGGTGCGTTCATAAAGCACCTCCTTTCAAAAAATCGTTCCAATCCAGCCCATTGGGGGCAGGGAGTAAGGCCACATTCCAGCCAAGAGCCGTTGCTCGCTCAGCTAGGGCGTACGATGCCTCTTTGCCCGCTTTGTCGCCATCGGAAGCAATCGTCAGTTGCGATGGATGCTGGGGCAGGCGCAAAGATTTCATTCCAGAGGTGGATAATGCGGCCCAGACGCTTGCAGGGCCGCGAAAAAGGCCACTTGCTAGACTTAGAGAAGTTTCGATTCCTTCAGATATGATAAGCGGTCCTTGCACCTCTGAAAGGCGAACAGCTCCACCCGCACATTGACCGAGCATCGTTTTTGAGGGCGTCACTGCGGCCTTTCCTGTACCATCCGGCGCAAGATAGGTGCGATGTACTGCGAAGCTTTCGGCCCCCTCGATCATGGCAACCAGTGCCGGATACCGCTGGGCGGATGCGTGCCAGCATGATGGAGAAAAACGCAAAGACTCGGGAAGGAAGCAGGTGATGCCGCGCTTTCTTAAATAGACCTCTGCCAGAGTGCCCGCTATGGGTTTTGCCTCGGTCCAAAGGCGTCTTGCCTGTGCTGCCCTTGTGGCAGCATCAGTTTGTTTTTTCGCCCAACGTTGCGCTTGTACCAATGGATTCGGCGTCGAGTCACTCCTGCCCTGATCTATTAGTCCGCGTCTGCGTAGGGCGTCCAAAACCTCTGTGAACGTACATCCAGTGTGACATTTCACTAATAGTCGGTTGTCCGTTCCTTCGGCTAGCGACAGGGCAGGGGTCCGAGTGTTGTCGTGTGCAGGGCAATAGGCCAGCCCGTAGCTTCCGTGCCACCTGCCGCCAAGATCTTCCGTAAGTCTTTGAATATCCATGATTACCCCCATCCTTCGCAGGCCAGAGGGGCTACAAATTTCGCTTGTGCCGTGGTATGGCCATAACGAATGCATAAATATGAGGTTTGATGTTCGCTCATGCGCCTCGTCGGGTGAGTGCCCAATTTTAGACAGTCGTATGCAATGTCCTTGGGTGCATGATACTCAACCTTTTTGGGCCATTTGCATTTCTTAAGTTGGACGTGAATAATTGCCCTGACTGGCCAAACGTCAATATCTCGGAATTCGTTTTTGAGTGCTGCAATGCGCTGGTCAAAAAGCGCATTGTAGCAGTCAAAAACCTGTACCGAATTTCTAGAGAAGTGGTCGTATACCATTTAAAATACCTCATGTTGCATTTGCAAAAGAGGGCGGGCGAGGCTATAAATAATGTGTGAATATGGCCTAGGCCCCGCCCTGAACAGCGGGGCCATTTTAATTGGCGTTGATTTTTGCTCGATCCGCAAGCCATGCCGAGATTGAGCTCCCCGTCCAACCAACAGCACGCTTACCGATGCGAATGGGCTTCGGGAAAGTTCCCTCGGACATTTGTTGGTAGATCGTGCTGCGCGATAGCCCTGTTTGTTTCTCTACTTCTGGGCGTCTATGGATAGATTCCATCCTATTTACCTTTTTCATTTGTTGAATGCCAAATTTTCCCATTGGAAAACCTGCCAAAAAATGAGAGAAAGGAGACAGACCATGGGTTAGCAAATTCTTGGCCTATCTCGGTGACCCCCTTTAGCGACGCCAATCGCTAATCTAGGGGGGCACCGCACGGATTGTCTCGGTTCTTACCGTACCTGTTAGGCATTGTAGTGAGAGTTGCAGTGCAGCGTAAGGGGCGCGGCGTAATAATCGGTTTTTTTACGCCAGAAGCCCACGCGGAAATTTTTTTGTTAAAGTACAGTATCTTGCGAGTCTTTGTCTAAAGCGGGGCTTCGTAAAAAAACTTCTATAGAATTGATTGATAACTGTGTGGAAGACCATTGTATGGCGAAATATGTGGAGCGTTCGCTAAAAATATTGACCAATGAATTGGGCGATCACGGTTGGAAGTACCTAAAAAGTGCCGTGCGCGAATCATTCTGATTAATTCTAACAATCAAGATGGCGCTGTTTGACGTGGAAATATAACTCATTCATCTTTCCGTCATTTTGTGCTTGGATCTGAGCCCCAAGTATTCTCCAGTTTTGCTCGGATCCTTGGGGTTAGATTTTTGGCCTTAGGCGGCCATTTTGTCCGACTCGTTTATGTAGGAAAGTGAATGCATTGTGGTCTTCCATTTGCACCAAGCGGTCCTAAGTCGATGGATTATAGCGCGTTTTTGTACCCATATGACGCCTAGGAGATTTTGTGCCAGAGTGTAAGTAGTATTTGAATGGCCTAAGTTTCTCGTAGTTTGAGCGACTGAATGTAGACTGCGTCTGCTCTATTGGGCCATTTCATACTGCAATAGTCACGTTCTTCCTCAGGGATAAACAGGACTCCAGCCTTAGTTTCGAACGCAGTTTCAATTTGGGAAATTTGGAGCCAAATACTCATAGAATCCAACTGAGCATGCGCTTCTCGAAAGCGGCAATACCAACTCAATTGGTGGAGACCGAGTTTATCGAACTGGCTTGCCAGATCAAGCGACTTAGCGTGGTCGGGGAACCCGTCATAGAGACCGAGCAGCCCGTCGAGGCCGGCAAGAGAGTAGGAGTCGCCCCTTACAACCATCTTTAATACTTGGTCTGCATCCAACTTGTCGCCAAAACGACGAGTAAGGTCGGCTAGGATTTTCCCAAACTCTTGTGAGCCTATTCGAGACAGGTGCGGGCCTCGTTTGATCAGATTGTTTATGGCCCCATTGAATATTGAAACGTGCCCCCCTTCACCAAGATGCTCAAGGAGACCCGAAGCCAATTCCATTGCCTTCTGATCATACTTTGATGAAAACACTTCAAAAAGTTTCTGGACGGCCATCAACTGAGCGCCGTTAGTCACGCCCAGCGCTATCTCTGGAAGCTGATGATCGAATGAACGATTGAGCGCGTTTTCTCTGGGAACCTTAACCAAAACACTTTTGGCCCCGTACAAGATATCTTCCCTGCCGAGTATGTACTCCTGCAGCCAAAGGTAGTGGATTTCTTTGCTGAGGACGTTCACCAAGAGAAGGATTACCGGAACTCTAAACTGGTTAGCGTACTTGAGATAATCCGTCTTTAATCGGATATAATAACCGCGGTCCCTGAGAATCGGCTTGAGCGTTCCTTTGACTTGAATTTTCACGAGTGCGCCGGACAATTCTTCGACGCCATTGATGATGTCGATAAGCTCTGCTTCCAGATCAACCCCAAAGTCATGCGACTGGGTTCTACAAATCCAGTTTGAAGAATCTAGAAAAGCTCCTTGGGCGAGGTGTTCGGCTTGGTCTCCGATCCTCTGAGAAATAGATCGTTTAGGCAAATGTTCTTCCTACGATATGCAGTAGCTCGAAAATTATAGCTACAATTGGGCTTAGTTCTTTAGTGAGGCAATGATCATCCGGACAAAAAGCCGACAACACCTTACCCAGGTCTCCTGAAAAATCTCGGAGGTCGTTCAAATTGCAGAACAATAACTAAGGTGAATCTATCCAGTCTTAAAATTTCGAAACACCTTTTCAAAGGAACCACGAAGCCTAATCTCCAAGTCGGGCGTCATAGGCGACAAACCAATTTCGTATTCTTTCTTGTGGCGAGAGAAAAGCCGGTCCACCGATCCAGTGTTTTGTGTAGACACAAAATATCGGTTATTTGTGTAGATATCGTCGACCAAACCAAGAAAGGAACGGCCAAGGTTTACCCCTAAACTACTACTGAGATAGTATTTGCATTCGATCGCCATAAGTACCTTACTCGATCGCGGGTTTACGTTTTCACTTCGGCATATAGTGGCCTCGTCTGAATGAATTACAGCGACATCACATTCATGTTTTACTTTTGACTTTCCCGATACAAATATGCCGACGTGTGCCTCAAGCGTAGGGCGTCCAATGAAGTGTATTTGAGCGTGGCAGTAATCATGCGTTGTCGAGAATATCGATGAAGGCGCTGTTCGAAACCAAAAGTTACTAACTGGGGAGCCGGACCGTGTAATCAATTGAATTGTAGCTCCCTCTCGTTGTGCTGCCTCAAGGACCAATGCCCAAATGTAGCACTCATAGAGGTCGTTCCCAGCGGATGTTCCCGAAAGGTTGGCGCTTTTAGCGGTTCCTATTGCTGTAGAAATATCATTCCACATATCTGCGCGTAGTGGCATCAGATTTCCTCAACACTAGTTTTAAACTGGCGCAATTTCAGCCCAGCTTCTTTAGCTAACTCTTGGAGAAGCTTTCCCAGCTGATCTGTTGCCGCTGCCGATTGAGCAACATTTTCTCGATTTATGTGCCGCACTGCACCTTCAGAGTCACCGCCATCGGCGAGAGAAATCTTAGTAGGTTCAGCTTTTCCACTATTTTCTGGCGAAGAAAATTTCTCGATATTGTCGAGAAAGCGTGATGCCATCATTTGTGGGGCCATAAAAGCTAGGCCGAGAGTCTCTATCAAAAGATCGAATTGTTCAACTTTAGTAAATTCCTCTTTGCCAACGAAGTCACCAGAAGTGGAGGTTCCAGAGCGAGGAGTACCACTGACTTCATCGAGACCAGGGCTTTGCTTGTAGGTCAACTTTCGGTCGATCGCCCGTCCTGATTCAATCTCGGCGCGCCACTGACCAATCAGATCATTGACCCCGGATCCGTTTGGCTCCAAATTTTTATCCGTCAGCGCATCCAGTATTGTTGCGATCAATCGATCAGCGTCGTCTTCACTAATGACCATTCTATAGTAAACTCCGCGTTTTTCAGAACAACGTAAAGTTATGACTGCAATCGTCGGGATTGCAAGGCAACACCTTCGTTCAAAAAATTATCCACCAATTAGAACTCCGTGACCTTAGGTGAAAAAAAATCTTGAAGGGCTTTTGCCCTGTTTTTGAAATAGTAGTCGACATGCACTGAATTGATCAGGCCAAATAAAGTGTTGGGAACCGACCCTGCAACCTTGTTGTCAATGCCGTTGTAATGTGGGGTCCTTTCGATTGCAGTGCAATCCGCCGCGTTATCCGCTCGTCGGAACAGGCGTGACCAGAAAGTAGCAAAGTTGATCTGACTACAGGAAATCGCTTTGAAGGTTTCCAGCGTTCGTGTCCTTATTCGTTTCAAGTCTTTTAGACGGCCCTCTCTGAAAGAGAGATAAAATTTGCCCAACTTTCCATCATTATGCGCCGTTTATCAAACAAATCCGATCGGGCGTAAGCTTGCTCCACTGCGTCGCCCAACTTATGCGCAAGAGCGGCTTCCGCGACTTCTCTCGGGAAGTTTGTCTGTTCTTGCGTCCACGTACGGAACGAAGTGCGGAACCCGTGGACGTCCACTTCAAAGCCATGTTCTTTCACAAGTTTGGATAAGGTCATATCTGAAAGCGGTTTGCCCATTTTTGTGCCTACAAACACGAGGCCAGTATCATCAATCATTGGCTCCGCCTCTCGTAGAAGAGTGAGAGCTCGTTCTGAAATTGGGACGCGGTGCGATTTCTTTGCTTTCATCCGCTCGGCTGGAATTTCCCATGTCGCCATTGTCGCCGTTGTCGCACTGGACGCCCCATGAAAATCAAACTCTGACCATAATGCCCCGCGTACCTCGCCAGATCGCGACGCAGTCAAAACAAGAAATTCCAGAGCCAGTTTGGTGGTGATCCCAGCACCTGATGCTTTGATAGTGCGAAGACAGCTTTGCACTTCCTGATAGGGTAGGGATTTCCGATGCTTTTGCACTTTTGTGATTTTGGGCAGGGCTTGTGCAATTGCATCCGCTGGGTTGTCTTGGCTCCAGCCCTGCGCAACCGCCCATTTCATTACGGTGCCAATACGTTGCCGCACACGCCGTGCGGTCTCGGGCTTTTTCGTCCAGATAGGTGACAGTACAGCCAGCACATCGGAAGGTTCCACATCACCTACTTTTAGATTACCCATGCGAGGGAAAGCGTAGGTTTCCAGCGTGCTTATGAATTGCGCTGCGTGCTTCACATTGCGCCATGTTGGCTTATGCAGTTCGTGAACTGTTCTAGCAGCCTGTTCAAAGGTTAACATTGCAGCGGCTTCTTTTTTTGCGCGCATTGGGTCGCCACCCGATCGCGCCAGCTTCCGATTCTCGAGTGCCGTTTCCCGTGCTGCCGCCAAGGATACCAGCGATGGATTGCCTAACCCGAGCTCACAGCGTTTGCGGCGAATAGTGATGCGCTGCACCCATTGCTTGGTCCCGTTCGATTTCACGCGTAGGAACAAGCCATTCCCGTCGAAATATTTTCCGGCTGTCGTGACCGATTTCACGAATTGCACTGTCAATGCTTTTTCAGGTTTGCGGATACCACCAGTGGTCATCTTTGATCCCCCATAATATCCCCCACCTAATGGGGGATTGTACAGGATTGTGTAGGAACGTATAGGATCAAGTATGGAATTATTACCTTTATTTATAATTGGTTGTGGGAGCCTTTCGGAACGGGTTGGAATGTACGAAGGCGGACTGCTCCTCCGCCAGAACCTTCCCTGAGCTTTGGTATGGAAAACGAGAAATCTTTCGTTAACGCGCTGGTTTTAAATGATTTGTGCAAAATTTTCCTTTTGAAGGCAGCAATTGCGTCAAGTAAGAATGCAGGATTGCTTCGAGTTTTGGTGCACAGGTTGGTACACAATTAGGTACACTTGTCATTCTGCGCGTAATGCTGATAACTGTTTGCAAAGTCACAATAGCGGCGGATGGAATGAAAAGCTTAGAACAGCGTAACGGAATTTATTCCATGCGAAAACGGGTGCCTATCCGATACCGACAGGTTGAGGAGCGCAAGATGATACGGTACTCCCTGAACACGGATTCCAGGCAAATAGCAGAAGAAAAAGCCAGAAAGGTTTGGGACTATCTCATTGCCACGTGGGAATTGCGTCTTGAGGGGGATTCCGACAGCGCGGAAAGACGATACCAAGCCGCGATCAACATCGCCAAGAGCAAAGGCTTCACCTATCTGACCGCACTACAAGTGGTTCAACTCCCGCTCGAAGAAGTTCTGAAACGAATAGAAGCGGCCACCGACAAATCAGGGAAAATAAACGAAACCGAACTTGCCGCCTTGGCTGGAACCGTTGATCCGCCCGCATTAACCTTGAGCGGGGCATTGGACGCATATTGGCCCATGGCGCGCGATATGGTGCAGGGGAAAAGCGATTTGCAGATCAGACATTGGCGCAATCCTCGGATGAAAGCATTCAAAAACTTCATCGACATTGTGGGTGATCTTGAGTTGGAACAAATCACCCCAGACACGATGAATGAGTTCAGGAGCTGGTGGATGGACCGGATCGAAGGGGAAGGCGTCACGCCAAATTCGGCTAACAAGGATTTCACCTATTTGACATCCATTCTGCGCAAGGTGAACCGCGCCAAGGGGCTTAACCTCACACTTCCATTTGATGGGTTGAAGATAAAGGAAGGTAAGAAATACGCGCGCCCACCCTTCTCGGATACGTGGATCAGGGAAAAGCTTCTCAAAGCTGGCGCCATGGACGGATTGAACACGGAAGCGCGCGCGATCCTGTTGGGCATGATAAACACCGGATACAGACCCTCCGAAGGGGCTTGCCTCACAAGCGATCAAATCAGGCTTGATCACAACATCCCTCATATCATCATCCAACCAGTGGGTCGCACCCTCAAAAATCACCACTCGGAGCGCACAATACCCTTGGTTGGGGTGAGCCTAGAATCGTTCAGGGCGCATCCCCAAGGGTTTCCGCGATATGGGGCAGATAGCGCTAGCCTGTCAGGCACGATAAATAAGTTTTTGACCGAGAACGGATTGCGTGAAACGCCCAAACATAGCGTCTATTGCTTGCGTCACAGTTTTGAAGACAGGTTATTAGCCAAGAACGTGCCCGATAGGCTTGCAGCCGACCTTATGGGACATGCGCTTGTGCGCGAACGCTACGGATCAGGGGCGTCGCTCGAACAAAAGTTCGAGGCAATCAACGCTATCGCTTTTTGAGGTCTATAAAAGTGATCTCCATAGCGGTGAATATTGCTTTTTTCTCTAAAAAAGATCCAGTAGTGGGCCCCTAGTACCTATTAAAATCAACCATTCTAGAGAGACTGAATGAGGTCGCTTTTGGACAAGACGCCTCGGCCCCCTTAATTGCACAAAGACTATCCGCTGGATGGATGCTTCTATGTTTTCAGCACTTTGGAAGTGGGAAGTTAGCTATAATATGTACATAACGTGGGGACTGTTTTAATTACGCACGTTCTGATCCATTGAGGCGCCATAAAGACTTGATGGAGCTCCGGTCGCCGTATGTTGCCGGAAGCAGCGCTGGAATTGTAAGGAGAAATTTAATGTTTGCACCCGTTGGTTATATCCCATTGATTGACTTGTTCGAGGCTGCCTACAACGAAGATTATCAAGCTCATGAATATCTGGATCAAGCGGATCTATTTTCTTCTAGGTTTTATGCAGATATGCCTAACGACATAGTAAAACAGTGGATAATGGACTTTTGCAAAGAAGAACTTCACCTAACCAAAGATGGCTCTTTTCCAATTCGAATAAGTCACATTCCATTTACCCGTGGGGTATTCCGCTGGGGCGCTATGTGCAGCCATTTTAGTGAAGATCTCATCATAACCCTTAAGCTAACTGATGAATTGATGGCTCAACATGACTTATGTGAGGAAGTCTCACGAAAAGATGCCTCAGATTTCTCAGAGCGGGGTGAATTCTTTTCTGATGCGGTTAACACGGACTGTGAAATAAACCTTGAGCAACAAGTAAATGGAGATGAAATAGCCCAGAGCCTCGATTCCACGTATATCGATAAAATCGGGCATGTCAGCCCAAAACTTTTTTTAGACTACCGAACCGGTACCATTTCCATGAAGCTGTATGACCATCTTTCAAAACTGGACGATGAAGCTGATGAAGCTAAGGAAATATGCTTATTTGAAGACATGGTATCAGTAGCCGGCGTTCTAAGGCAATTTGACGGATATGCGGTTTGTATCCCAGAGAGGCTGTATCATGAAGGCTGGAAAGATTTTTGGAACATGCGAGGTGAAAAAGAACTCGATGATGACAAAACTCAACTTACATTTAGTGGACTTGAGGACCAATCCGAACAAAGCAAAAAAACAGAAAGGATGGTGGAGAGAGAGTTTTGCCTGTTCCTAACAGAAAATGGTTGCCCGAAGATAACGAAAGAACGCTTCGCTGCAAAGTTTGCTAGTGGATTGAAAGTTCGAGCGCAGCAGCGAGTTTGGGCGAAAGTGGCACAGGATTTCCCATATTTATCCAAGCCGGGGCGTAAATCGTGACACTGTTTCGAAACGCTAATTTAATCGTGACACCTATTTAAGCCGAAATACGCGTTGTTAATTGGGAACCATAATTAAACCTATGGAGATAACCCCATGACAGCCTTATTTGACGAAGAACGACACTATCAAGTGACGGACCCACTTATCCTTACGTTGCTTGGAAGCCGCGAGAAGCAGGCTCAAATGCGCCATCATGGACGCTCGCCTGCCTTTTACCGTCAGGGCCGCAAAATCATTTATCAAGGTTCAGATCTAAATAAATGGGCAAATGCCCAGCGCATCGAGCCTTCAAAATAAACGAAAACCCCATTCGGATAAACGGGGTTTTCGAGGGATACTTTAGACTTGTGATAGAGTTTTAGTGTACCAGACCCGTTCCGAATTTCAAACCAAAACTGAAATGAAGGAATAGTATAAATGGATATCCAATCACTCACGCTTAGGTTGGGGGGCACATATCACAATGGTAAAGGCCAGGCGCCGTGCCCGATCTGTCAGCCTGAACGTAGAAACGATCAAAATGCTTTAAGCCTGTTACTGCAAGGAAACAGAATTCTCGCCCATTGTTTCAAGTCGGAGTGCAGTTATGCGCAAATTGCATTGGCGGCAAAGCTGCCCACAAGAGAGGCTGGCTATGAGTTTGAAGCCCAGAAAGGGGCGGTCAAAGTCTTCACCAAATGCCAGCTTGCCCAAACAAGGAGGGCGCGCACTTTATGGAAAGAAAGCAGGCCGATACAAGGCACCGAGGCGGAGGCATACTTGCAAGGTCGCGGTATATCAATTCCGCTTCCAAAAAGCTTGCGCTTTGTTCCGGATATCTATCACGGACCATCTAGCAGCAAGTGTTGTGCTATGGTTGCTAATGTCGAACCATGCGGCGGGGTGCATAGAACATATTTCACGCATGGAGGCGTGCGTTTAGCAACCTTTGCGAAGATGATGTTAGGGCCTTGCAGCGGTGGTGCTGTTGGGCTTTCCAATGGCGACGGGCCCTTGATCGTTTGCGAAGGGATTGAAACGGGGCTAAGCCTGTTGCAAATCTTCGGCGATCGCTCCCCCACTGTTTGGGCTGCCTTGTCCACAAGCGGCATTAAGGGCTTAGAACTCCCTATGCTGGCCCACCGCTTGATCATTGGTGGTGATGGTGATGAGGCTGGCAAACGGGCAGCAACCAGTCTTGCATGGCGAGCGACAGCGCTGGGCTGGTCTGTTTCATTGATGCTAGCTCCTAGGGGGAAAGATTGGAACGATGTGCTTGTCGCTGGGGCCGCATCATGAACAAAACTGCATCAAAAATCACTCCGTTTCTTGGGAATGCCCCACAACCAATAATCAGAGAAATCCCCGAGGGAGAAGAATTCCCGGTTGAAGCACTAGGCCCTCTCAAAGAAGTGGTACTTGGCGTCCACGACAAAACCCAGGCACCCATTGCTATTGCAGCACAGTCAGCTCTGTCGATTGCATCTTTGGCCACGCAAGCCTTTGGAAATGTGGAGACAGAAGGCCGAATTTTTCCCTGCAGTTTATTTGTCCTAACTATCGCACAGTCGGGCGAGCGTAAAAGCAGTTGTGATAAACTATTGATTGAGCAGATCAGAGTGTATGAGCAGGATGCTCAAAAAATATACAACGCAGAAGTGGAGCGGCACGCCATTGATTTAAGGATTTGGGAAAAGAAGAGAGAAAAACTCTTAATGGACGCAATGGATGGAAAAACTGCAGATAAGCAAGCTGCTGCAAATGCGGAGCTAGAAGCATTCCACCCGCAACCGCACCCGCCTCGCGCGCCCAACAGAACGGTCACAGAGCCTACGTTTGAGGGGTTGGTTAAGCTATATGAAAAAAGCCATCCGTCACTCGGGTTGCTCACAGATGAAGGAGGAGGTCTAATCGGTGGCCACGCCATGAATAAAGACAATGTGTTAAAAACGTGCGCTGGGCTGTCTAGCCTATGGGACGGAGCACCAATCGTAAGAACGCGTGCGGGCGATGGCAGCCTGACGATGTATGGGCGTAGGTTGGCTATTCACATCATGGTGCAACCGGTCGCCGCTCGCCCAATGCTGGCTAACCCTGTTGTTGCTAGTCAAGGTTTCTTGGCGCGTTTCTTAATTTGTGAGCCCCCAAGCACGATTGGAACAAGAACGAGGCGCGGGTATGATCCGGTAAGTGATGCACAGATCGCAACGTTTGGTGCAAAGCTTCGCCTGTTGCTGGAAACTGAACCACCTTTAAGGAAAGATTCAAACAACGAACTTGATCCGCCTGCTTTAACCTTATCGGATGAAGCAACAGACAGGTTGTGGTATTATTTCAAAGCCACTGAAGAAGGGCAAAAAGCGGGGGGCGAATATTCAAGCATATGCCCTTTTGCGAGTAAAAGTGCCGAGCAAGCTGTTAGAATTGCCGCTGTTTTGACTTTGTGGGAAAACGTGCACGCTTCTGAAATCACAGCCCATACCATGGGAAACGCTATTATTTTGGCGCGCTACTATCTGATTGAAGCCAAACGTCTCGTCGACTCCGCTTTGGTTTCCGAGAAAGCTAGTAGGGCTGAAATGTTGCGACTATGGCTTCTTAACAAATGGGCGGACAAGGAAATTTTACCGAGTGACGTTGTAAAGCACGGCCCAAACTCCCTACGCGACACCAAGAAAGTAAAAGAAGCTTTGGCTGTTGTGGAAGAACATGGTTGGATCGTTCGTATCCCGCCGGAAACTGTTGTTCGAGGTGCCCATCGCACAACGGCATATAGGATCGTTCGTGTTGCAGAATCTGGGTGATGCTCCGGATGAGATCTGATTTAATGTAGGGTAATTTAATGTAAGTTTGGGTTTGGCGGCCCGCTATTCCTGCTATTCCTGCTATTTTGGGGGCCACAGTGGCAGACATTTATCGCAAAATAGCGGAAATAGCAGAAATAGCAGTGCTGCCTTATCTTCTAGTTTCTTGAGAATGGGACGCAGACATCACTTCAAAGCATCATGACTGTTATCCATTTCCGTGAAGTAAAGCTGATCCAAAGTTTGTTCTAAAAAGCCTTACCGCGGGCATTCCAAATATCGCCTGAGGTGCCGAGTAGATTGATGATGATGGAATTATTCTCCGCCCCCCTCCCAGACGGATCATATGAAAAAATGCGTCGTGACGCAGATTGTCACTATGTGGATCCTTTTCAGGACAGAGAAACCCTCACGAAACGAGTTTACACGATGAAAAATACTGACATTCATTTCATATTTCCTCGCCGAGGAGATCGCATATACTGGTCGCTCTCCGAGAGCGCGCCTTTATGAAACGCCTCATAGCCTATTATCGCATCCCCGCTGGCGACCAGGCCCACCATCATCTCAAGAAACAGGAGCAGGCCGTTGTGGCTTGGATGTCCTTTCATGACAAACTTGTTGGGCAATTCGTCGAGATCGAAACCTATGGAGAACGATCCCGACCACAATTAGCACGCGCGTTAATCAAGGCGAAGGAAGAGAATGCGACGCTCCTTGTTGCCAAACTCGGTCGCCTTGACCTTTCGCCGGTATTCCTCTCGACATTGCTGGAGAGCCAAGTTGAAGTTGCATCAGGAGACGTTCCGAGCTTCCATCAGAAAAAATTGATCATGCTTTTGGAGCGAGCCCGGCGCCGAAGCCGTATTATTTCTGGCAAGACTGCCGCGACACTCGCGTCAGGGAGGGCCGACGGAAAGTCGTCGCGGTCGGTTAAATCCGCGCGACCCACCGAGGCCCGATCTGCAGAGAGATATCCCTCAGCAATAAGCGGGGCGTTAAAGAATGCAGAAAATGCGAATGTCTTTGCAATGTCCGTAATGCCCTCGATAGCGGAACTATTTGAACGTGGACAAAGCCTTCACTTTATCGCCGATGCTTTAAACGACCGCAAAATAGCCACAGCCCGTGGTGGTAGATGGTATCCAACGACCGTTCGTAATATTCTGAAACGGAACATCATAGTGCTTTGTCGGCAAGAAACCTCAATCGAGCCTACCATCACGGAAATCGCTGCAGTACCGCCGAAGCCGTGGCGACGAAAATCGCGAGGCCAGTGGGCGTTTTAAAAGGGGTTTCAAAAACACATCCTTGCGGTCTCTTTAACGGTATTGACAATTCTGAACTTCGTCCCTGTTCCCGGACATTGGGGTACTTTACCCCCAGTCCGGGAACAGGGCACCAAATGGGACAACATCGAAGAACGTACACTGACGATTTCAAGGCAGGCGCGGTTGATCGGCTTTATGAGCCAGGAGCGACACAGGGCAGCGTAGCCAAAGAGCTTGGCATAACAGGCACGCAGCTAAAAACGTGGCGGCTTGAGATAGAAGCGTTTGAGTCAACTGAAGCGAAGCGTCGTCAAAAGTCAGATGCGGCAGAATTGGATCGTTTGCGCAAAGAGAATAAGCGTCTGGCCCAGGAAGTGGAGATTTTGCACCACTCGTATGCGTGCTATTTTACAGCGATGGGCGAAGATTGCTGCATTAACCCAGCCGCATACTAAAACAACGAGGCGTGCCGTCAATATCGGCGCGCCTTTTCTATTTACCCCCGTTTCCGCGAAGACAGGTTATATCACCGGACTTGAACCTGTGTAACGATATCTATCCACTGCTGGACGGCATTTGCGTCCTGTGGTCGCGCCATGTAGTCCCGCAAGGATCGAAGAACGGCTAGCTGCCGCGCTTCGCCCAGTGTCACTTCCATGATCGGTGCAAGCACGTCACGGTGCACACGATACACTTCCATCAATTCTCCGTATTCGTCGTCTGCCGCAGGTTGCGTCCGGGGACGTCCGCGCCGTGCATAGCCTTTCCCGCGTTTGACTTTCGGTGCACGGGGCTTGTCCGGCATATTACGCTTTGAATATGCAGCGTGATCGTCTTCACTATCTGCAATCCACGTCCTAGGAGCCGCGCCCTGCGCTTTTAGGTACTTGGACATATCAGTGGGGCGTAAACCGGCCTTAGCGACTCGTTTTGGGAGTCCCTGAGTCAATGCTTTGTGCCACGCACCGTCGTTCCGCGCGTCGATCTGCGTGCGCCGGTATCTCCAGCGCAACCAATCGACGACGGCGGGGGGCAGAGCGTCTATATCGGTGCCGCCAATCGCTGCCCTAAATGCGTCTTCGTGGCCCCCTAGGTCGATAGTTGTTCCGGGCAACCAAGAGTTCTTCTTCCATTGGTCGCCAAGCCGGTTCTTAGCGCGCCGTGCCTCGGCCCGGTTCCATGTTTCGGCACTCACCCGGCCCGACATGAAACCCTGATGCAAGCGCTCGTGGTGCTCGTTCGCCGCTTTCGGACCTGCATGGCTCAAGCAGCGCCCAGCGCCCTCTCGTAAAGGCGGGTTCGGGCAGGCAGCCCCGGTGCGCAGACGTGCGCCGCATATCTGAGCATGGGGGTTCCCGCGCCGGTAGGGAAGCGAGCTTTCCCGAAATGCGGCTTCGTGTTCTGGTGAATGAAATCTAGTGTGAATAGTCATGGTTTGCCTCGATGAACAGCTAAGGGATCATGGGTGTTATAATATAACGCTTTGCGATTCAGAGCCAGCCGTTCTTTGCTTTAGACTACCTTCAACAACGGGTGCCAAACATTCCTAAATATTGTTACTTTCGGCCCAAGCACTAAATCGCTTCGCGATAGGGCGCTTGTGTCGGCTGTTGCGGTAGATAGGAATATGTTGCGCGTGTTTTGATGTCGGGTGTGTAATGTTGGTCGAGGTGATTTTGCCTCGATGACAGAGGGTTTTCACATGAACATTCAGCATTCCACACCAACGACGCCCCTTCGTGCGCGCATGATCGCGGATATGTCCGGGCGCAATCTCGGCCCTGCATCCCAGACCAGTCACTTGCGTGCATGCAAGCGGTTTGCGGCCTGACTCGGGCGGTCTCCGGAGACGGCGACGCCGGATGATTTGAAGTATTTCCAACAGCATTTAATCGAGAGCGGCACCAGCATCTGCACGCGGAACCAAACCATGACAGGCGTTAAGTTTCTGCTCCGCGTGACCCTGCGACGTCATGATCTGGTGGCCGAGGTTTTCCATTTGAAGGAACCGGTAAAGGTCCCGCTGGTCCTCAGCAAGAAGGAGATCAAGCGCATCTTGGCCATGGACCCAAGCCTGAAGGCCAAGGTCATGCTGTCGCTGGCCTATGGCTGCGGATTGCGGGCGGGTGAGGTCGTCAAGCTGAAGGTTGGCGATATCGACAGCGCGCAACAAATCATCCGCATCATGCAAGCGAAGGGCCGCAAAGACCGTAACGTCATGCTGCCCTCGGACATTCTGGGGCTGTTGCGCGCGTGGTGGATAGAACGTCCGACCGGTCAGGATAAGGATGTGTCACCACCCGAGCGGATCCTCTTCCCCGGATATCGTGGCAAGCACCTTTCAGCGCGGCAGATTTCGCGGCTATTCAAAGAGACCGCGCGGGAAGCCGGGATCACCAAACCGGTCACGCTGCACACGTTGAGGCACAGTTTTGCAACCCATCTGTTGGAGCGCGGCGTGGATATCCGCGTCATTCAGGCCCTTTTGGGGCATTCCAAACTGACGACCACAGCACGCTATGCCAGCGTCGCCACGGGTATGATCGCGGCAGTGGACAGCCCCCTAGATGATCTGAATGGGGCCAAGCGGAAGAAGGGCAAGCCTAAGCCTTCATAAGCCACCATGTCCGGCCCATCACTGGAGGTCGCGAATATCTTCCGTGACCATGGTGCTGCCTGGCGTGCGGCAAACGCAGGGCACATCAGCCTGAACCAGTTCAAAGTCATGAGTGCGATCGTGCGATGTCGAACGGCGGCACTTGGCGGACATGTCGCGCGGTGCGCCGACTGCGCGCATGAGCACATCGCCTACAATTCGTGCCGCAATCGTCACTGTCCAAAGTGTCAGGCGGGTGCGGCGAAGACATGGCTGGCAGCGCGTGAGGCAGAGCTGCTGCCCGTGCGGTATTTCCATCTGGTCTTCACTTTGCCAAAGCAGATTGCTGACATCGCATATCAGAACAAACGCGAGATCTATAATCTGCTGATGTGGGCGAGCGCCGACACTGTGGTCAAAATCGCCGCCGATCCTAAACATCTGGGGGCAAAGGTTGGCATAACGTCGGTCCTTCACACTTGGGGATCCGCGATGACCCACCACCCGCATGTCCATATGATCGTTCCGGGCGGGGGCTTGTCTACGGATGGCGCAAAGTGGATCGCTAGCCGCAAGAACTTCTTTCTCTCCGACAAACCCTTTGGAGGATGTTTAATCCATTGGAACCTGTTATCCTGGGGTGGGCCCCAGAGATCGTCGCAGGCGTATGTCGGTAGGAAGCTCAATACTTTCGCAGGCTTCGCGCTGTTTGACCATCTGTATCAACATGCTGGCCGCGCGCCGACCCATTTCGCGGTGCGGCACGTGCACCGTCGTCAAGGCCGGGTCGGCCAGCATGGCCAGCTCAATGTCGTCAAAACCGGTGATTGAGATATCATCAGGCACCCGCAGCCCCATTTCCTTTGCCGCCCGCAACGCGCCTATAGCAAGCACATCGTTTACACACATCACGGCCGTGGTACTAGGCGCTTTAGCTAGGGTTGATCGAAAGGCAATTTCGCCGGCCTCGATTCCATAAGGGGTCTCTGTTAACTCAAGTTGATCCTCGGAAAGCCCTGCTTCGGTCATGGCGAGCCGGATGCCGGCAACCCGTTCGCGCGCCCGGTCGTTTGCTGCGGTCGGGGCTGAAATACAGGCGATATTGCGGTGGCCGTGAAGGATGACCTGTCGGGCCAGTTCGGCCATGGCGTCTTTATTATTAAAGCCTACTGCTGGCTCTGGCCGGTCGGGGTCAAAAGACCACGCGACGACAAAAGGAACGGACCGCCTCTTCAGAAAGTCATAAATGCCGTCGCTGCGGTGGTACCCTATCAAAAGGACACCGTCGGCACCGCGTGCCACAATCGTGCGTACCTGTTCGGTCTCAAGGGCTTCGTCGTAGGCAGACGAGGCTATCAGAAGCGTTTTACCGTTGCGCACCAGCTCTTCCTGGAAGGCCTGGATGCCACGGGCGAAAACCGCGTTTTCCATCGTGGGGATAACAACCCCGATGGTGTTGGTCTGTTTGGCGGCCAAAGCGCGTGCCCCGAAATTCGGAGTGTAGCCCAGATATTGCACTGCGCTTAGCACCCGTTCGCGCGTCAGAGGTACGACCAGATTTGGCGAATTCAGGCAGCGCGAAACCGTTGCCGTGGATACATTTGCGTAGCGCGCAACATCCGCGAGGGTCGCAATCTGTTTGTAATCGGGTGATCGGTTCATGGGACTTTACACTTTTTTCATGGGTCAAAACTACCGGAGATAGGAGCCACGGCTCTAATATAAATCAATAAATTAGCGAGGGCCGTTTCAGATGCATCCCTAAGCTATCTTAAATCGAATATAAACACTTGCATAAAATAATGTAAGCGCTTACATGTTCATGAATGGCCGAATAAATGAGCGATTTGGGGGGATAGATGGCATTTATTATAGCATTAATATTACTTCTGGCCTTCACAGCTAATGTCGCCGTAGGCGCGATTGGCGATGGCCCCCTTATTGGAAATGTCGGGGAGCTGCTGATGCTGATGACGGCATCAATTTCCTTTGTGGTCGGCATTCTTCAGCGAGAAACACAAACAAAAAAGGGCGCGAAGACGCCTGATACCTAAAATATCCAAACCATATGGGAGGAACCATAATGAACAAACGCAACAAAGAAATCGTTTCCGAAGAACGCAGAAATTTCCTGAAGCTAGCGGGCACGGGTGGCTTTACGGCGGCCATGGTCGCAGGTGCAGGTGGTATGCTGTGGTCTAACGCAGCCGTGGCCCAAACCTCATCCGAAGAGCGGGAGCGTGAAGCCGCTGCCGAGTTCACAATGACACTGGCCACAGCGTATATTTTGGGTGCTGACCGCAGCTATCCCATCATGCAGCTAGATCTGAAAGAAAACATCCAGAACATGACCAACGGTAAGGTCTATGTGCGCCTGGCCCCCGGTGGTCAGCTTGGTGCTGGCGGCGCATTAGCGCAGGCAGTGCAGTCGGGCACCATCCAATGCGCGCAGCACTCGCTTGCCAACTTTGCGCCTTTCGCATCGGTCGTTGACCTGATCAATCTGCCATATTTTTGCGGCTCGAACCAACGCTTTACCAACCTGACATCGTCAGACACATGGAAAAGCGAAGTTGACCCCAAGATTGCGGCGTCTGGCTTTAAGTCCTTGTTCTACATCGTCATCGATCCCCGCGTTGTTGCTGTGCGTCAGGGCGGCACCGCCATAATCACTCCCGCCGACATGGCTGGTGTAAAGTTCCGGGTACCCGGTTCCGCGATGTTGCAGCAGTATTACAGCATGGTCGGTGCCAATCCGACACCGGTTGCTTGGGGCGAAACGCCATCTGCAATCCGTCAGGGTGTTGCTGATGCGCTTGACCCATCGGTTGGTGCTTTGCATGTCTTTGGTTTCGGTGAAATCCTGAGCCACGTGACCTTCACCCAAGCGGTTCCAGACAGCCAAGTCTATTCGGTCAACCTAGAATGGTTTAATTCGCTGCCGCTGGACGTTCAGGAAGGCATCGAATTCGCAGGTGAAATCACTCAGGCACAGAACCTTGCCAAAGTGCCAGCCGCACGCGCCTATGCCATGTCAGAACTGATGTCTAATGGCGTTGAATTCCACACGCTGAACGATGATCAGTTGGGCGAATGGAAATCAGCAGGCGGCTACCAAAAGCCCGAGTGGGACCAGTTCAAGATGGACCTGGCCGGCGACATGGATACGTTCAAGCGCCTCGAAGAAGCTGCGGGAACCATGGGCCGTCATTACGTCCACGACGCCTAAAGCACTCAGGGCCGGAGCCCGCTGGGGCCCAGCCCACACCATACTCACGAGACGTTTTGAATTCAAGGAACAGGTAGCGTTTTAAACGCGCCTGAGTGGGGGAAATGTATGTTGCAGATATATAATACGTTGGACAAGAACGCCGAGCGTTGGCTGCTTCTTGTTTTCTACGTAATGCTGGTTGGCACAATGTTCATCGAAGTCATCCGCCGCGAGGTGTTTTCTTACTCCTCAATATGGGGAGAAGAGATGGTGCGCTATTCCTTCATTTACCTCGCTTGGATCGGCGCATCAGCGGCCGTTAAAGAGCGTGGCCATATCCGCATCGACGTGATCCTGAACTACGTCCCTAACACTGTTAAAACTCTAATCTATATGTTTGGCGATGTGATCATGTTCATCGTCGCACTGATCGCGCTTTATTGGTCCTGGGAAGCCGTCCACGTGTCGTGGAAATTTGGATCTGTTACCCACGGTCTGCGCATTTCCCAAGTTTGGTTTTTGTTTGCTGTGCCTTTCGGCTTCGCGCTGGTCACGTTTCGGCTTGTCCAGTCCTTCCTTCGGGATCTCTCCGATCTTCGTAACGGGCGTCCCGTCTACGAAGGCGATAAACTGTTCGATTGAAGGGCTAAGACATGCTTTGGCAAAATCTACAGAACCAACCCGTCATGCTTGGCTGGGATTTCTACATCCCGATCATCGTCTTTGTTGTTCTTGTCGCATTGGCCGTACCGGTCTGGGCATCGATCGGAGCCGCCGCAATCTTGATGCTGATGATCTCGGGCGCACTGCCACTGAGCCTGTTGGGCGAAAGTTTGTTTCACGGCATCGACCACTTTGCTTTGACGGCTGTACCGCTGTTCATTCTGACCGGTGACGTGTTGGTGCGAACCGGTCTGTCGAAGAAATTTCTCGATGTGGCCGAAGCAATCACTTGCTGGGCCAAGGGTGGCTTTGGCTCGGCCACGGTTCTGGTCTGCGGCATGTTCGCAGCGATTTCAGGATCGGATGCCGCGGGTGCCGCTGCGGTGGGTCGCATGACCATCGACCGTCTTGTCGAAAGCGGATATCCGCGCCCCTATGCCTGTGCGCTGGTCGCTGCGGGTGCCTGCACCGGCATCCTCATCCCGCCCTCAATTGCATATATTATCATTGGCCTTGTGCTAGGTGTGAACGTGTCGATCCTGTTCCTGGCCGCCGTCATTCCCGGGCTGCTGGTGCTGCTGGCAATCCTAATCACCAACACGCTTGTCAATCGGCGTCACGCCTACGAAGGCGGCGGCTTAATGACGTTCGGCGAATGGGCCGTAAACCTTTGGCAGTCAATCAAATCCGGTTGGTACGCCTTCTTGGTTCCCGGCATCATCTTTTACGGCATTTTTTCGGGACGCCTGACCCCGACTGAAGCTGGAGCCATTGCCGTTATGGTCACAATTGCCATCGGCTTTATCATTGGCACGCTCAAGTTTTCTGATTTCCCTGCGATGCTGGTCAGTTCGGCCAAGGTGAACGGGGTGATCCTGCCGATTATCGCTTTCTCGCTGCCGCTGGCGCAGGCATTGGCAATCCTAGGAGTGCCGCAGGGTTTTGTTGCAGCCGCTACGAGCGTCAGTGACGAACCCTGGGTGCTAATTCTGATGATGATCCTGATACTGATAGCAGCGGGCTGCGTAATGGAAACCACGCCTAATATCGTGATCCTTGCCCCAATTTTGTTCCCCTTGGCCCAAAACATCGAGATGAACGAAATTCAGTTCTGTATCATGATGATTACCGCTTTGGGGGTCGGCTTCATCACGCCGCCCCTTGGCCTTAACCTTTTCGTGGTTGCGGGCATCACAGGTGAATCAATACTGAAGATTGCCGCACAGGCCGTCCCGTTTGTGATCTTCATGCTGATCGTAACCCTTCTGATCGCCTATATCCCAGCGATCTCAACCATCCTTCTCCCAGAAGCTTACCAATAGGAAACTCTTAACATGACACGCGAGTATCTAAAGAAGGCGACCCTCACACCCAGCAGCGGTGCCTCGGATGTGCATGATCTGGTTCAGGGCATCCTGAATGATATCGAAGCCGGCGGCGACGCGAAGGCTTTGGAGTACGCGGCGAAATTCGATAAATACGAGGGCAGCATCATCCTGTCCCAAGCCGAGATAGACGCCGCCATCGCGCTGGTGCCTGAAAAAGTCAAAGCTGATATCCAGTTTAGCCACGACAACGTGAAACGCTTTGCCGAAGCGCAAAAAGCGACCCTTACCAATATCGAAGTCGAAATAGTTCCGGGCATGATCGCAGGTCAAAAGGTTATGCCGGTCGATGCCGCGGGCTGTTACGTGCCCGGTGGCCGCTATTCGCACATCGCTTCTGCGATCATGACCGTGACCACAGCCAAGGTTGCAGGCTGTAAACATATCGTGGCTTGTTCCCCGCCCCGCCCCGACGTTGGTATTGCTCCTGCGATTGTCTATGCCGCGCATATCAGCGGTGCGGACAAGATCATGGCGATGGGTGGCGTGCAGGGCGTTGCAGCTATGACCTTTGGTCTGTTCGGGCTGCCGAAGGCGAATATCCTTGTGGGCCCGGGCAACCAGTTTGTTGCCGAAGCCAAGCGCATCTTGTTCGGCCGCGTTGGCATCGACATGATCGCGGGACCGACAGACAGTCTGATCCTTGCCGACAAAACCGCCGATCCGATGGTTGTCGCCACCGATCTGGTCGGTCAGGCCGAGCATGGGTACAATTCTCCCGTGTGGCTGGTCACCGATGACCGAAGCATCGCCGAAGAGGTGATGCGCCTTGTCCCCACCCTGATCGAAACCCTGCCAGAGGTGAACGCAGCCAACGCAACCGCTGCGTGGCGCGATTATGCCGAGGTCATCTTGTGCGCTGACCGCGAAGAGATGGCGTCGACGTCGGATGAATACGCCCCCGAACACTTGACCGTTCAGGCCCAAGATCTGGATTGGTGGCTTGATCGCCTGCTTTGCTATGGCTCGTTGTTCTTGGGCGAAGAAACCACAGTGGCCTTTGGCGACAAGGCGTCAGGCACCAACCATGTACTGCCCACCAGCCGTGCTGCGACCTATACCGGTGGGCTTTCGGTGCACAAGTACATGAAAATCGTGACCTGGCAGCGGTCAACCCGCGAGGGGGCCAAGCCGATTGCCGTGGCCACAGCGCGTATTGCCCGTCTTGAAGGGATGGAAGCGCATGCACGGACTGCCGACATTCGGCTGGCCAAATTCTTCCCCAACGAAACCTTTGATCTGAAGGTGGAAGAATAGTCATGAAACCGGGCGATCATCCTGATCTAAGCGGCCATGTCGCCTGCGTCACCGGGGCCAGTTCTGGCCTCGGTCGACGCGCAGCGCTGGTGCTGTCGCAGGCAGGAGCCAAGGTAATTGCGATTGCTCGGCGCGCTGACGCGCTGGCGACGCTCCAAGCAGAGGCACTAGGCGAAGTATTTGCCCTGCCATACGATCTGAACGACCGCGCAGGCCTTGCCGATATCGCGCGCCTTGCGGCTGAACCCTTTGGAGCGCCCGATATTGTGGTACATGCGGCAGGCATCAACACCCGCGAAGTCGCGGATGATGTTACGCTGGAAGGCTGGGATATCACGCTGAACCTTAATCTAGCCGCACCGTTTTTCCTGTCCCAGCATCTGGTACCTGGCATGCGGGCCAAGGGGTGGGGGCGGATCGTCAATTTCGCCTCGCTGCAATCGTATCGCGCCTTTGCCGGCGGACTTAGCTACGGGGCGTCAAAGGGTGGTATCGCACAACTGACCCGCTCCATGGCCGAAGCTTGGTCGCGCGACGGCATCACGGTGAATGCGATTGGTCCGGGGTTCTTTCGTACCGAACTGACGGCGGCAGTGTTTAATGACCAAGAACGTGCTGCCCGCAACGCAGCGCAAACCTGTCTGGGCCGCAACGGCGAACCCGAAGACCTTGACGGACCGTTGTTGTTTTTCTGTTCGGATGCCTGCGCCTATGTGACGGGGCAAGTTTTAATGGTCGATGGGGGGTTTACAGCAAAATGAAAGCGCTTGTTTATACCGGTGTCGAAGGATTGGATTTCTGCGATGTGCCGGACCCCGTTTTGGCCCCGGACTGTCATCTGATCCGGATCGACAGTGTAGGCATCTGCGGGTCAGACATGCATGCCTATCTGGGCCATGACGACCGCCGTCCCGCACCGCTTATCCTGGGTCACGAAGGGGCGGGTACCGTCTTGGGCGGTGCATGGGATGGCACCCGTGTGACGATCAACCCGCTTGTGACATGCGGCACCTGTCCGGCTTGTCTGGCGGGTCGCGACAATCTGTGCAGCACGCGGCAAATCATCTCGATGCCGCCGCGCGAAGGGGCGTTTGCCGAATTTGTCACGATGCCCGAACGCAATCTTGTGAAGGTGCCAACTGGCATATCCCTTGAAAAAGCAGCCCTGGCCGAACCTGTCGCCGTGTCCTGGCACGCTGTGCGTCTTGGACTTGAGGCGTTGCCAAAGGGGGCCGTTGAAACAGCCCTCGTGATTGGTGGCGGTGCCATAGGGGTTGCAGCTGCCATCAGCCTCGTCGCCCAAGGTGTGCCGGATATTACCTTGGTTGAACCTAACACGCTGCGCCGTGACTATCTGCAACTGGATGCATCAGTCAAAGTGATGTCTCCGGATGATATCAGCGGAAAGCTATTTGATGTGACCGTGGATTGTGTAGGCTATGACGCCACCCGCGCTACGGCCAGCGCCGCCACCCGTCCGGGCGGAGTGATCTTGCACGTAGGCCTTGGGGGCGGGACAGCCGGCCTCGATATTCGCCGCCTGACCTTGCAGGAGATCACATTTATCGGAACCTATACCTATACCGCGCAAGATTTTCGCGACACTTGCGCGGCGATGTTCGACGGCCGTCTTGGCCCGCTTGACTGGGCTGAAAATCGCCCCCTTTCCGATGGTGCCCAGGCGTTTTGCGATATTCGCGAAGGCCGGGTTGCCGCCCCCAAGATCATTCTTAAACCAGCATAATTGGAGACGCTGATGACCAATACTAAACCCATCCCGAACGAAATTCCGCAAATGCTTGTTCACGAAGAGGCCGACAATGTCGGCGTCGTCGTGGTCGAGGGCCTGACCGCAGGCACCGATATGCTTTGCTGTATCACCCACGATAATTCGACCTTCCGCCTGACCGCCAAGCATGACGTACCAATCGGTCACAAGATCGCGTTGAAAGACCTGAAATCGGGCGAAACCGCTATCAAATACGGCGAGGACATCGGCAAGATCATTACCGATGTCGGTCAGGGCGAACACGTCCACACCCAAAACTGCAAAACAAAGCGCTGGTAAGGACCAATAACATGACATCCAAATATTCAAACATCACCGTACAGGGCTACCGTCGCGAAAATGGCCGGGTTGGCGTGCGCAATCACGTGCTCATCCTGCCCGTCGACGATATCTCGAACGCCGCATGCGAAGCTGTGGCCAATAACGTCAAAGGCACCATGGCGATCCCCCACGCTTATGGCCGTCTGCAATTTGGCGAAGACCTTGATATCCACTTCCGCACGATCATCGGCACTGGTGCCAACGCCAACGTCGCGGCCGTCGTTGTGATCGGGATCGAACCCGGTTGGACCAAGAAGATCGCCGATGGTATTCGCGCGACGGGCAAGCCTGTGGCCGAATTCTCGATCGAGCAAAAAGGTGACTTCGAGACCATCCGCGCCGCGTCCTGGGCCGCCAAGGAATTTGTGCATCACGCGACTGAAATTCAGCGCGAAGAATGTTCGATAAGTGAGCTTTGGATTTCTACCAAATGCGGCGAAAGCGATACGACAACTGGGCTGGGGTCTTGCCCCACGGTCGGCAACATGTACGACAAGCTGCTGCCCGAAGGCATCACCGGCTTTTTCGGCGAAACATCCGAGATCACCGGCGCAGAACACATCTGTAAAGAGCGCGCGATCAACGCAGAAGTCGGCGAGCGCTGGTACAAGATGTGGGAGGCCTATCAGAACGATGTGATTTTCGCGCACCAGACTGATGACCTGTCCGACAGCCAGCCAACCAGAGGCAATATCGAAGGCGGTCTGACCACCATAGAAGAAAAGGCCCTTGGCAACCTTGAAAAAATCGGGCGTACGTCGAAGTTCATCGACATTCTTGAACCAGCGGAAGCGCCGGGTCAGGGCAACGGTCTGTATTTCATGGATTCTTCCTCGGCTGCGGCGGAATGCGTGACCTTGATGGCTGCCGGTGGCGCCGTGATCCATACTTTCCCAACTGGGCAGGGCAACGTGGTCGGCAACCCGATCGTGCCTGTGATTAAGATCACAGCAAACCCCCGCACAGTGCGCACCATGTCAGAGCATGTTGATGTCGATGTGTCTGGTATCTTGCGCCGCGAGCAGACCATCGACGAGGCTGGCGATGCGCTGATCGAAATGATCCGCCGGACTGCCAATGGCCGCAACACTGCAGCCGAGGCCCTTGGGCATCGGGAGTTCTCGATGACCAAGCTGTATCGCAGCGCATAATGAACCAATGGGCGACCCTGCATGCAGGGCCGCCCATTACCATGCCGAAGGCAGGTTGTGACCAGTGACTGATAAAACCCGTATTTCGATTGCCGATGCAACGGCTCTAATCCACGCCGCCCTTGCTGCGGCAGGTGTACCGCCCAACGTTTGCGTTTCTGTCGCCGCAGCGCTTGTCGCTGCCGAGGCCGAAAGCCAAAGCGGACACGGATTTTCTCGCGTGGCCGATTATATTGCTCAGGCGCGGTCGGGCAAGATTAACTTAAGCGCTCAGGTCACCACGACCCTTCGCGGGCCATCGTCTATTTTGATTGACGCGGATCGGGGCTTTGCCTTTCCAGCGCTTGACGCGGCGCTCGAAGTGGGGCTGCCCGTGGCAGAAAAAATGGGCATCGCGATCATGGCCGTGGGCAATTCGCATCATTGCGGCGCGCTTTCGGTACAGGTCGAAAAAATTGCCAAAGCGGGCATGATCGGGCTGATGATGGCAAATGCCCCCAAAGCGATTGCGCCATGGGGGTCAAAAGAGCCCGTTTTTGGCACCAACCCGATTGCCTTTGCTACACCGCAGGCCGCAGGTGATCCTTTGGTGCTCGATATGTCATTGTCGCGGGTTGCCCGTGGCAAGGTGATGAATGCCCATAAGACCAACCAACCGATCCCACTAGGTTGGGCGCTGGATGCGCAGGGCGAACCGACAACCGATGCCAAAGCGGCCCTTGAAGGCACAATGATCCCCATTGGCGAGGCTAAAGGTACAGCCCTTGCCCTGATGGTCGAAATCCTTGCCGCTGCCTTTACCGGCAGTGCTTTTAGCCAAGAGGCCGGATCTTTTTTTACCGCCGACGGGCCCGCGCCCATGGTCGGGCAAACCTTGATTGCCATTCGCCCCGATGCAAATTCAGATTTTCTGGTCCGGGTCAGCAGCCTGCTTGATACGATCCAGGCCATGGAAGGCGCACGCCTGCCTGGCACCCGTAGGCGGGAGGCCATCCACAGCGCTGAAACCGACGGGCTGTTGGTTCAGTCAGGCTATCTAAACCTTGCTAAAACTTTCGCCGACGGCGGGTAGCGTACCAGTGGTCACACCTGCCGAACTTAACCTATTAGGATGAAACCCATGAATATGGCCGCCATGCAGTCTCGCGCTCAATCACTAATACCCGGCGGATTGGTGGCGATGATCATCGCGATGGCAAGCAAGTTCGTGTCTGAGCACTATGGTGCTCCTTCGATGTTGCTGGCGCTCTTGTTCGGGATCAGCCTGAACTTTCTGGCCGATGATCCGCGCTGCGGACCGGGCATCGCATTCACCTCAAAGACGTTGCTGCGGTTGGGCGTGGCGCTGTTGGGGTTGCGCATCAGTTTTGGGATGATGAGTGGGCTTGGCTGGCCCATTGTTGCGATGGTGACGCTGATGGTGCCGTTGACCATCGGCTTTGGCTTTGCTGCGTCGCGGCTTTTCGGCTTTCGCTATCGTTTTGCCTTTCTGTCGGCAGGCGCTGTTGCAATCTGCGGGGCCTCTGCCGCCCTAGCCATCGCCGCGATCCTGCCGAAGGATGAAAAATCAGACGACAGGCTGGTGTTCACGGTCGTAGGTGTCACCATTTTGTCGACGATCGCGATGATTATCTATCCTATCCTCAGCCAGGCGCTTGGTTTTGACGATGTGACGGCTGGCATCTATTTGGGGGCCACCATTCACGATGTTGCACAGGTGGTTGGTGCGGGTTTTTCAATCTCTGAACAGGCCGGCGAGACGGCGACTTTGGTGAAACTGTTGCGGGTCGCCATGCTGGCCCCTGTTGTGGTTCTGGCGACCTTGGTCTTGCGTAGCACTTCGATGCCTGATCCGTCAGGCGCACGCCCGCCACTGATCCCAAGCTTTGTTCTGGCATTTATCCTGCTTGCGATGCTGAATTCGTTTGTAACCTTACCCGCCGTCCTGCTTTCGATTGCAGTTGACGCATCGGGGTGGTTGCTATTGACAGCAATTGCGGCGGTCGGGCTAAAGACCCGCCCGGCAGAGATTTTGAAGGTCGGCAAACCCGCGGCAGCCTTGCTGGTGGCCGAGACATTATTTCTAGCAGTGGCTGTGGCGCTTGCCCTGAAGTTTTTGCCCATCCTCCCTACATAACGCCTAAAGAAGGAAACACGATCATGCCCTCGTCCATTCTGATCCCAGTGGCTATTGACCACGAAGTCCTTGTCGCCGAAAAGATTGCCCTTGCGCGCCAGATGCTTGCACTAGGGGGCAAGATCACGCTGTTGACGGTGCTTGAACAAATCCCGGGGTTTGCGACCGAATTCGTGACTGTCAAATCTGAAAACCACCTGACCGCCCGAATGATGGAAAAGCTTAAGGCCGCGGCCGGACATGCAGACGACATTGACTGCAAGATTACGACGGGCAAAGCTGGTGTGCGGATCCCGGCAGTGGCCAACGAGATAGGTGCCGATCTGATTATTGTGGGCGCGCATCACCCAGTTGCTGTAGATTATTTCTTGGGGTCCACAGCCTCTCGGGTTGCACGGCGGGCCAAGTGTTCTGTCTATATTGTTCGGCCAAATACATCCGGCCAATAATCGGCCTTATGACCCTTAAAGGGATATAAGTTGTGGCACAGAAAAGACCCGGTAAAAGCGAAACCTCCTTGTTAGATCCAAGCAAACGGGAGGACATTTCTGCGCCCGTTCAAGGCGATGGCACATCGCTTAACGAAAAATCCTACTAGCCCAAGCGCTTGTACTATGCCCCTGAGCGGTGGTGTCAGACGAATTCGAACTCGTCTCAGCTAGGCCAGTGAGACTGCCCTTTATGCCGCGCAAAGATCGCGCCACTCAGCCAGAGCAGCGGTGCGGTTCATCTTGAAATGATCTCTTTGGGAAAGGGTGCGCTCCTGATTAAAATGGTTATGGATGGAAGCGTGGACAGCAACGAATTTTTGCAAGGTTCGCATCCGGCGAAAGCGAAGCATGGCACGCTCTCGTCGTCGAAACGGCAAGTGTGAGTTCTCAGCGCGATTGTTTTTCCAACGACCCGTTTCCTGTTTCGCCGCGTTACCAATTACCTTCATCGCGGCGCAGTATGAGCGAAGTTTGTCGGTAACTAGCACCTCGGCTCTGCCATGACGTTTCATGGTTTTCTTAAGGAATTTCAACGCGGCCTTATGATCCCGACGCTTGGTGACATAGCTTTCCAGCACTTCTCCTTCATGGTCAACAGCCCGCCATAGATAGTGCAGTTCGCCGTTTATCTTCACAAAAACCTCATCGAGGTGCCACTGCCAATTCGAGTAGCATCGCATCCGGCTGACCCGCTTTCTACGGATCTCAGCTGCAAACATTGGGCCAAATCGGTTCCACCAGAAACGGACTGTTTCGTGGCAGACATCGATGCCTCGTTCATGCTAAAGATCTTCCAATTTCGAAGCGAAAGTGGAAATCGAACGTAGAGAATCACTGCTAAACGGATGATTTCAGGAGACGTCTTGAAATAGCGAAATGGAGAGCATTTTTTCATAGTCAAATGCTAGTTAGTTGCCCTGCCCGCCTCAAGCGAATTTCCTCTGACGGTGCCCCGGCGGGGTGTCAGGTCACGTCTTTGCCTTATTCCATCTGCTTGGGTTAAAATGGGCACCTCGTTTGTGGGATTTCCCAGATCGTAGGCTGGCCTGTTTTTGAATGCTGGGAGCTCGGAAAGGATTGATACCAATTAAGGGGCGGCCAATAAACGAAGAGGCTATTCTGAGCTGCAGGGACGGATGTTATCCAGCTGCCTGCAAGCGTAAAAAACGGCTCTGTAGATATCTCTACACCAAGGTGAAAGCTGGGCTAGGCGGGAATTTGGGCAATAATACTCCATTCAATGTAAAAACTGTGATACTTTCTTTACGTGCGAAAAAAAATATCGACTTGAGCTAAAGAAGTCGTATCATGGAAGAAATTGGGAATAAGGAGACCTGTTATGAATAAGCCGCGTGTCAACACTATGGAAGAACTCTCGATTGCGATCGGCGTGTCCCGTCCAACACTATCTCGTTATTTTCAAAACCCCACGCTCATTAAGGCTGCTACCGTGGCACGGATCGAGGCCGGGTTGGGCAAGGTTGAATATGTCCCTAATTTCTTTGCGACCCGCCTGAATCGCAAGACGACAGGCATTATTGGCGTTATCATTCCCTACTTGAATGACCTGTTTTTCACTAGGCTCTTGGAGCAAATTGAGATGGCTGCAATGGATGCGGGTTTTACTGTTATCACGCAGTGTTCCCACTCGGATCCAAAGATCGAAGCGCGCGCTGCGCGGACGTTTATGTCGATGAATGTTGATGGGGCGCTCGTAGTGCCGCTAGGGAACCAAAGTGACGCTAACGTTCATCAAAAACTCCGTGAACGCCTTCCGTTCGTTCTTGTTGACTCGCGACCCAAGACGATGCCGAATGTTGAATACGTCGGCACGGATCACACGCAAAGCTTTGGTTTAATGATTGAATATCTTTGCCGCGTTGGTGGCCCCCCGGTTTTTCTTGGCATGCCTCGTGTGAACTTTAACGCTGTTCAGCACGAAGAAATTTATATCAAACGGATGCATGAAATGGGGTTTGAAGCTACGATTATTGGTACCGAGATGGTTGGTGAAGGTTGGCATTTTGAGGCTCATGGTGAGGCTGTCTTGGACGATTTTTTCTCCCGTGGGCTGTATACCGACAGATCGATTCTCTGTGTAAATGACCGCGTCGCGATCGGCGCTTTGCGTGCTGCAATGCGGCACGGGTTAACGCCGGGTCGGAGCCGTGAAGGCGGTTTGCGCATTGCGGGTCACGACGATTATCCTTTGTGTCCGTTTGTCACGCCAGCGCTGACCACAGTGGAGCAGAACTTTGAAGCGATTGGAAAGGCGGCAGTTTCCCGACTCATTGAAATTATTCAGGGGGCGGAGATAGATCCCGCAAACCCTAAGGTCCAGTTATTTGAGGGGAGCTTGAGGTTGCGCGAGTCTGCTTGACCAAACGGCAAACGCCGCAATGCAGCATTCTAGTGTTTGATAAACAGTCTTGACTCACAGCTTTTTCAGCGCCAATGTTTACACACGTAAAAAAGGGAGGATCAAAATGTCTATCAAGAAAACACTACTGACCAGTGTGGTTGGCTTGGGCCTGACTGCTGGCATCGCTGCCGCAGACAGTCACTCTGCGACACTCACCATCGCGACCGTGAACAACGGCGACATGGTTCGTATGCAGGGCTATACGGATCAATTCACAGCCGAAACCGGTATTGCTGTTGAATGGGTCACGCTGGAAGAAAACGTTCTGCGCTCGCGCGTTACGACGGACATCACCACAAAGGGTGGCCAGTTCGACATCATGACAATCGGTATGTATGAAACCCCGATCTGGGGTGCGCAGGGCTGGCTCGTCCCGCTTGACGATCTGTCTGCTGAATACAACGTTGCCGATATCCTGCCCGCAATGGCAGGCGGTTTGAGCCATGACGGCACGCTTTATGCGGCACCGTTCTACGGTGAAAGCTCAATGGTTATGTATCGCACAGACCTTATGGAAGCTGCTGGCCTCGAAATGCCGGAAGCCCCTACATGGGAGTTCATCGCTAAAGCTGCGGCTGCGATGACGGACCGTGACGCTGAAATCAACGGTATTTGCCTGCGCGGTAAGGCTGGTTGGGGTGAGGGCGGTGCCTTTATCACAGCAATGTCCAACTCTTTCGGTGCACGCTGGTTTGACGAAGAGTGGAATGCACAGTTTGACACAGATGCTTGGGCAAACACGCTTAACTTCTACAAGAACACGATGGATGCTTCTGGACCAGCCGGCTACCCGACAAACGGTTTCAACGAAAACCTGTCGCTGTTTAACCAAGGCAAATGTGGCATGTGGATTGACGCAACGGTTGCTGCGTCTTTCGTAACAGGCGACGATTCAACTGTTGCTGACTCTGTTGGTTTTGCACTGGCACCAGATACTGGTTTGGGTAAGCGGTCCAATTGGCTCTGGGCTTGGGCTCTGGCGATCCCAGCTGGAACCCAGCAAGAAGCTGAAGCTAAGCAGTTCATCGAATGGGCAACTGGCACTGGCTACATCGAACTGGTTGCGGCCAACGAAGGCTGGGCTAACGTTCCTCCTGGTGCGCGTACATCGCTCTATGAGAACCCTGACTACCTTGCGGTCCCGTTTGCTCAGATGACGCTGGACTCTATCCTGTCGGCTGATCCGACCAACCCGACAGTTGATCCGGTTCCATATGTTGGTATCCAGTTCGCTGCTATCCCTGAATTCGCGGGCATCGCCACCGAAGTAAGTCAGGAATTCTCGGCAGCTTATGCAGGTCAGCAGACCGTCGAAGAAGCTCTAGCTAAGGCGCAGGCAATTACGACCGAAGCAATGGAAGCTGCAGGTTACTAAACCTATACTTCACATCAGGGGGCGGCGTGTGTCGCCCCCTGATCACAAGCAAGCCACCAACTCGAATGCCGTCCGAAAGCTGCGACAGACATGGTCGCCTTTTCTATACCAGTCTGTTCAAAGAGGAGTTGAATTCCAATGGCTACCAAAGCTTCCCGATCAGCCGCCCGTCTGATGATGGCTCCCGCCGTGATCCTGCTTCTGGGCTGGATGTTGGTTCCCCTGACGATGACGTTGTGGTTTTCGTTCCGCAATTATCTACCGCTGCGTGGCGGAGACCTAGGCTGGGCAGGATTTGACAACTACGTCCGCTTTGTAACGTCCAGTTCATTCTGGCCTGCAATTTTAACGACGCTGATCATTCTTAGCGGCGTTCTGGCTATTACGATCATCCTTGGTATTTTGCTCGCCATTTTGCTCGATCAACCTATGTGGGGCCAAGGGGTCGTCCGGATTCTTGTCATCGCCCCGTTCTTCGTAATGCCAACCGTATCGGCGCTGGTGTGGAAGAATATCTTCATGGACCCTACGAACGGTCTGTTCGCTCATCTTTGGAAATTCTTTGGTGCAGAGCCGGTCAGTTGGCTGTCGGATGCGGCAATGCCGTCGCTTATTTTGATTGTGTCCTGGCAGTGGTTGCCGTTCGCGACGCTGATCTTGCTGACTGCAATCCAGAGCCTTGATAGTGAACAGCTCGAAGCGGCCGAGATGGACGGTGCATCGCCATTATCGCGATTTATCTATATCACGCTTCCCCACCTGAGCCGCGCTATTACAATCGTGATCTTGATCCAAACGATTTTCTTGCTGGCGATCTTTGCCGAGATTTTCGTGACCACCGGCGGTGCGTTCGGTACCCGTACGTTGTCCTACTTAATTTTCCAGCGTGTGCTTGAAAGTCAGAATATTGGACTTGGTTCTGCGGGCGGCGTTTATGCCATCATCCTTGCAAACATCGTTGCCATCTTCCTGATGCGCATCGTTGGCAAAAACCTAGATAACTGAGGGAGGGCGACACATGGCACGTTCCGTCACAACACAACGCAAAGCGATCAATACGACGATTGCGTGGGCCATCGGTCTACTGATCTTCTTCCCAATCTTGTGGACCATCTTGACCAGCTTCAAAACCGAAGCGCAGGCCATCAATGACACACCCCTGTTCCTGTTCTTTGATTGGACCACGGAAAACTACACAACGGTGATGGAACGATCAAACTACGGCCGGTTTCTGTGGAATTCGATCTTCATCGCTGGGGGGTCAACGATCCTCGGGATCATGATTGCGATCCCTGCGGCTTGGTCAATGGCCTTTGTGCCATCTCCCCGGACCAAAGACATTCTACTCTGGATGCTCTCAACCAAGATGTTGCCAGCTGTTGGCGTGCTGTACCCTATCTATCTTTTGTTCATTAAGATGGGGTTGCTGGACAGCGTTGTCGGCCTGACGATTGTGTTGATGTTGATCAACCTGCCGATCATTGTCTGGATGCTTTACACGTATTTCCGTGAAATTCCGGTTGAAATCCTCGAGGCGTCGCGGATGGATGGAGCCGGTCTTAAATCAGAAATTCTGTATGTTCTGACGCCAATGGCGCTCCCTGGTATCGCGTCCACGATGCTGCTGAACTTTATACTGGCGTGGAACGAGGCGTTCTGGACCCTCAACCTTACAGCTGCGAAAGCGGCACCCCTAACAGCCTTCATTGCGAGCTATTCCAGCCCTGAAGGTCTGTTTTACGCGAAACTCAGTGCGGCCTCTACGATGGCCATTGCTCCTATACTCATCCTTGGCTGGTTCAGCCAGAAACAACTTGTCCGTGGCCTGACGTTTGGCGCGGTAAAATAAGGAACCTGATACATGGGACAGATTACCCTTAACCAAGTCACTAAAAACTTTGGCGATGTTCAGGTCATTCCGCCACTTGATCTGGAAATTAACGAAGGTGAATTCGTTGTTTTCGTCGGGCCATCGGGTTGTGGTAAATCCACGCTGTTGCGTCTGATTGCGGGTCTTGAGGATACCACAGCTGGGCACATCGACATCAATGGTCGCGATGCCACGGCCCTGCCACCGTCCAAACGCGGTCTGGCGATGGTGTTTCAATCCTACGCACTTTATCCGCACATGTCTGTGCGCAAGAACATCGCGTTTCCGATGCGTATGGCAAAGCTGGATCAGGCAACACAAGACGCCAAGATTGAGGCTGCGGCGGCAGCGTTGAACTTGACGGATTATCTGGATCGCAAACCGGGTCAGTTGTCCGGTGGTCAGCGTCAGCGTGTGGCGATTGGCCGTGCGATTGTGCGCGAACCTGCGGCATTCCTGTTTGACGAACCACTATCTAACCTTGACGCGGCTTTACGTGTTGGCATGCGCCTTGAAATAATGGAGCTGCATGAAAAGCTAAAAACAACAATGATATACGTGACCCACGATCAGGTCGAGGCCATGACTATGGCCGACAAGATAGTGGTGTTGCAGGCTGGTATTATTGAACAGGTCGGCTCCCCGCTTGATCTGTACCATGCACCACGCAACAAGTTTGTCGCGGGCTTTATCGGTTCCCCTAAAATGAACCAGATTGAAGGTGCGGAAGCGGCTAAGCATAATGCCACAACCATTGGCATCCGCCCCGAACATTTGGCTGTTTCCAAGACTGAAGGTCTTTGGAAGGGCACTGTTGGCGTGGCCGAACATCTTGGGTCAGACACGTTCATCCACATCCATGAAACCGGATTGATGGACATGATGACGGTTCGTATCACGGGTGACATTGAAGCACGCCACGGCGAAAACATTTATCTGACCCCCGATATGGACAAGCTGCACAGATTTGACGCGCAGGGACTGCGCATCGCATGACACGTCTGAACGGTAAGTCGGCCCTGATTACAGGGGCTGCGCGCGGTATAGGGCGTGGTTTTGCCGAAGGTTACGTTGCCGAGGGCGCTACCGTCGCGATTGCTGACATCAACCTCGCCGCCGCGCAAAATACTGCAGCGGAATTGGGCGGTGGAACCTACGCGGTGCAGATCGATGTATCTGATCAAGCAAGCATCGACGCGGCCATCGCGTCGGTCGTTGCACGATCTGGCAAGCTCGATATTTTAGTCAACAATGCCGCGTTGTTTGATGCATCCGAAACCGTCAATATCACCCGGGCCAGTTTCGACAAACTGTATTCGGTCAACGTTGCGGGCACCTTGTTCACTATGCAGGCAGCGGCCAAACAGATGATTGCACAGGGCCACGGCGGTAAGATTATCAACATGGCGTCCCAAGCCGGGCGGCGAGGCGAGGCACTGGTCATGGTTTATTGTTCGACGAAAGCGGCCGTTATTTCGATGACACAGTCTGCGGGCCTCGATCTGATCCGTTATGGGATTAACGTGAACGCCATCGCACCAGGTGTCGTGGATGGCGCACATTGGGACCATGTCGATGCGATTTTTGCCAAGCTCGAAGATAAAAAACCTGGTCAGAAAAAGGCCGAGGTCGCCGCAGGTGTACCTGCTGGACGGTTTGCGGTCCCCGCTGATTTGACTGGCATGGCGGTTTTCCTAGCCTCTCCGGACTCCGATTATATCGTGTCGCAGACGTATAACGTCGACGGCGGACAGTGGATGAGCTGATGAAACTGAGTCTTGAAAATCTGGCAAACCTGCCTGACTGCGTGCGGACGCCGTCCTATGATCGCTCTGACCTGACGGCTGGCATCGTTCATATAGGGTTGGGCAATTTTCACCGCGCGCATCAGGCGTGGTATCTGCATCGTTTGATGGATCAGGGATTGGCGCAGGACTGGGCGATTTTGGGCGCAGGTGTGCGAGCAGGGGACGCAGTACAGCGTGATCGCCTGTTGGCGCAAGACTGTCTGACAACGCTGATCGAGCTCGACCCGTCCGGCAAGTCTGCCGAAGTGATTGGGTCAATGATCGGGTTCATTCCGGTTGCCGACGACAACGCGCCGCTGATTGCGAATTTGTCCGAAGCCGCTATTCGTATCGTGGCCTTGACCGTGACCGAGGGCGGTTATTATCAGTCTGCGAACGGCCAGCTTGATACCCAGCACGCTGACCTCAAGCATGACGCCGCCAACCCCGACAGTCCGAAAACAGCGTTCGGCGCGATAGTTGCTGCACTAAAGGCCCGTCGCAACAGCGGCGTGGGCCCGTTCACGTGCCAATGCTGTGACAATCTACAAGGTAATGGAGACGTTTTGCGTCAAACGGTCGTTGGCCTTGCAATGTTGTCCGATCCTGATCTGGCGATGTGGATTGACCAGAACGTGACATTCCCGAATGCGATGGTCGATTGCATCGTGCCCGCAACTGGCCCAGCCGAGCTTGCGTTGGTAAAAGAATTTGGTGTCGATGACGGCGCTCCTGTGACCCATGAAAACTTTCGTCAGTGGGTGATCGAGGACAAATTTTGTGCAGGTCGCCCCGATTGGGACAAGGCTGGTGCGACGTTCACTCCTGATGTCCATGCATTTGAGGCGATGAAGCTGCGCCTGTTGAACGCAGGGCACCAAATTGTTGCGACACCGGGCGAATTGCTTTCAGTTGATACTATAGCAGCTACGATGGGCCACCCGCTAATCTTGGGGCTATTCCGCAAGATCGAAACGCAGGAAATCGCACCGCATGTGGCCGCCGTGCCGGGTATGACGCAGCTTGCTTATATAGACCTGATCACCAGCCGCTTTGCGAACGCCGAGATTCGCGACACGACCCGCCGCGTGACCTTTGATGGATCGTCTCGGCACGCAGGCTTCTTGCACCCGATCATCCGTGATGCGCTGGCAGCAGGCACACCTATCGAGGGTCTCGCTCTGATCGAAGCGATGTGGGCCCGTATGTGCGAAGGCAGCAGAGAGGATGGCAGTCAGATTGAGCCTAACGATCCGTTTTGGGACGATCTGAATAGCACTGCCCAAGCGGCTCGTGAACGGCCAATGACCTGGTTAGAACAGAAATCAATTTATGGTGATTTAGCAAAAGAAAGCAGCTTCACTTCAGCCTTTGAACTTTGGTTAGACCTGATTTGGCGGGACGGTATAGAGGCTGCCCTTGAGCTCTATTGTGGCATGTCGGAGGAGAAGCGGGCAAGCGGGGCGAAGACACCATGACTGTATTAGAAGCCGACGTTACCTGCCGTTCAGCTCGTCAGGCGGTGCGCTGCTGTTCCATCTGCTTAGCAAACTCTATGAGCAGACCAGCGTCATCATAACAACCAACCTCAGCTTCTCGGAATGGGCCCAGGGGCACTGTCAGAAGAAACTGACTTGAACAGGGTCGGGCGGTTTTGTAGCGTTTGCGGATGACAAAACCTTCGCCATTTCGCTACTTCAAAACGAGCCCTGAAATCATCCGTCTTGCTGTGATGCTCTACGTCAGATTTCCTCTTTCGCTTCGAAATGTGGAAGATCTTTTGCATGAACGAGGCATCGATGTCAGCCACGAAACCGTCCGTTTCTGGTGGAACCGATTTGGCCCAATGTTCGCTGCTGAGATCCGTAGAAAGCGGGTTAGTCGGATGCGATGTTACTCGAATTGGCAGTGGCACTTGGATGAGGTTTTTGTGAAGATAAACGGCGAACTGCACTATCTATGGCGTGCCGTGGATCACGAGGGTGAAGTGTTGGAATCTTACGTTACGAAACGTCGAAATCGCAAGGCTGCATTGAAATTCCTCAAGAAAACCATGAAACGTCATGGCAGAGCCGAGGTGCTAGTAACCGACAAACTTCGCTCATACGGCGCCGCGATGAAGGTAATTGGTAACGTGGCGAAACAGGAAACGGGTCGTTGGAAAAACAATCGCGCTGAAAATTCGCACTTGCCGTTTCGACGATGAGAGCGTGCCATGATCCGCTTTAGGCGCATGCGAACCTTGCAGAAATTCGTTTCCGTCCATGCTTCCATCCACAACCATTTTAATCAGGAGCGCACCCTTTCCCAAAGAGATCATTTCAAGATGAACCGCACTGCTGCTCTGGCTGAGTGGCGCGGTCTTTGCGCGGCATAAAGGGCAGTCTCACTGGCCTAGCTGAGACGAGTTCGAATTTGTCTGACACCACCTCGGTGCGGTTTCCCTTAAACCGCGTTGCGTGGTTTTCGCTCCGGCCAAAACTCATCGACGACAATGTAGGCTACAATCACAAACATAACGGCACTCCCAATTTGCAAAACCCGCGTTATGCTTTTTGCGTCAGCTTCATCGGCAAAAAATCCAATGGATCCACCATAGATAACCAAAGCCGTGGTAATTGCGGACCCAGCAGCGGGGGCAAGTTTACTTTTTGACTTACCAAGCGCGCCCAAGGACAAGCAGAGCAGCAAGCACAACAAAGCAGGAGTCACGAGGCTTGGCGCAATCACGTTAATCTCGAAGCAAAGAATTGCGACGACGGCCCCAAGGCCGTTTGAGATCAGCATCGCCTTGCCTACGTTTTTTCCGGCTCCAGCCATGGCTGCAAGTTGCTGTGAGAGTAAGGCTACGAAGAAAAGCACCAGAAGAGCGCTCGAGCCTGAAATGAAGAAAATGAGCGCAAATGGCACTGTCACCAGCGACATTCTCAGGAGACGTCGGAGTGAATCGAATTCCGGCGCGGGCTTGGGCGGGGCTTTCGCAACGGCGGGCTCTCTTACAGGTATGATTAGAAACATGAGAGCCGAGGTATACCCCGCGATGAGCAAGTTGATAGGTATCCAAATCGCGAGTACGAGGGCTATTTCTTGTGATTGGAAAACGACGTTCGGAACCATCATCGCCGCCATGAGCGCAAGGACACCCGGTAGAATTCCAGCCCCAGACAGAGACCACGTAAAAGACATTATGATCCCAATACAAACGACGGCGAGAAACACTAATGGATAGGGAGAAAGAAGGGACGAAAGAACCCATGATGTGATCATCAACAGAAGCGCCAAAGTGAACAGCTTTAATGACACTTTAGGGGGCATAGGGGCCGGAGCTTGCAGAAACAGCGTTGTAAAAAGGGCGCCGATAAAGGCCAATGGCCACCCCATAGCCAATCCGAGTGTAAACACCACAGTTGTCCCAACGGCCAGCCTTACGACGGATCTGTAATCTTCAGTAAGCATAGCTGAAAACAGAAACCAAACGAATGTATGCACGGCCAACGAAGTTCAATAATGAACTGTCCGTTAGATACATTATGATATCGGCTTGCCCATTTAATTGAAACTTAAGATCGTCTTCGAGAGAGCCTGCCTCATAGCCAGGCAACACAATACGCACAGGAAACCGCTCAGGCTCCCTTAAAAATCCAGTTGCACTGGGTGCGCTTGCTAACTTTCCCGCCGTGTCTCCACCGCTAATTGAAACAGCACCGCTAAAGCTTTCAATAACACCGTCGACAATCTGGCCAGGGTGCATATCGAGAACGACTTCGACCGGATCTCCGACCTTCGCGAGCCCAATATTATTTTCAGTCATATAGGCTTCGACCCAGACGTCTGTAGCATCAAGAAAAGTCAGAAGCTCCCGTCCACTGTGCGCGTAGGTCCCGGGGGCCACGAGTAAGTTGGACACAACGCCTAAGGCAGGGGCTTTAAGTTCAGTCCACTCCAAATTCAATTCGGCCTCGGAAAGGGATGCAAGCGCTCTCTGGATTTTTGGATTATCTTGACCGGCGTCTCCCAGTTGAAGCTTTGCGCGATCCAAATCAGCAACCGCATTGTCTTTTTGAGCCTCCGCATTTGCCAATTCTTTTCGGGCGTCGTCCGCTTTTGAAATGGGAACTAAGCCCTTTTTCTCCAGCGCGAAAACACGTTCAGTCTGTAAGCGCATTGTGTCGAGGTCGCTTTGCGCCCTTGTTAACGTGGCTTGGGCCGCGCGGACTTGCGCCGAGGATGCGCCTACATCTTGAGTGGCAGATTCCAAATCCGCCTCGGCGCGCATTTTGTCGATCTCATAGGGTCTGCGATCAATGCGCGCGAGGACGTCCCCCGCAGAAACCACTTGGCCATTCGCGACCAATACTTCGGTCACAACGCCTGACACTTGGGGAACGATAAGTGTTGCGATGGCTTTCACACGTGCATTTCCGGTGAAAGGAGTCCTCCGATCCGCCGCGATATACCAACATAGAAACACCAGCAGAACGGCAAGTGTGGACCAGATCGTGCGCTTCATTCAGCCTCTCCTTTAACGGTTTCATCGGCATCAGACGCCAACCAAAGCGTAAACAATTCGTAGAATACGGCCAGCAAAACCGGCCCCATGAAGACACCGATAAGTCCATAAGCCATCATACCACCGATGACGCCGATCAAAATGACCAGCATTGGGGTTTGCAATCCTTTGGAGATGAAAATCGGGCGGAGAAAACCATCCATGATACCAACTGGAATGGCAAGAACAGTAAATGCGAGAGCCGCGCCGCCTGACATGGAACTCCATGCGTAAATGGCGACCGGAATGAGAACGATCATGGGGCCAAGCTGGATGATCGATAGGATCAAACATATCAGAGCGAGAGTTGCGGCCGACTGAATCCCAAAGAGAGCAAGGAGAACCCAAACACACACGGCTTGAATTGCAGCAACGCCAATCACGCCTTTTGTGACGTTTTTAATTGTGGCACCAGCCATCACAACGAATTCGCCACCGCGTGGAGCAAACACTCGGTTCGCAAACCCTTGGACGCCAAGAGAAAGTTTGGGGCCAGGTGAGAACAGAAAACCCATGACAATCACGGAGAGCGCTAGACCGAGCAAACTCATCCCAATTCCCGCGGCGCGTCCAAAAATAGCCATGCCGACTTCCGTGATTTGTGGTCCGTAAGTCCTTAAGGCATCCCCCAGATTTTTTTCAAAGACTGACCAAACTTCAGAGAGTTTACCGCCGACGAGGGGTAAATCCTTAAGACCCTCGGGCGCGGGTGGCATTTTCAAAGTTCCGGCGGTGGCTTGGTCAGAAAGATTCCGCGCGATTTCAATCGCTCCTGAGATTGCCGAACCTACGGGACCTAAAGTGAGGGCAAGACCAAGAAGGACTATGATTCCAGAGGCGAGAGATTTCCTCCCCCCGAGTTTTTGCTCAAGCCAAGTATATAAAGGGTACAAAGCCACGCACAGTATGACCGCCCAAATCACAACGCTTGCCAAAGGGGCCACCATTACGATGGCGCTGTAAATGAACAACCCCAAGAAAACTAGCCGAACGACTAGGTCAACAATTCGTGCGTCATCTGTCTTACCCATTAGAAACTCCCCAAAAGCGTTCAGTCTCGGTCAGTCGAGCCTGAAATTAATGTGCCTACTTAAGCAGACATCGAAAGGCCAAACTTATGAAATACAACCATCGCATACCCTCGTTAGCGATAGAGCATTGATTTGGCTCTATATGCAGACCAACCCGCTTTCATCCTGTAGCACTTGCAAATTAAACGTTGTCGAACTTGCAAGAACATACACGGGATGCAGTGAGGGTCCGCGTTGAAGAAGCTCGAGGCTTACGCGTCGTCTTCCCCCTCTTTTGCTTGCTTGATGATTGCGTCGGCCACAGTCGTTGCCGCAGTTACAAAAACACCAAGACCGATGATGATGTAAAAAATTGTGAATACCTTACCAGCAGCCGTCTCGGGCGAGAAATCTCCAAACCCAACTGTAGAAATTGTCACGACAGAAAAGTATATAGAATCCAGCCAAGACCAACCTTCAACGAAGCGATAAAAAACAGAAGCCCATAAAACAATAGCTGTTGAAATGGCTAAAACCGTTCGTACTGATTTATCCGCAAATGCCGCTCGCAGGCCTCGATTTATTTTACCCAGGTTACTCAACGCTTTTCTCCCTTAAGATCCTATCTCATTGAGAGTTAACTGAAAATGGCTCGGCACTCAAGATTCACTCAGTTGGATCTCTCTAGGCGTCAATGAACCCACACACCTTAACCCTATCGTTGAAATTCGATAAAGCAATTGGTTTTTATTATTTTGTCGCCTTACGACCTCAATCGTTTTCCCGGGCTCCCAAGGTTTAACTAAAAATGACGCGTAACCCAGACTAGGGCAGCGTCAAAGGAAACTCGGTTGTGAAGGTCAGGGTGGCGGTAATTCCCCCGTTTTTAACGGGGTGCCGCTTTAGAACTTACGTGGCCATTTTCAGTTTCATTGCGGATGCTACCATGTTGGGTCGCTCGTTGTTGTAAGATGGAGTGGTTGCAGCCCTCCTCAGACGGCATCGCAATGTGCCATGATGTGATCTTGGAAGAGCCACTAAGCGGAGAGGACGGCGAAATGAATGAGACAAGGGTTGGGGTGGGTTTGGCAAAGGCTGTGTTCCAAATCCACTTTGCGTCAATGACGGGCCACCTAAAATACAGCAAGAAACTTACGCGACCGCAGTTTCGAAAATTTATGGCAGACCCGTCGCCCTCGCTGGTGGTAATGGAGGCTTGCGGCAGCGCTCATTTCTGGGCGCGTTAGATGGTTAGGTTTGGCCACGACGTGAAGCTGATCGCATCATACGTGCGGCCTTTTGTTAAACGTCAGAAGAATGACGCCGCCGATGCCGAAGCGATTATGATTGCGGCACAGCGCCCGAGATGCGCTTTGTCGCCCCGAAGTTGCAAGAGCAGCAGGCCAGAGCGGTGCTGTTCCGGGGGGGGCGACGCTTGGTTCATCAGCGCACGGAGTTGGTGATGCCTTGCGCGGGCATTGTCAGCTTAAACTAACTTGAGACGGTCAAGAGGCAATGTCAGAGGAAAAGCAATTACCTGTCCAAACGCAAATTTGGCATTTGGCTGCCCTTGATTTCTTACGGCTTTTTCGGATAGGATCAATCGAATATGCACCGCTTCAAGTTTTCAGAGTTTTCCACGGACAGTGCCGGGGTTTGAACAAACATGGTACCCAAGCGATTGAATGCTTGTCGAAAAACAAAATTTAGGTTGTGTAGTAGACTTATTGTTCATCAAACCACGCGAAAATACGCTAAATTTCAATTAGCAATTAGCAATTAGCAATTAGCAATTAGCAATTAGCAATTAGCAATTAGCAATTAGTAAAACAAGAACAACCAACCAAACCAAATGGGGAAAATACCAATTACTACTAGAAAAACAACATCCAAGGCCCTGATTATCTTGCCACTGATTGCAGTATCAGTTTTCTTGTCCGCTTGTTCAGAGAATATTGACCGCCGTCAGGACCGTCGCGACGCTCGTCAAGATTGTCGCCAGGAGGAGGGTATCGTTGGTGGAGACAAACGTGACTGTAAACAGGAAGAGCGCGCCGCAGACCCTGTATAAGTTAACCAATATTCATGCCGCCGGTCTCGTATCGGCGGCATGGGTCCCGTAGGAAAAGCGGGGTTGTCCCGCTAAGACGGCCTATATTGAACCGGGGTCACCTTGGGAAAACGGCTACTGCGAAAGCTTTAACGGCCGTATGCGAGACGAATTGCTAAACGGAGAAATATTCTACTCACTACGCGAAGCCCAAATAATCATCGAACGATGGAGGAAACACTACAACACCAAACCCCTCTCATCGATACGACGTATCGACCGCCGGGCAATGGACCACACAGTGCTTTGGGCTATCGCCCACCTGCGCCCGAAGCCATCATTCAGATGGACCAAAGACCAGTCATGCACTAACTTTCAAATTGGACCACTCAAGTGGGGCAGCTCACAACGAAACGCCCTGGTTGGGCAATTATTGTAAAGAAAGGTAAATGAGAATGACTAGAATACCTAGAAACCTTCTTTCGACTGTCAGAGGAGCTTTGTCAGCCCCCGCACTGATTTTGGTGCTTGGGATGACTGGACCGACTGCGGTCGCTGCGGACGAAGCAGATGCCAAGTCCATTTTGAAATCCATGTCGGACTACATCGCCTCTCAGGATGCTGTCTCATTTGGTTATGATGCAAGCCTGGAAGTTATTACGAAAGATGACCAGCGCCTCGCTCTTGTCAGTTCGGGAACCGTTTCCTTGAATCGTCCCGGAAATATCCACACGACCCGTTCGGGCGGATTTGCCGATACAGAGACATTCTTTGACGGGAAAACCTTAACGTTGCTCGGCAAAACGGCAAATATGTACGTGCAGGTTGATGCCCCCGGTTCGATTGATGATCTGATCGATACGATGAAGACAAAACTTGACCGGTCACCACCAGCGGCCCACCTGTTACTTTCAGATTCATATGACCAGATGATGCAGGGCGTGACCGATGTAAAGGATTTGGGCAGCGGAGTTATCGGCGGGGTGGAATGCGATTTTCTTGCCTTCCGAACCGACGAGGTTGACTGGCAGATCTGGATCGCTCATGGCGACAGGCCCTATCCATGCCGGTATGTTGTGACGTCGAAGGATATTGCCGGTGGGCCGCAATACAGCATCCAGTTCAATAACTGGATGACAGGAAGCGACGCAGAAACAGGTGGGTTTGTTTTTGAAAACACGACAAGCGCCACACAAATCGACGCGGCTGATCTCGCTGGTAAAATGAGCGAACTGCCAGGCCACTTTAAGACAGGAGAATGAAAATGACTGTATCGAAAAGACTTGGACTGATTGTGTTTGCCTTCGTATTGGGGGCTGGCGGACTGGATCTGGGAGAACGGTTAGGTGTTCATGGCGTTCACAGCTTTGTTTCGAGCGCCGAAGCGGTGGTCGGACGACCTCTGACGCCTGTGAGTGTAGCAGGTGTGGCGCGAAGGGATAATCGACGCAATTAAGGCGGTTTGAAAGCTGACATTTAGCAGGCTGCTGAAAAACTCCGGCTGACATTCAATATAGCCCAATTGGCGCGCTGCATATTGATAGTATCGGTCACCGATCAACATGTAGTGCGCATTTTTTTGGCGGAAAACCGTTTTTCAGCAACCTGTTAGACTGACATAGCAATAGATTATTTGAACTGAAACGCAAAGGAGGACCTGAATATTGTCTTACGACACCTTTTTCAAAACACAGCAATGGCTTTAGCCATTCTGTTGCCGACAGGCATGGTCCGGGCACAAGAAGTCCCGGAAATGAAAATGACGACGGAGCTTCCAGAGGGTCTCACCACCTTCCCAACTAAGGTTTAGCCCAGCGCGGGGCCATGCCGGAGGGACGTGTAAAGGGGCGTTTTTGAGCGGGAATGGGATTGAACCACGGCAAGGGGACGGCTAGGGTTTGGATGTGGATTTGTGTTTGGTGCCAGAAGGCATCACCTAATAATGGAGAATACTTATGTCGGTCACGAAAATTTTAGCTGCGACAACGTTGATTGCTTTGGGGGCGTCTGCTGCTTCCGCACAAAGTTCATTTGAAGAAGTAGGTATGGTTGAAGGGTGGAATGTCTGGAAAGACATGGACAACCAGTCCTGTATGATTGAGCGCAAAGATGGGCCGAATGTAGTTCAAATGGGCCTTACGAAGGATCATGCCATTGGATATCTCGGCGTTTTTACCCAGAATGAAACTGATATTAAAGAAGGCGAAATTCAAGAGTTGCAGATTATTGTCGGCGACAACTATTACAAGGGTGAATCTAAAGGCATGCGGGCCAATGTGAGCAACGGGTATACAGGCGGATATTTCCGCGCCGAAGTGAACTCTAATCTCGCAACTGACATTGCCAAACAATACACAATGACGGTTTTCCCGGGGGCTGAATATGCGTTTATCATCAACTTGGATGGGACGCTCAAAGCGATGGAAGCGGCACGCGAGTGTAACGAAAGCTTCTAAAACCAATTTGAATTGAGTGGATGGCCCTGCTTTGGTGGGGCCATTTTTATGTCGGAGGAGCGTAGCCCAGCGCGGGGCTGCACGATGGAATTCGAGTGCTGATTGGATCATTAGGCAGGGAATACAGATAATTGGGGCTTATACAATCTAAGCGTGGGTGGTAGCAATCAAGAGGCTGCCCGTAAGTATTTGATATTTATCCATAAATGCATGCGCCAGCGTGATGGCGGAGAGACAGTCCGTATGCAATCAAATGATTCGAGCTATGCCCAAAAGTTGGTGACGGTCTAATCAGGCGGCTTTTTGAATTTGCTTGATCCCGTCTTTGAACTCAACCCCTTGAATGACTTCGGGCAGTCGGTTTGTGCCGCTGAGCTTTCGCCATTTCTTCTTGGCTGACATCATCAGCTTGAAGACCATCGACAGGGCCGTTTTCCTGCTCAGGCAGCCCTTGGTCTTGCGGGTCCTATTGCGGACGGTGGCGAAGATGCTTTCGATTGGGTTTGTCGTTCGGATGTGTTTCCAATGTTCGGCTGGGAAGTCGTAAAAGGTCAGCAACACGTCACGATCTTTGGTCAGCTTTTTGACCGCCCGCTCGTATTTCACTCCGTAGGTTTCAACAAACAGATCGAAGGCGGCAATTGCTTCCTTCTTCGTTGCGGCCATCCAGATGTCTTGCAACCCCGCCTTGGCCTTCTCATGCATGGGCTTTGGCATCGCGCCCGTGATGTTGGCCATTTTGTGGACCCAACAGCGCTGCTCTTTCGTCGTGGGATACACGTCCCGCAGTGCGGTCCAAAAGCCCAGTGCACCGTCCCCACAGGCCAGATCGGGCGCAATCGTTAGTCCCCGTTTCTTTAGGCTACGAAGAAGATCACGCCAGCTGTCCGCGTTCTCACGGAACCCATCCATGATACCAAGAACATCCTTGTCCCCGTATTCGTCCGCGCCAATAATCACCAACATACATTGACGATCATCGTCCAGGCGCGGGTTGAAGTAGACACCATCGGCCCAGATGTAGACGTAGCGCTTTCCTGTCAGATCGCGCTTGCGCCAGACCTCATACTCGTCCCACCAGGTTGCCTTAAGACGTGTGATTGTCGAGGATGACAACCCCTCGGCATCCGGGCCCACCAACGAAGCCAGTGCCTCGCTGAAGTCCCCTGTCGAGATGCCTTTGAGATAGAGCCACGGAAGCAATTCCTCCACAGACTTTGCCTTGCGCAAATAGGGCGGGATAAGCGACGAGTTGAAACGGACTTTCGAGCCATCCGCGTTTGCCCCACGGTCTCGCACCCGAGGAACCTGGACTGACACCTTGCCGATCCCGGTCAAAACTTCGCGTTCCGGCAGAAACCCGTGCCGTACCAACCGCTGGCGACCCTCGTCGTCCAAAAGGTGGACGTGACCTGCTAGGAACTCCGACACCTCAGCGCGCACCGCAGTGGCCAGAATCTCCCGTGCTCCTGCGCGCAGCACATCTGTTAACGGATCAGGTAAAAAATCGCTTGGTTTCGTGAAGTCGATTACTGTATTCTTGGTCATGTGGCATATCCTTTTCTCAATGAGAATTGCGGCGTCCTAACAACGCTATGATATGCCGCCCATCTGGGCCGTCACCAACTTTCGACGGGGCGGTGAAAAGTCGGTTCAATTAGGATGCCAGTCGGTCTATATTTAAGCATGATTACATTGCGTGACAGACGGACCGGAGATTTGTTTGATCGCCGGTCGGAATTGGGCGAGAAGCGGCGTCGGCTGCTGGATCGCTCTTGGGCTGAGGTTTTCAGAAACCATCTTCTTGAAGAGCTTCCGGTTGATGAACTGTTTCCTCATTTTGACGAGCGTATGGGACGTCCATCGAAGGATTTCCACATCGTCATCGGTGTTCTGCTCTTGCAACAATTGCACGATCTAAGCGATGCAGCAACGGTTGAGGCATTGGCTTTCAACATGGCCTGGCATCATGCTCTGGATGTACGTTTCGAGGCGGATTGTTATTTCTGCGAGAAGACTTTGCGGAATTATCGCCGTCTTTTTATTGCACAAGGGCTCGATGAGGTTTTGTTCCGTAGTATGACTGATCGCCTGGTGCGTGCCTTTGCGGTGGATACCAGCCGCCAGCGCATGGATTCTACCGCGTTACGCTCGGCCATGCGAAGCCTTACGCGGCTCGGGATCGTCGTCGAGACCATTTCGAAATTTGCGCGTGAGCTTAAGCTGTTTGATCCCGCGCTGCATGCGCTGATCGATGACGACATCATCCGGCGATATGTTGATCGGACAGGTGCTGGCTGCTTTTCGAATACAGCACCAAGCACGTCCCGGCGCAGGCTTGATGAGGCCGGGCGCGATCTGCTGCAACTTGTGACACAGTTCAGAAATACGGCGGCTGCACAAATGCCCGGATATCTGTTGCTGGATCAGGTCCTGAATGAGCAGTTCGAGATTTCACAAGGAGAGGATGAGGATACACTCTCTACAATCGCCATGCCGCGCAAACCAGCGGAGATGTCCTGCGATGGCGTCAGCAACCCTTCTGATCCAGACGCCAGTTACAATGCTCACAAGGGGTTGGGCTATATGGCGCAGATCGTCGAAACCTATGCCGAAGATGATAGTCCCACGCATAAAGCGGAACCCCGGTCACCCGATCTGATCACCCATGTGGCGGTTCACAAGATGACAGTGCATGACGGGCACCGATTGCCAGACGCATTGGACGACCTTGCCGACCGCTCGCTCACGCCGAAAGTGTTGCTGGCCGATTCACATTATGGGTCGGCTGACAACATGACCTTGGCCGATGACCGCAGTATTGACCTCACGGCACCAGCACGGACGGCCAAAGGCGGCTCTTCAGGGTGCCTGACCCTCGAGGACTTCAGCCTCGATGAGGCCGGTCTGGTGCTCGAGTGTCCAAACGGCGTCGCACCGGTGTCGACCTCTGCGTCAACCACGAAACGGCAGGCGCGTTTAGATCTTTCCACATGCAGGGAATGCCCCGACAGGGCACGCTGTCTTGTGCAGGCAGAGAAACACGATGGGCAATTCGCTCGCTTTCAATACACGCCAACACGAGCCAAAAACCGGAAACGAAGACTTTACGAAAGCAGCGATACATTCCGAGAAATCTATCGCTGGCGCGCGGGCATCGAAGCGACAATGTCACGCCTGAAATATCAGATGAACCTTGCGCATTTGCGGGTTCGTGGCATGCCTGCGATGCGATACACAGTCAATCTGCGCGCCCTAGGACTGAATATCCGCAGATGTACGGCAGTTCAGGCATAAAGCCGGGCCTGTCGCCTGATCTGCGGCGCTGGCATGAAAGCAAAGGGTAATTGCGCAATCAAAAAGTGTAGAAACGGGCACCACAAACGCTCGGACGACCACTTTTTACCGCCCCGTCAACTTTCGGCTATAATTCACGAAGAACTGTTTGACACGTTAGACGATGCCCGCCGCAAACTGGCCCTTTGGCGCTACGACTACAACAACGTCAGACCGCATTCATCGCTGGAAAACCAAACACCCGCAGAAGCGCGTCGAGCGCTTGAGAAATTTGAAGGCTCCGCGCACGACGCGCTTGCCCAGACTGACGATGAAGAATATGAAATCCAAACCCGCAAACTCTCGTTATAAATGAGGGAGCCTTGGGGGGCAGGTCAGAGACAGCCGAATTAAGGCTCAGTCACTGCGGTAACAATGGAGCGGTTACCACCAAGCATCGAAAGCGGTGTCGAGGTCACAGCGGCGGATATGCCAGAGGCTAGCCGCGGTCCACGCCGGATGCTTACGACAAGGTCGACGACCCAGGCAGTGTATTTCACGGAAAGCGTATGAGGAACGGCTGGAAGAACTCTGCGCCGTGGGTCAGACGTTCGTGCATATTGCAGCAGATGGCTGGTCAGAACGATGCGACCCTCTCTATCACCCAGAATGCTGCCAAGCTGCCGGTTCCATAGCTTGCCACTCGCGTCAGAGCCGCCGCATGGGTTTGGACTCGCGGGAAGAGACGTTGCGCCACGACACCAATGGTCAGAACCGCTGCGATGAACAGAAGCTGTCCGAGTTCGACGCCGATGTTGAAGGAGAACAGGGCGAGAGGAATGTCGTCTTGTGGCAAGCCTATCTCGCGCAGTGCTCCGGCAAAGCCCAGACCATGCACAAGGCCGAATGCAAACGAGACGATCCAGGGGAATCGTTGGGTCACCTGGTCGCGGTCCCTTGGCGCAAAGTTCAATTCGTATGCCAGGAAAACGATGGACAGCGCGATCACTGCTTCGACCGGGGGCGAAGGAAGGTTCAGCAAGCCCAGGGTGGCGGCGCCAAGCGTGACGCTATGGGCCAGAGTGAATGCCGTGATCGCCCAAAAGAGCCGGGACCGGTTACGGATCAGAAGCAACAGCGCGAAGACAAAGAGAAGGTGGTCGACACCTTCGAGGATATGAGTGACGCCGAGTGCTATGTAGCTCGACAGGACACCAATGAGGCCCGGGTTCGATGGTACGGTGAAGGCGACTTCTTCGGATGTCAGGCGGTAAACTTGCGACTTGCCTGGCTCCAGTTCGTATCGGACCAGCGTATCCGTATTTGTGCGATCCAGCCCGCGAATTTCGATGACACCATCGGTCAATCCGCCCCGACATGTAGCAACCCAGTTGCTCATCCAGGCGCGCCCGTCGAAAACCGGCGCAGGCGGAGGCTCGTAGGAACAGGTCTCGGGCAGCAAAGCCTCGATTGGCATCGGGCGGCCGCCCTGGTCCGGTATGCGCCAGGTCACCCGCCAACGGTCTTCCCCCATCGCGGCAAGATTGAGATAGCCCGGATCAAGCGCATGGGCAGACAGCAGTACCGGTTGACAGGTTGCGAAAAGGCTCAGAAGCACCAGTAGTAGCCGCCTCATTGCCCCAGAACCTCGTCCGCGCGCGGCATGTTAATGGAGTAACGCCCGAGCAGCGCCTCGCCAAAACTTGCCTGCAATTCTTTTGATTTTGCGGCGCGCCATTCAGCCTCGACCCGGTCGCGGATTTCAGAGAGTGGAGGGACCGGAAGCTCGCTTTTGGCCGTGATGCGCACAAGATGCCAGCCATAGCCACTCTTCACCGGGCCTTCCCAAACGCCGACTGGCAAGATGGCCAGCGCCTCATAGAAGCCCGTTCCGAAAGTTCGCTCGACGACCGGCGCGGGTGTCATGGCGAGCGTGCCAGGCAGCAGGCTCTGCGAACCCAGTGTCGCGGGATCGGCGCCATTCTCCAGACGATTGCGGATCTCCTCGATGACCTTGGGCTGTTCATTCGGCAACAGCAGTTGGTCGAACGCGATAAACACAGGTGGCAAGAAACTATCCGGGTTGCTGTCCAGATAGGCCTGCAGCGTAGCGTCGTCGGGTTCCAGTACGGCGGCGCCGGACCCTGCCAGAAACTGCATCTTCAAGTTCAGACGCTGTCGCACCACCTGATCGCCCCGGTCCAGACCAAGGGCCAGAGCCTCTCGCACATAGACTTCTTCCAGCGCCCAGGATCGCATCAGGCCGTCCATCTCTTTTGGCGTCGGCGGGCGAAACCGGGTGGCGGTGAACCTTTCGGCAAGGCGCCCGGCGGCTTCCGGCGTGAGGGTGATGACATCGGCGGCCTGATATTCAGGCCCGTCCGAGACAGCTTCGAAAGTCGCAAAAATTGCGGCCCCAATCAGGAAAAAGTGGAGCAACGGAGATTTCACAATCCTGCCGATGGTCAAAAAAATGCGCGACATCAACGTACCTGCTCATATCCCATCAGACGGGACGAAGTTTCTATGCCGATCAAATTGAGCAACAGACCGAACTGATTGGACGAAACCGCCTTAGCGACTTCGTCCAATCGAGTGTTTCTGTAGATCACGATTTCGGCGTGTACCAAATGGGCGAGGTGTAGGCGCGCTCCTGAATGCTTTCAGGCACATCCGTTGGGCGCTCAACTCCAAAGATTTTCGCATCAAACGTTGTCCATCGCGGGGTTGGTATTTCAAGGACACGAACATAGTAGAAGGCGCTCTGAGAACTGTCAAAGTCCGGATCGCTCCAATGTGATTGAAGAGCTCCACTGCCAATCGAATTATCATAGGTTGCTTCCTCTACATTTACTGTGTTGCCGACAGCCTCTGCGCATCTGGTGCCTTCAACAACCCTGTCTCCTCCACACACAACGTCATAGACAATCTCGTGAGTCTCTCCATCGCCCGCCGTCCAACCTTTGATAATCTGAATACGGTCAAGATTAGCCCCATTCGGGTCTCTCAGTGCCTGAATTAGGAATGTTGGTGCCTCAGTGGAGGCTGTAGACAGATCTCCCCCCATTGGCACGCCGTGGTCATAGGCATAGGCCGCAAAATCGGACCGTACCAAATCGGCTTCGGTATAGGACCATCCGCCAAACAGGCGCACCCGCATACGCGTGCCAGTTGTCGCAAATACTTCCTTTCGCTTCATAGCATCCCAGATGGCCTCGCGCGTATTCTCACGCGCCCAGACAGCTGCCAATCCAGATGCGGACGCCTCATAGTGACGGGTTATATAGTCGCGGCCCTCTGGGTCCGGCAAATAACCTGTAATCATTTCGTCAAACCGAATTGGATCAGCAGTCGGTTCTACCGCAGAAACTTTGCCGAAAAAGTTGTTCTCTTGTGAAGTTGTCAACGATGTATGGGCATCCGTGCTGCCGACCATCCCGAACTTGAACGGGTTGATACCAAGTGCAACTTCGTAAGCAAGGCCACGCTTAAGAGCTTCGCGCGCATATTCGCGCGGTATCATATCGGGATCCTTGGCCGCGCCGAAACTGCCTTTGTCCCAAGTTTCGAAGTCGGCAAACTCATCGTCCGGCGACAAGCTCGGGTGGGCTTCACCGTCGCCTTTGATTTGCGTCACTTCGTACAGAGGTTCCCACCGCATGCGGCGTTCGGCATAGTCCCGTGACAGCGGTTCCTTGGTGGTAAATGTCACGTCGTCGAACATCAGCCCGTTCGACACGTTTCCGTTGTGGGCAAGGGCAAGTAACTTGCCGCCAGTATTCTTTTCATACTCCGCCATCCATGCCCAAAGGTCTTCCGGGTCCTCGGAATCGTAGACTGAAAACGGAATGATCTGATCTGCAAACGATTTGTCGTCTCTGAAAACCACATTTCGATGAAGATTGCTTCCGCCCGGGGTCGAGGTCCATTCAAACCCAATCAAAGCCGTAAAGCTTCCGGGGGTATTGTGCGTCTCAGCAGCGGACGTAATCTGCTCCCACATTGTTCCAACAAGTTCTTTTTGATCTGCAAGCGGATCATCCCGAGAAGTGAGGCGACCAGCCCACATTGTATAGGCATCGGCCAGCTTTCCGGCCTTGGTAAGATCGTGGATTTCACGCCCCCAATCACTTTCCAAAAGCGTGGGATCGGAATCCGCAATTAGAGGAGAAAGGCCAAGGTTTTCTGCGTGGTCCGCAATAACAAGAAAATCCAGTGGGAGGTCCAGACGTGCAGGAACACCGGTACTGGACTCTACCATTTCACCCTTGGCAAAACGATAGGCCTCATCCGGGCCGAGTTTGTTCCCGAAAAGGCCTGCGTCGGTCGAATATGACGTGTGCAGATGCGTATCCCCAAAGAAGACCTGATTTGGAAAGTTCTGCTCTGGATAGGGGGAGTATTCGGCGTTGCCGGGTGCGGTATGAGGAACGTCCTGCGCAAAGACCGGAGTCAGCCCTGAACAGGCTAATGCCAAGCCAAAAAAAGTTCGGATTGGGTAATTCATTTAATTTCTCTCCCAGAAATAGCTTAAACTGGCATTCCTCAAGTGGAATAACTTGGTGCGGAATTTTGCCCGATCACTGTAAGCGTCAAAGCTACGACTTTCCCGCTCAAAAGCAAGCCCGGATTTCAAGTGCTGGGGCATGGATGCAAGGCCGTAAAGCGCAACAGCTATCTGGCCGCGGCGCACCAATCGCGGATCATTGCCCAAGCATTTGCCGCGCTTTGAGGAGGTCCTTAAGCCAGACTGCATCATTTGTGACTGCGGTTGCGAACGCCATATCATTGGCGAAGACGTCACTGAGCGTTTGGATATAGTGCCATCCCAGTTCCGTGTGTTGGTCACGCGTCGGCCAAAATACGCGTGTCGTGCGTGTGAGAATGGCATCGTCCAAGCGCCAGCAAAGCCACACCTGATCGAAGGCGGGATGCCTACTGAAGCAACCTTGGCAACGATTGTTATAAACAAACACGCAGACCATTTACCACTGTTTCGGCAAGCAGGCATCTTTGCGCGCCAAGGTGTGCATCTGGATAGGTCAACACTGGCGACATGGTTGGGCCGCGTCGCATATGAACTGACGCCAGTTTATGAATGCCTGAAGGCGGATCTAAAAATATCCACCAAGCTCTTTATGGATGAAACGACCGCCCCAGTTCTCGATCCGGGGCGCGGGAAAACCAAAGCAGGTTATCTCTGGGCACTTGCCCGAGATGACAGGCCATGGGGCGGATCTGCGCCCCCAGCCGTGGCGTTCACATATGCACCAAGTCGGGCTGGCAAGCATGCTGTCGAGATATTGCAGGGGTTTGGTGGCGTTCTCCAAGTTGACGGCTATACAGGATATAATCGTGTTAAAAATCGCGGCAATGACGTCCCCATTGCGCTGGCCTATTGTTGGGCACACGCACGTCGCAAATTGTTCGAGCTGACCATCAACAATGTTGCCCCTATCGCTGAGGAAGGCCTGAAACAGATCAAAGCTTTCTACCGTATTGAGGCTCAGATCAGGGGCATGCCTGCTGATGAGCGTCGAGTAATACGTCAGGAAAAAACGTTGCCACGCATGGAGGTCTTTGAACAATGGCTGACATACAACAGTGCGCAGGTCTCGGCCAAATCCCCAACGGGATTGGCGTTAAAATACATTGCCAAATACTGGGACGGTTTGAACTTGTTCCTCACCGATGGGCGCATCGAGATCGACAATACCACTGTGGAACGTTGCATGCGCCCCATCGCGTTGAACCGAAAGAATGCGCTCTTTGCGGGTCATGATGCGGGTGCACAGAAATGGGCTATGCTTGCGTCAATTATCGAAACCTGTAAGCTCAACAAAATCGAGCCGCATGCTTATCTGACTGGCGTTCTCACAGCCATTGCGAACGGCCACAAACAGAAGGATATTGAGCAGTTACTGCCGTGGAACTTTGGGAAGTGACGCACCGCTTACCATTGAACAGAGGGCTTCCGCCAATCGCCATCGATAAGAATTAGGACATTTAACCAATCGCTGGAACGTATGAATTCAGGCGAAAAAACAGAAAGATATCAAACCCATCGTGTAAGTATGTAGACCTTTCGGGAAATGTGATTACACTGTCACTCCATCGATTGGAAAAAGGAGATGTGTCATTTTTAAAGACTTTGAACACGGACCCATCATCCATTTTCGATGAAAACAATCACGCATTGGAGCGGTTGACAGTAGGTGTTGATTGCGGAATCTCAATTGCCCCACTTTGGAGGTGGATCCGGTATTGGGTGGTAGAGAGCTGAAATCGCCTGCTGGCAAACGAGAGAAATAAATTGGGGAGAAGAGATTTGCCGACATGGATTGTATCGACTGTAAAATGGCTGGTGGTTCTCTTAGTTGTGACGGCCTTACTTGTCTGGATGGTTTTGGCCGCGTCATTGTTCTCGGATTTTCGCAAATCTCTGGTCGGCAATATTCTGACGAAACAACTCGGGCAAGATTTTCTGGTCGAAGGCGATGTTCGTGTGCTTCTCGGCCGAACAACGCGCGTCCATGTCAGTGGCGCAAGCATTCCGAGCACAACAATTTCGAACGTAAACTTGGCCGAGTTGAGCCTACTTGAATGGGATCTCGACTTGCCAGCATTATTGGACCGGCACATCGTTCTAGACAATTTGATCATTGACGGCCTTCAGGTAAATTTACTGACCCAAGACGACGGGACAACAAGTTGGGAAGAAAAGTTAACGGATTCAGACGGCGAGAGTTTGCAGGCCCCTGTCGTCGAAGAAACTGTTGTTGAGGAAGGGGCTCCGACAGAAGCCACACGATCCGAAAATACCTCGATCTTAAGCTTCCTCAAAGATAAAACCGTGACGTTCACGAATATTGGCCTCTTGATAGACAGTAAACCAAACGGCTTCGAATTCAACTTTGACCTCAAATCAGTTCTTCTCGAACAACTGGAGGACGGTAATTTAGTATCCGTTACCAGTAATGGTTCCGTAAACGGCGAGGCCTTTGAACTTAATGGTGATTACCCCAAGGGAAAACCATTCACCAATATAGTCAATTTCGGGCAAATCGTTTTATCATATAATGGCGAAGTAATCAGTGCGGATGAAGGCGGCGGTCACTCGGCCAATTTTGATCTGGACACTGGAGAAATTGGCGAAGTTTTTGATGTTTTAGGTTTGCAACGTAGCTTTGAAGGGCGCGGGAACCTATCAGCCACGGTTAAGTCCCAAGCGGATCACCTGTCGATCCAAGATATCGACACCGTGTTGCAACTGAGTGAAGGGCAAGAAATCACCATCCAGGGTGGCGTCGACAACCTGATGAAACGAGAGGGTTTTGATATTCAAATGCTCGCGCGTTTGCATCCTGAAGGTCAACAACCCGCAAAAGCAGAAGCCATCAAAGACATTAGGCTGGTCGGAATCGATGCCCGCGTTGTCAGCGAAAACCAAAACCTTGAATTCGAAAAATTGGTTTTGAGCACAAATGCATCTGATTTTGGGTTAGACGAAGTTGGTCCTGTATCAATTGGCCGCATCCAAGTGACTCCCGAAGGGACAATTGGTCTGCAGGATATTAAAGCTAATGTCGGCGACGAGGCTGCGCCGTTTTTAACAGCATCTGGCGACATTGGCGACGCCCTGAAGTTCAAATCAGTTGATTTGATTGGAACACTGGCGGGGCCGTCGTCGCTGCTACTCAAGTCGCTTTCCGAAGACGAGGCTGCCAAGTTCGGGCGCATCGTTGCCGATTTCGGAGTGTCTGATGCTTCTGGTAGTCTAAGCCTGCAAAACCTTTCAGCGCGCTCCGAAGATACCGACTTGTGGGCATTGGATGCGGAAGTCTCAATCGAAGATGTAACCAAGTTGGATGGAGTGAATATTGCTGCGAGTTTGAATATTGAGGATTCTGCCAGCTTCCTCACGGCATTGCAGGTTGAACCAGTTGATGTTGGAAAGCTCGAACTTGGCCTAAAGCTCACTGGGGAAGATAAAACCGCCGACATAGGCATTCAGTTTAAGGCCGGTAAAAGTGATCTAGATACGAACGTATCTTTCGATCTGAGTCAGGAGATCAATGTCATTCGCGGAACTGTCTTAAGCGAAAGAATGCGTCTTGAGGACCTTCGGGATGGTGCTAAAGCTATTGTGGAACTTGGAAAAACAAGGGGAAAAGGCGCTCCCTCCAACGAGGCTGCAGAACCAGAAGACGAACGCCCACCAATTCAGCCTCTTGTTTTAGAAGATGAAGATGCTGAAATATTAAGCCTCACACGCATTCTAACGGAAACAGACCTGGAAATTGGGCTTGAGTTGAAAGAGTTCATCGGTGATGCGGGCGTTTCCTCAATGTCCAGCACGTTCGTAGCCCTAGAAGGCATGATCCAAGCTGGCCCCCTCGAGTTTTTCTACGGAGATGGGTATTTCAAGGTCGAAGCCTCAATGAATGCCTTAGAAAACCCCGATATTGCGAAGGTCTCAGGGTCTACTAACGGGTGGGATTTTGGGAAAATTCTTGATGCTATAGGACTGAAAATCGATGCCGGCGGCAAGCTAAACGCGAACTTTGACGTGACTGGAAATATCAAATCGGCCAAAGTATTCGCGAACTCCCTTTACGGCTCAGCGGCCCTCAACATGGGCAATGGGTATATCGGGACGAGTCTACTGGAACTCGCGGGTTTGGGCATATTTCCGTGGCTTTTCTCTGAAGAACTGGCGGCACGCCAAACTGAAATTAGATGTGTCAGAGCTCCAATTAAGATCAACGCAGGCAACGTAAGTTTTGACTCCGTCGTCGTTGAAACACGAAGCGTTCAGCTCGTGGCGCGTGGCGCAGTTGACTGGGTGCAGGATCAAATCCAAATCAGAGCCGAACCAAGGCGCGCAGGCAAGCCTTTGTCACGCAGCGCATGGCCCTTCGATGTCACGGGCAAGCTGTCTGAACCTAAATTCAAGTTGGATATTGGTGGTTCGCGCATGAAGCGCACGGATGGAGCCGATCAAATGCCAGCCGAGAGGACACCCTGCCAGCCAGACATTCTCCAATTAAAATGAATAAAAGATACAGGAAAACGTAACTTACCATGGCCCGTTTGTTAATGAGCTTCGGAATATTGGTTCAAAACTCGGAGCCTTGCACATGAACAAACTGCCCTTGGCGGAAAAGGAGTAACCCGATGTTAAAGCTCGCATTTGGATGTTTTTGTTTGATGGCAAGCAGCGTTGTCGCCGGCCCGGCACAGGACTGGGACATGTCAGGAGATTGGGCAATAAAAGTTGTCTCTTCTGCGGACAACGGATGTTTCATGGAGCGCGGTTTTCCGAGCGGAACTATCGTTCGGGTGGGGTTCGTTCCAAACCGTGAGGGCGCCTTTTTTGCCGCCTTTAACCAGAACTGGTTTGGAATTAAGGTTGCAGAAACCAAAACAGTGATTTTCGATTTTGGAGTTTCCCGCTTTGGTGGCGAGGTTCTGGGCGTTTCCGAGAATGGGATTCTCGGAGGTTATGCTTTTTTCAACAACCCAGAATTCACAACTGAAATCGGAAAGCGTTTATCAGTCACGATTATTGGTGAGAGTGGTGACTCTGAAGAAATCGATTTAGCGGGTAGCCAGCGCGCAATCGTAGCCCTAAAGAAATGCCAAGCCGAGCAGAGCTAGTTGGTGCTAGAGGGATCTCTGGGGTCTTGTCAGAAGGGTTTGACTTGAGGCGGGCAGGGCGGTTCCGTAGCGTCCATCCATGACAAAACGCGACCCCTTCAAGTACTTTCACAGCAGCCCTGCGATCATTCGCCTGGCGGTCATGATGTACGTTCGCTTTCCGCTTTCGCTCCGAAATGTCGAGGACCTGCTGCACGAGCGCGGCATCGACATAAGCCACGAAACAGTTCGATATTGGTGGAATAGATTTGGTCCGATGTTCGCCGCTGAAATCCGCAGAAACCGGGTTAGCCGGATGCGTTCTTACTCGAACTGGCAGTGGCATCTGGACGAGGTATTCGTGAAGATCAACGGCGAAACGCACTACCTTTGGCGGGCCGTGGATCACGAAGACGAGGTGCTAGAAAGCTACGTCACCAAGCGTCGGAATCGCAAGGCGGCATTGAAATTCCTCAGGAAATCAATGAAGCGGCACGGTCCGCCGCAGATCATCGTAACGGATAAGCTACGTTCATATGCTGCTGCGATGAAAGTCATCGGCAATGCTCCGAAGCAAGAAACAGGCCGTTGGTTGAACAATCGAGCCGAGAACTCGCACCTGCCATTTCGACGACGAGAACGAGCCATGCAGCGGTTCCGCAGCATGCGAAGTTTGCAGAAATTCGTCACCGTTCATGCCTCCGTCTACAACCATTTCAACCAAGAACGCGCGCTCTACAGCAGAAACAATTTCAAGCTCAATCGCGCTGCCGCTCTTGCTGAATGGCGCGAACTCTGCGCGGCATAAAGGACAGCCTCGATGTCCTTGCCGAGACGAGTTCGAATTGGTCTGACACCACCTCAATGAGTGTTTAGCGCATTGTCCTCCCAATTTTGAAGCTTGAAGTGTAAGTTTTCTGTCTCAATTTCCGCAACGCTCCCCTAGTTTTTCGTCGAGGCGGTGCATGAGTGAATGCCAAAATGGGTACACACTTCGGTACACAATATGGTGCACATTTCGCCGACTACCGTTGACGGCATTAATTATTAAGTGTTTGAAATAATTATATATTTTCAAATATTGAAATATTGCCTAACGGACTGCTCCTCCGCCACTTTCTATTGAAATCATTAGATAAAATGACGAATATGACTAGATACCGCAAATAATACCCCACATAAAAAAATCGCTTAGAATTGCAGCGAATTGCGTTCAACTTTTTACCTTCGAACTGCCCGAGCTTAAATTTTACTATCCCGCCCGGTCCTGATCTAGTCGCGGGTGTTGTCAGAGGAAACTGACTTGAGCGGGGCGGGGCGGGGTAAGTAACTAGGTTAGGGCCATGACAAAACACTCCCCTTTTCGCTATTTCAAAACGAGCCCTGAAATCATCCGTCTAGCGGTGATGCTCTACGTCCGATTTCCGCTCTCACTTCGAAACGTAGAGGATTTACTCCACGAACGAGGGATTGACGTCAGCCACGAAAAAGTTCGGGTTTGGTGAAGCCGGGTCGGGCCAATTTTTGCACCTGAGATACGAAAGAAACGAGTGGAACGATTGCGATCCTGGCCTCAATGGCAGTGGTACCTAGATGAGGTTTTTGTGAAAATAAACGGCGAACGTCACTACTTATGGCGTGCGGTTGACCATGAAGGTGAGGTGTTGGAAAGCTACGTCACCAAACGTCGCGATAAGGGCGCAGCCCTTAATTTCATGAAGAAAGCGATGAAACGGTACGGCCAACCTGAGACTATAATCACTGACAAACTTCGCTCATTCGGCGCCGCGATGAAGGTGATTGGTAGCGCGGCTAAACAGGAAACAGGACGCTGGAAAAACAATCGCGCTGAGAATTCACACTTGCCGTTCCGACGACGAGAGTGAGCGATGCACCGCTTTCGCCGAATGCGAAGTTTGCAGGAATTTGTTTCCGTTCACGCATCCGTTTTCAACCACTTCAATCAGGATCGCAGCCTATCGCAAAGAGTTCATTTCTAAGCCAATCGCACCGTTGCTCTGGCTGAGTGGAGCGGTCTTTGCGCGGCATAAAAGGGCAGGGATCCTAGCCTAGCTGCGACGAGTTCGTATTAGTCTGACACCACCGTTTATTCTTAAGTCGGTCTTTTTGGTGTACAATAATTGGCAAATGAGCAGAATGTGTCTTCTGGTTCAAAGCATTGGAACCGTGGGAAAATCAGAATCCTTATTCTGAAATGAGTTACGTTTTAAAAAACTATCGAAGAAAGGGCCGATTTATGAATGCTATATCAACCATTGTTCTCTTCTGTGCGCTCTGCTTGCCCGTATCTGGTAACGCCACGCCCTTGGACCGCTGGACGATATCATGCTCGGTTGACAAAGGAGCAATAAAGAGAAAGCGAGGAACCTACACCTTCAAAACAAGTACCAACGGCTGTGAAAACGGGTCATACAATCAACGTGCGGAAATCAAATCCGAAAAGGTCTCTTCCAACATTACGGGTATATATCTGTTCGAGACAAACGTCGCCATGAAGAGCAAATCAAAGGAAAAATTCGACATTTTCCAAATTCATGACGGTCGTGACAGCTGTGCTCCGCCTCTAAAAGTCCAAGTGGCGCCGAATGGAACTATCAGATTGCAAAGCGGCGTTAAATTCGGGTCCGGTAAACAGTGCGAAGAGGAAATCCGAGAAACCGGGCGACCAAATGTTACAATAAGTCGTGATGGGGTGGAGCATAACCTTCGGATTCTGATCCAATTCAAAGGGCGTGGTGAGTTTAGTACTGATGTTTGGGTTGATGGCAAGCCAGCGGTCTCAGGAATCTATTCCCAACCCAATTTTAAGGGGGCCTTCAAGTCCAAGACTTTCTATTTCAAGCATGGGGTCTATTCGAAGAACAAGTTTGACTATAAATTGATTTCTCGGGGCGTGGACGTAAAGAAGATAAAAGCCTCTCAATAATAAATCTCGCTTCAAACTGTGATTTGTTTTTAACGCGACGAATCCAGAGAAATCAAACGATAGGCTAGCTCTGGCAGTTCATGCCTTAAAGGGACAAAAGTTGACTTTTGGAACGCACCGGAAGGTAGTGTCAGAGGAAACTGACCTATGCGAACCGGGGTAGCCAACTAGCTTCAGTGTATTACAAAATCCACTTCCTTTAGCTATTTCAAAAACGAGCCAAGAGATCATTCGCCTTGCGGTGATGATGTACGTCAGTTTTCCACTCTACCTCATAAATGTAGAAGACTTGCGATACGAATGCGGCATCGACGTTAACCATTAAACCATTCCGTTTTGTTGGTCCCGGTTCGGCCCGATGTTCGCCTCGGAAATCCGGCGCAAACGAGTGGAGCGATTGTGATCCTGACCTCAATGGAATTGGCATCTGGATGAGGTTTTCGTAAAAATGAACGGCGAGCGACACTATTAGTACGAGCTGTGGATTACGAAGGAGAGGTGCTGGAAAGCTACGCCACCAAGTGTCGTAGCCCCCAAATTCATAATGATGTGATGAAACGCTATGGGCTAGGGAAAATCATCGTGACTGACAGGTTACGTTCAAATGATGCTACGACGAAAGTTATCGGGAATGTGACCAGAAATGAGGCCGGCCGCCTGAATAACAATAGAGCCAAAATTCACACCTACGTTTTCCACGAAGTGCGCGTGCTATGCTCCGCTTTCGTCGGACGCAAAGTCTGCAGAAATTTATTTCCGTTTACGCATCCGTTTTCAACCGTTTCAGTCAGGATCGCAGCCTTTCGCAAAGAGTTCATTTCAAGTTAGTCCGAACCGCCGCTCTCGCCGAGTGGCGCGGCCCGTGCTCGGCTAAAAACATAGCCTTACAGGCCTAGATAAGGCGAGTTTGAACTTGTCCGACGGCACTCCCGTCGCGATTAATAGATGGTTGAATGCGGGCTTCCGCAGAGTTGTGAAATATTACACTCAAGCTGAAAGCTTGTTAAACATGTTGCGTCGAACGGTTGGGCGCACAGCAGAATGCTGACCATCAGCGCGTTTTGTGACAGCTCCAACTGGCCAGGAAGAGTGCTGAACGATGTGAAGTTGAATGATCGTTTTTTTGTGACCCCGATACGTAATACATTTCGGCCCAGAAAAGTTATCCCAATCAGACTAAATCTTAGACTTAGGATTCTGCCCAATTCTTCCAAGAGGCGATCACGCATGTGTACTCAATTTATACACTTACTTAGCGGCTTTTGGAATCGCAGCAATTGCACCGGCGCTGTGGCAAACCATCAACGAGCACCCTTTAGTAGAATTGAGTCGATTGAAGATGTGTCCAGACTATAATTTTCCTCGATATCCGAACCGTTTGGTTTGAGAACTCGTGGTTTTGTTAGGCACGATGCATGTGTCTTGATCGCAACATAATGAAAACAACCTTTATTGCCTAAAGTCCGTTTGACACCGTGTGCCAACACCAAGCGTCCGTTTTTTGGGAATTCCGTCATTTATTGGAAACAGTCTGTTTTTTGCAAAATAAGGCACGGTTGCCTTAAAGGGCTTGATATTGTGGCAAGAATTAGGCAAGCAAGTGGCTAGAATATGATGATGCGTGCTCGCGATTCTGCCTTAAGACCATTTCAGGTCTAACGCAATTATGCAGATTTGATGACTTTATCGCTTCTATTATAATAGATAAGGGGATGACGAAATGAATAAGAAACTTGGGATCGTAGCAGCGTTAGCGGCAATTACATTGCGCATGGGAGTTCCAGATGCGGCTTTTTCGCAAGACGCGGATGCACGAACTGCGGCATTGATAAATCTTAACATTCGTTGCGAAGCTTACAAGAACATTAGTGATCGCTCTGTGCTTCAGCAGGAGCTAGAGAAACTCCTATTCCTCAACCCCGATGATGAATGTGTCGATTATATCGTTGGCCTTCTAGGCGGAGCGCCAGTAGCTAGTATTTCTGGCTTAGGAGGACAATTTGGAAACGGACCCTTTGACAGTGTTTTTGATGGACCAGCTATCACTGTGGCCTCTGTTTCTGAGCCATATTAATTGTAAACTTGATCGTGCCGCGTTTTTTCGCGCTGCATCATGTGAGCGCTACATGAACCGCGACTTTTGAGTTGGGGTGAGTTTTGGGCTTTAATCAAGACCTTTTCTTTGAACACCTCAGCAGGCGTTTTCCATCCCAGACATTTGCTAGGTGTGGCATTCAGGCGGGCACAGATACTCTCCAAATGATGATTGGAGATATTGATGGGGTCGATTTCTCGCGGCAGCCAACGTCTTGCCCTTCGGTTGGCGTTTTCGACGGTTCCCTTCAGCAACGGTTCTGAGGGATAGTAGAACCATGTTTTGGTGCCGACCTAGGCCTGCAAGTGCAGCCTCTCCATGAGCTCGGAACCCTGATCAAAAGTCACAGACTTGCGCGCCGTTAAGGGCAGAGTTCGCATGACTTTCGCCAGATACCCCATAACGCGGGCAGTTGTTCGGTTTAAGTTCATTTGCAACACAGTGAAGCGACTGATGCGCTCAACCAATGACGTCACGTTTGCCTTGCCAAACTTCTGACGAAGCAGCATTGGGTCTCCCTCCCATGTGTGGATGCCCCGTTCAATGCAAGAGATTCTTTCAACAGTTTGTACATGTGATCGGGTACGGTCATGTGTCAGGCCTCAGTTTGCGACGTTTCACATGCCGCGGGCCGGTA
>NZ_JBGFCF010000008.1:0-189356 GCF_041205445.1 Falsihalocynthiibacter sp. CO-5D18 | reverse complement strand
GGTTCGATTGTGACGGAACTGGTACGCAACCGGTTCGCAAACTGGTTCATAAACGGCCAAAAACCCTTATTTTAGTTGTTTTTAACTAAAAAAGAGGGGTTTGTTGGCTCCGACGGTAGGGGTCGAACCTACGACCAATTGATTAACAGTCAACTGCTCTACCACTGAGCTACGTCGGAACATGGGGGCGATATAGCAACTGGGTTTTGCGGCGTCCAGAGGGATTTCACTTAAAGTTGGAAAAAAATCATTCTGGCTTCATTTTCTAGAAAAACGACTGGAGATATCGAGCGGGTTTTCGCAAGAAATTTCGTTATTGTAATATAAATCAATGAGATGGGCGAAGGCGTTGCGGGCCGCAGCGAAAAGGAGCGTGGGCGGGGTGTCGTGGTAGGCTTTGGCGGTTATTTCAGTCACGCTCTGTGGTGTGGCGGTGAGTGCCGCGAAAATCTGGGCCTCGCGGTGTTTTCTATGGGCGAGGAGGGCGGTGAGTGTGGTTTCTGGCGAGTCGATTGGCGCGCCGTGGCCAGGGTAAAACCGCGAGAGGCCAATGTTTTGGAGACGGCGAAGCGAGGCACGGTATTGGGTTAAGTCGCCGTCGGGCGGCGAGATAAGCGTGCTGGCCCACCCCATGACGTGATCGCCGGAAAACAGCGTGTCTCCGAAACGAAAGGAGAGGTGATTACAGAAATGGCCGGGCGTGTGCAGGGCGGTGAGGGTGCCGTCAAGCCACGTGATGTCGGCGTTGTCCGCCAGATACATGTCGGGGGTGAAATCGAGGTCGACGCCTTCGCCTCCGGCCACGTTGGATGTGGCTGCGAGGGTCGCCATGCGGGCGGACCTACCGGCGGAACTGGTGCCATATCCCCAAACTTTGGTACCGACTTCAGCGGCAAGGATTGGCGCAAGCGGGCTGTGATCGAGGTGGCTGTGAGTGACGGCAATGGCGGCGACCTGCCGTCCGTCAATTGCGGCCAGAAGCGCCTTGAGGTGCGCTGCATTGTTGGGCCCCGGGTCGATCACAACAAGGCTGTTTTGCCCCACCAGATAAGTGTTCGTGCCCCAATAGGTCATCGCCGAGGGATTGGGCGCGAGGACGCGGGTTACATTGGCGGCGAGGGCATCGGGGGTGCCGATTGAGGGCTTCATAGGAGGGCTGGGCATTGGGGCTTTCTTCTCTGAAAGGGCAGGGGTAGAGTTTGGCATGAAATTTACTTGGCTTAAACGATATATGCCCCGTAGTTTGAACGGGCGGGCAACGTTGATCTTGTTGCTTCCTGTTGTCGTGGTGCAAATTGTCGTGTCGATTGTCTTTGTGCAACGCCTTTATGAAGACGTTACGCGGCAAATGACGGGAAACATTTCGATCGAGTTGCGTTTCTTGCTAACAGATATCAACGCAGCCCCCGATTTGGAGGGGGCGGAGAGCGTGGTTGCGGAATTATCGCGCGCGCTTGATTTCGCGGTCCTGCTGCCCGCGGCTTCAGAGCCGATCACTCGACGGGGGTATGTGGATCTGTCGGGGCGGCTGATTATTTCAACGCTTGAGAACAACTTTCCGGGGTTGATCCATGTTGATCTGCAGGAAGATCCGCGCCGCGTGCATGTCTGGCTGGACACTGATTATGGGCCAGCGAAGGTTATTTTTCACCGCAACCGTGTGTCGGCGCGCAATCCGCATCAATTGATCGTTTTGACCCTCTCGGCGTCGATTGTTTTGTCGATTATTGCGTATCTGTTTTTGCGCAATCAATTGCGTCCCATTCGGCGGTTGGCAAGGGCGTCGACGGCGTTTGGTAAGGGGCAGTCGATTAAATATCACCCTTCAGGGGCCTTAGAAGTTCGCGCGGCAGGGACGGCGTTTTTGAATATGCGCGCTCGGATTGAACGCCACCTTGAGCAGCGCACGTTGATGCTTTCTGGCGTGTCACATGATCTGCGCAGCCCCCTTACGCGGTTTAAGCTCGGGTTGTCGATGTTGGACCCGAATGAGGATGTGAAGGCCCTTGAGCATGATGTCGACGAGATGGAGAGCTTGCTGGATGCGTTTCTTGATTTCGTGCGGGCCGATGCGGGGGAAGAGGCCTGTGATACCGATCCGCTGGCCCTCATTAACGATATTGTAACTGATGCTCGTCGGGCGGGCATGGACGTCAAGCTGTTCAAAGTTGAAGGTGTCAGCAGTGGCTTGACGGTACGCCTAAGACCCGTTGCCGTGCGGCGGGCGATTGAAAATCTGGTTCGTAATGCGGTGCGCTATGGTGGGCGCGCGGAAATTCGTGTGGTCGCGACGGAGCGGGCGTTCCTGTTTTGCGTTGAAGATCCGGGGCCGGGGATTCCGCCCGTGCATCGGGAAGAGGCGCTAAAACCCTTTGCGCGGCTAGATCCCGCACGCAACCAAAACAAAGGCAGCGGTGTTGGCTTAGGTCTGTCCATTGCGTTTGATATCGCGCGTGCGCATGGCGGAAATCTGCGTCTGGGAGAGAGCGAACGTTTAGGCGGGCTTCAAGCCGACCTTGTGATTCCACGATAAAAAACGCTGCACCCACAGGGGGAGCAGCGTTTAATTTTTAAACGTATTCAATGTGTTACGCTTGGCGGACCACCGCGGCTTCACGTGCTCTAACTTGATTGCGCGCGGAATCGTAAGCGTGATCTTGGCTGTTTTCGAGGTGGGGAAAGAGGGTGTAAAGCTCCTTGCGCGCCTCGTCATCCGCCATACCAGACACCATACGTTCGGAGGGGTGGAAGCTTTCGGCTTCGATGCCGTCCGCATAAACGATCTCGTGGTTGTCAAACGCCATGTGAATATAGGTGACGGGGGCCGTTGGCCGCTCTTGGATGATAGTTGAGTCGTTGCAAAGCGTGAAGGCCGGAACCAGAACGCCTTCCTCGGAGCCAAACATCATTTCCGCCCGCCAATCGCGGACAAGAATACGGTGCTGGCGCGAAACGCGCAGATCTTGAGAGGGCAGGTCTTTGCCCAACGCGCCCTGTTTGATCAACACGGGACGCAGATTTTTATTGAGGTCCATGTGAACGGGCGGCAATTCTGTTGCCCCAACCCAGCGCACCTCTTGCACGCCATGGTCGCGCGTCACAACACGATTACCTGCAACCAAGGTTTCGATGGCAACTTCGCCCGTCGGGGTCAAAATCATCGTGCCTGGAGTGAAACAAATCACCAAGGCGATTTCGTGGACCGTGGTCACAACTTGCTCGCCGCTTCCAGGATTACTCGGGTCCTCTGCGAAGTAGGCTTCCACCGTGACTGTGATGTCTTGTGGGGATTGGAAGGCGGGGTCGAGGGTGTAATTCCCGATGGACCACCCTAATTGAGTCGACGTCACTTCTGGGTCGCCCTCATTGAATATGAGAACTTGTGTAAACGGATCGCCGTTTGCGTCGAGACCTTCGACAGTCACTTCAAAACGCAAGAAGTCGGCGTCGGTAAGTGGCTCTACAATGATTGCAAGGAGTTCTTCGCCTGAAAGGACTTGGTCGGCACCAGATGTGTTATCAAGTTGGTTCAGATCGTCGAGGCTTGAATTTCTGCCAACACCGATACCGCTAATCTGCGTGTTAAAACCGTTTTCGAGGTTGCTGGCCGCACCAGAAATATTCTGACCGCCCGGATAGGCTTCGCCGTCCGACAAGAAGACGAGAACGTTGGTGTCGGCTGGGTCAACGCCTTCGGCGGTCCATGCGTCTCCGACGGCATTTAAGCCTGCAACGTAATTGGTTTGTCCGTTAGAGCCCGCAGAGCCAATACTGGACAACGCATCAGTGAAGGCAGCGGAATCATTGAGGGTATACGTCCCAACGACGCGTGCACCCGAGGCATATGTGATGAGGGTTATCGAAATCTCGCTTGGATCATAACCTGCATCAACATAGGCATCAAAAAGTTCCTGAGCGGCGAAAATTTCGGCTTGAAGGATTGTCTCGTTACGCCCGTCGCCGTCAAAATCTGTACCGGAACTTCCAGAGGTCGACCCCGACGTATCAATCGCAATCGCAATATTGACCTGTTCGGTCACATTCGCACCAGTGAGGTTTACGGAAAGGTCAAACCCATCTTGGCCGACATCGCCGTTGTCTGTTGTTTGAAGTTGGGATGTTTGCACGACTGTAATTGGGTTGTTGCTGTCCGGGTCGATCACGGTGTCCGGCGAAGTTTGCTCGTCGTATGGCAGCGAGGTATCAACCATCGGTACTCTCCAATTTTAAAATACACTGAATGAATGCTAGCTAGCTACGCTCAAATGAATAATCGGTTGAGCAATGCATAAGTATTCATAAATACACCCCCCCTTACAGATCAGGAGGCTTTGGTATTTCTAGCAAGCTTGCTTTCCAACAAGCAAGCGTTTTGGAAGGCAAAACTAAGGCGTTAACCAAGGTATTTCCGGTTTAAACGCGTTAATCTTTGGTGATTGTGGGGATTGTCCCTTAGGGCGATACAATGGCGCAGTATTCGCGGCCTAGCCAAAGAATTCGGAGGCGCCTTTGATGCAGAAATATCTTAGACGGGAAGAATCAATCAAGAGCATGACCTGCCTTCCGAAGGCGGGGATGCGGCCCCGCAAGCGCTTTGCTGAGCTTTAGAAAGTTAGCTCGGAAAGAACCTCAGTGTTGCGGTTTTTTGGCGTAAAAAGGGCGGTCCAATTCGTGCATCATCCGTTGAAAATCGTTGATCGTGAAGGTATACTCGGCTACGAGAGAATTTTGGAAGTTCCTCATGTAAATTTTGTTCGAACCTAGATTTTCAGGGCATAAAGTTGGCAGAGAATCGTTTTATGGAAGGAATATTGGATATGTTTAGAGGCGTTTTAACTGATAAGTTCAACAAGCGGCGCATGCGCTCCCTCACCGCGGTTTGGCTCGGCGTTTTTGCCCTCGCAACGCCAGTAAGTGCGCAGAACTCAGACAGTGTCGACTTGGCCAAAAAAATGTCCAACCCGATTTCCAGCCTGATCAGTGTGCCCTTTCAATTTAATTCCAATTCTGGATACGGCCCAAATGAGGGCACGCAGAATTATGTGAATATTCAGCCGGTGATCCCATTTAGCCTGAACGATGATTGGAACGTGATTTCTCGCACGATTTTGCCCGTCATTTCCAACAATGGTAACATGCCCGGAGGCTCGGCATTTGGCCTCGGCGATACCGTGCAAAGCGTTTTCTTCTCTCCCAAAGCTCCGACGAGTGGTGGCCTTATTTGGGGGGCTGGTCCTGTATTCTTGTTGCCCACGGCGACGGAAGAATCCCTAGGTACCGGTAAATGGGGCGCGGGTGTAACTGCCGTCGCACTTAAACAGTCGGGCGCTTGGACCGTTGGGGGGCTAGGCAATCATATCTGGTCAGTAGCAGGTGATAGCGACCGGGCAGACGTGAATTCGACATTTCTACAGCCCTTCGTGTCCTATACGACCAAGAAAGCCACAAGCTTCACGTTGAACACGGAAAGCACCTATGATTGGGAAACAGAGCAATGGTCGGTTCCGATTAACCTCATGGTCAATCAAATGATCAAGCTGGGCAAAAAACAACCCGCACAAATCGGATTGGGTGTGCGCTATTGGGCGCAAGCGCCTGATGGCGGGCCAGAGGGTTGGGGCTTGCGTCTAAACTTTGCGCTGCTTTACCCAAAATAGACCTATGGGTTGACTGTGTCGGCAAGCTCGCCAGCTGTCGACACAGCGAATCCTGCGCTTAATATAGGCTTTCGCAGAACGAATTGCCGTTTCCCTTAGTGGTGGAAAACGAAGACTGGCGGAGGATAAAGGATGGCGTTTGGTAGGCCCGGCAGGTATTAAATGGCGGGGCGTAAGTCTTTGTATTTAAACAATTTAACAGATTGTTTTTACCCACTTTTTAAAAGTGGGTAATGTTGGTGGGAGGTTTTGTGGCCAAATTGGCTACTATTCACCAGATTTTTGCGACCTCTTTTTCAAACTCAATCATGCCTTTTTCCGCCAAATCCCTGCGCTTGTTCGTCTTTATATAGGTCCGGACCTGCTCGGCGCTCGTGTGGCCCAGAACTGACATGATTACGTCTTCTGACAGGCCAAGCTCGGCAAGTATCGTTCCTACAGATTTTCTTAGGCCGTGGGCTGTTCTGTCTTCCAAGCCCGCCTCTTTTGCCCAATGGCTAAATCTCATTGAGCAGCTTTTTTCTGAGTAGGGAGCGCCGTTGGCAGTCTGTAGCCAAATCAGGTCATTAAATTTGACGCCAAGTTCGGTGCGAAGCACGGGGCTGATCGGTATCTCAATTTCATTTCCAGTCTTTACCTGGCGACAGTTTAAGAACGTCCCTTTGACGTTTGTTCGTCCCATCACTCTCACATCACTTATGCGCTGCCCTGTAAAAAGCAGTATTGCCAAGCAAATTCGCGCGTTGTGTCCTTGAGGGTAAAAATCTTTCATTCTTTTCACGTCTTCAAGTGACCATACAGCGTGGCCCTGTGTCGCGCCGCTAGGAATTTTGACTTTGGCGGCTGGATTGTCCAACAGATAGTCGTTTTCGGCTTCTACGGCCCATGCAAAAACGGCGCGCATAGCTTTGACAAAGTTCCTTGCAGCAAAACGCCTCGATCCGAAGGTATCTCTAACATCTGCGATATCCTTCGCTGTGAGGCTAGAGGCTGACACTTCGCCATAAGCTCTGCAAAAGCGAGTGTAAAAATTTGATCGCTGAATCTGCGTGTTATGCGCCAGCGCCTTAAATGTGCCGCTCGCTTGATACTTTCTGATGAGCCACTCGATGCTATTAACTGTGACTTTTTGGGATGGCGCAATTTCGCCCTTTTCCCATTGGTTGAATAGCCAGAGGTATTCCTTCCGAAACTCGGAGGTTCCCTCTGCGTGTTTTAGGCGGGTCTTTGTGGACAGAGGGGGGCTGAAATACCAGCGAGAATTGCCGTGCCGATCCTTGTCCCTGTAAAGGTATTTTTGTCGCTTGGTCAAATCGGCATCCCGAAGTTCATCTTTTTGATTGGTTGACTCTCTTCTTGCATGGCTTTTTCCAAGTCAGAACGCAACCAATAGGTGCCACCCGAGTCTTTTTGTCCTTCTGGCCAATTTTCAAGTTCTACCGCTCGACGAAAGGCTGTTTCAGACATACCACAATAATGAGCAGCTGCCTTTGCCTTCATCCTAAACGGAGTGAAGTGAAAGTTCATTGTGCGCCTCCTTTCTCAGTTATTGCGCGGATTACGGCAACAACGGACTCTTATGCGGCTTGACCGTTCGGCGGTTTGGCAAGGAAACGCGTGGCAAGGGTGACTGCAAGAGCGAAGTCTTCGGGCGTGCCGAAGGATTTCAGGGTTTCGCAATGGGCGTGGACTGTTTTGCCGTCGATATCGGTGGGGCCACGCAGTGCGGCCCGGGCCTTCTCTACGCGCTCTTCCGTGTCGGCCAATCGACTGGCAGCGTTTATCCAGTTGCAAATTGCTTCGCCTATGAGGGTGCCAGTTCCTACTACCCCGAAAAGTTGCACAATAACCTGATTGCCCTTCTCGGGGATCACAGGCCAAGTGCCGCCCTGTTCGACAACCCAGCTCGCGAAATGAGAGGGGCGTTCATCATCGGTGCGCATTTGCAGTGAGCCAATACAGGTGCGGATTGTGAGGGCGTCGATCATGTGCGCAGCGCCGCTTCTTGAGCGCGGTAGGCGAGAAGTTCGCCGATGATGTCGGGCAGGTACATCGCGAGGGCGGCTTGGTCTTCCAAGGATATGACGCCGCACACACGCTCTGGGCCGCCTTGTGCGAGGGCTCGCAGCGCGGCGGCAGGAACGCGTTCTTCACTGCTCAGCGCTTTTTCTGGTGTCGCTAAGACCGCCTGCGCGGTGGCTCTGGGTAAATCGGCTAAAAACATAAAGACCTCCATCGGGTTGATGGAGAATGTTTTCCACAGGAGAACTTGCCAGTCAATCATTTTATTTTCTGACAGAAATCTTTTTTACTGATATTTGGTGTGAATCAAAAGGGCCCACAGTCCAGTGAGCCTTTTTGATTTAGTTCAGGTTTGAACTTGCCTAGTCGCTGGAAGTCAATTCGCGAAGGTACTTCTCGGCTGCAAGTAGCCCCTGAAACTCTTCTCCATTTGTTGAAACGAAGCCGTTTGCAGTTCTAATTATTTGGTATCCTTTGTAGGTCTTAATTGGCTGTCCAGACAGGTTGGTTGGACCCTTGGATGTAGCAGCGTTCGCTTTAGGTGTACTGTGGTCAAACTGCGCGACGGCCCGACTATTCGTTTGTTCAGATTTTAGAAGTAATACAATTTCTCTTGTGTTTTCGGCAGTCGCAATGACCGCAAAACTCATTTGGCTCATTGCAACAATTAAAATGCCTGCGACAGCAACTGATATCGTTGCAACTAGGCCCTGGAATCCGCTTGTTTGAAACCAAACCAATATTGAAGATGCTGCAAGGAGCCAGCCTATACCTGACGTTAATCCGAGTGCAATTTTTGCGGTACCAAAATTCTGTTCCATCAAGGCTCCAATTTTGTTTTTTGCTTAACGATTGTTCCTGATGTTCTAGTTGTTTTCACGCCAGCCAGTGTTTTCGTAGTGTCCTTTAATAATGGAGCGATTCCAAAGTGGTAGGCCGATAAAAAGACCGTTTGCAGTAAAAAAGCTGATAAAAGCCCAGCCCCATGCACCCTTTGCGGCATAATAGATAAAGCCAAACAAAAACGCCCAGAGACGATGAAGTCCGCCTAGTACTTTGCGTTCGACGCCGCTGGTTGCGTTGGTCATGTACATAATGTTCTCCGCTAAATTGTAATTACGTCTTCTTTTGAAATGTGTCGTCTTAATTTCGCGGCCCATTTTAGGCGCACGCCATATTCAGTTTGATTTGTATTGTTGGCGCTATGTAAGTCGAATGTGCCTTTTTCGCGTCCTAAAAGGATCTGTTTTACCAGAGCTCGTCCGTCTTCGGTTTCGCAAATTGAAACCTTACCGATTGCTGTTTCGTCGACCCCCCAGAAATGGCGGGTAAAGAGTAGAATGTCGGCGGATTGGATGAGTGGAACCATGGAGTCACCTTCGACTTCAACAGCGACGATATTGGTGGCTGGGAGATCGTCCGGGCACTCAATGTGAAATAGCCCGCCACCTTTAGCGTATGCGTCTACGAGTTCTACTGCGGCTCCAGCCCCAACGCGACCTGCTACGGCTATGGTGCGATCTTTCTGGTAGAGTGCCCCTATGTCCATATCAAGCGTGGTGGCAATTTTCTCTAATACTTCGAGGGATGGTGTTTTTTGGTTGTTGATTATGCTGCTGATATATCCAGGGGACATATCAAGAGTTTCAGCAAGTCGAGCTTGCTTCATGCCTCGCCGGTTTAGTGCTGATTTAATGTCGAGTTTCATACGGTCTATTTGACTTGAATTGCTTGGTCCGTCCATTAACTGAGAGAAAATGTTTTCTGTTGGGGAATAATTGTCTTGACTACTAAAGTTCCCTGACAGAGAACTATCTTTATGTTGAAGCATCATATCATCCAATCTGAGTTGTCACGCCAGCAATGGGCCACGCGATTGGGCGTGAGTAAGTCCTATCTCTCCATGCTGGAGAATGCGAAGAAAGTTCCTTCGCTGGTTCTGGCGGTAAAAATTGAAAATCTAACTGGCGGGAAAGTCCCCGCGGCAAGTTGGGTTTCCGATCCTGCCGTTGTTGGGGGCGAATAATGGTTGTTCAGGTTTCATTCTCAAAAGCTAGCGCAGGGCCGCATGGTAAGTCGTCAGGTTCTTGTTCCGGAAAGTTTTCCGAGCGTTCCGAGGTTCTGTCTTACAGGCAGGCGTTTGGGACTGTTTGGAGCGAATTGCTCCATGAGATGTTCGAAAGCCCTGTTGATGCCGCTCAGTTTTTTCGGGTGGATGCGTCGACGGCTGAAAAATGGTGGAAGGGGCTCAATGCTCCGCAAGGCTGGGTGATTGGTCGTGCTTTGGCGCATCCCAAGACCCGCGACGCCACGCTCAAAACATTGGTTGCTGCGCTATGATGCGGTTTTTGCTGAAGGTATTTAACGCCGAACTTTTGGCCGCGCTGCGCGTTCAGGCATTTGGAAAATGGTGGGCGTTTCGCGCTTATCGCCGTGCTGAAAAGGTCGAGGACCGCATTTCCGAGGGGGATGAATGATGGGTAGGGCGGCTGGACGGGCGAAGGACGCTAAGCGGGTTCGCGAAGAACTTGTTTTGCTGTTCATCGAGCTGCGGTGCAATGGGTGGTCCTGTCAGCGCATTGCCGACGCCTTTGGTTTTAAGCGCGGATACATCATAACTGCGACCAATTCTGTTAAAGTGGCCGACATTGCGCTTTGTGGTCCTTCCGTCGCGGAGGGTTACTGGTGACGGTGCGCGCGTTCCAAGAAATTACGATCGGCAATGCCCGGATGATCTATGGCGATTGTCGCGAGGTTTTACCCAAGCTCGGGGCCTGCGCAGATATGTTGTTTTGCGATGTTGCCTATGATTTGAGTTCAGGTGGCAACGCGCATCAATCCATGGGTGGTTTGTTTGCGCAGGACGCGTATGACAACAGCGGTAAGCTGATGCCAACCGTTGATTGGGAAGAACTTGGCGGGCCGTTTTTTCGCGCCTGCAAGCCAGATGCCGATGCCTACATCATGTCAAATGACAAGAACCTGTTTCGGGCCGGTGTTGCTTTTGAAGGGGCAGGGTGGAAGTTCCACAACCTTCTCGTTTGGGACAAAGTGCGTGCCACGCGCAATCGCTGGTACATGAAAAACCTCGAATTCACGATTTATTTCTGGAAGGGCAAAGCCGATCCCAAGGGCATTAACGATTGTGGGTCAAAGCAATCTTTCCAGTTGAACGCCAAAAAACTCACCAATCATCCGACCGAAAAGCCTGTCGAGCTGGCCCGCCACTATATCCTCAACTCCTCAAATCAAGGCGATCTGATTTTGGACCCGATGATGGGCAGCGGCACGGCGATCGTGGCGGCCATTCAATCGTCGCGGGGCGGTCTCGGGATCGAATGCGATTTCAAATGGTTTGAAGTGGCCTGCAACCGTGTTGCGGCTGCGCAGGATTTACCGCGCCCTGATCTTTCAGATTTCGTGATCGGTGAAAGGATTTTGGCATGAGTGTTGGCCTCGACCCTCTCCCGCCGAAATTTATCGCAGACGCCATCACCGTGGCAGGTGACGCCAAATTGGGCCGTCACGGCACGATTGCGCTGCTGCGTCTTGCGCGTGGGGCCCTGCGGGAAACGGCAAAAGGGAACGATGTTTCCGAGGCAATTTCCGAGTTTCTAGAAACGGTTTCAAACAATCCATTTGAAGCCGGTGAAAAGCTGCATTGCTTTCTGCTTGCTCAATTTCCAGCGCCCAACCCAGAGGCGCGCGAACCCCTCCATGATTGGCAGAAAAGGGCGGATTTAAGATGACGGAAAAGACACAAAAAGCCGAGCAACTTATGCTGTCGATGGCGGTGATGTTCGCCCTGCGCACGGTACCGCCAGAAAATCTCGCGATGTGGCTTGCTTGCCTGCGGGAAGTCCTTCCGAAGGTTGGGGAGACTAGCGAGGATATTATCGTAATTCGCTCCTATCTTGAGGCGTATATGAACGCTCAAGATGGCAGGGAAAGATCCTTGGCATTAGATAGTTTGGCCCTGCGCCTGCGGTCTTATTTCGAGCGCTCGTCTGCGGCGCGTTTGGAAAAGTTTCGAGATGAGTTAAGTGGCACAAAGGTATGAATATGCAAAACAAAACGCATTTCAAGCCGGACCCAAGGTTGGAAGAGGCAAAGGCCATTTCAACGGTTGAAGTTGCGCGGCGGCTGGAGGTGCCTAAGCTGATCGACAACGGCACTTGGAAGTCTGGACCCTGCTTCTCTTGCGGCGGGCGCGATCGGTTCAATATCCACAAGCAAGACGGCGGTTTCTTTTGCCGCCATAAATGCGGCGTTGGCGGAAATGACGGTATTGCGTTGGTCCAACAATTCCTCGGCGTTGATTTTCGGGCGGCCTTGACCTGGTTGTGCGGCGATAGCACGGCGGTTGTGGATCCAGCGGAATTGGAGCGTCGCAAAAAACGGCGTGAGGCCGAGGAATCCAAGGTAAAAGACTATGCTGAACGTGCGCGCATTCGGGCGCGGGCCGATGCGGATGCCATTTGGCGGCGCACGGTTCCTGCAAAAGGCACCTTGGTTGAGAACTATTTCGCGCTTCGTGGTTTGAATTTACCCGAAGTGCCAGCGGCCATTCGGTTTCTGCCGGATCATCCCTATGTCAAGAAAATGAACGGGCGATTTGAAACCTTGCACCGTGGCCCCTGCATGATCGCACGGATCCTTGACCCTCGGGGAATGGGCGTCGCGGTGCACCAAACATGGATCGATCTCTCAACGCCCAAAGGAAAAGCAGAAATACGTTTTGAGGGCGTCGATTACGTTGCCAAATTGGTGCGTGGTTCCATGAAAGGTGGCGTGATCCCTTTGCGAAAGCCAGTTGGCGCGCACACGCTGGTCATGGCCGAAGGGATTGAGACTACGTTGGCGGCGCTGGTGGCGGATTGCGTCCCTGATGCGGCCTATTTCAGTGGGATTTCGCTTGGCAACTTGTCCGGGCAAATGACCAAAGTGAAGGGCGTGGCGCATTCGGGGCAACCAAAACTGGATGACAAAACGGCGTTTGTACCTGGTCCATGGGTGCGGTCCCTTATTCTTGTCCAAGATGGCGATAGTGCGCCCAAAATGACCAGAGCAAAGTTAGAGGCCTGCATTCTACGTGCAAAGAGCCTTCGACCCGGCCTGCGCGGATTTATCGTCCACGCAGGAGTGGGCATCGATCTGAATGATTTACTACTTAGAGGGGCAGTCCGCGATGAATGACGGCATTGAGCAAGTTCGGGAAGTCTTCCAAGGCGCGGAAGAAGTTGGTGGCGCGGGCAATGACTCGACCGACTGGTCCCCACTAGAGGGCTTTGATGGCGGTGCGCGCGCGCCACGCCGCTCGATCGAGGAAATTCTGCCCGAGGGTTTTCCCATTATTCCACTGGGTCAGTCGGCTGGAAAGTTCTATTTCCTCTCGGCGCGGGGTGAAATTATTTCCCACGCGGCGGGCGCTTTGGGGATGCGCTCCAACCTTGTGGCCCTGATTTCGGGCGTCGATGATCCGATTTGGTGGCTTGGCAAGATTGCTATGCCCGGACCCAAGGACGATGGCTTTAAATCAACCACGGCGGCGGATGTTCTGATGGAGGCTGCGAGCTCGCTGCCACTCTTTGATCCCTCGATGCCGATGCGCAACTTTGGGACATGGCGGGCGGAAACGGGCATTCCCGTCGTGCATTTGGGAGAGACAATCCAATGCGGCAAGAATGAACCACGTCGCGGCCGGATGATCGGTAAGGCGCTTTATCCAGCGGTGCCCGCGCGCGCGTTCCCCTCGGACGTCAAGGCGTCGGCGGATGATTTGGACTGGATACGCGAGAGATTGCAGCGGTATTGGTCTTGGTTGGGCGACAATGATGCGGCCTTGATTATGGGGTGGATCGGTCAAGCGGCCTTGGGGCAGTTTCCAGATTGGCGCACCCATATGTGGATCAAAGGCAAGCAGGGCTCGGGAAAAACCACGCTGCTCGCCATCATTTCCGATCTGCTCGGTGGGATGTCGTCAGGTGTGCGCAACAGTACATCGGCGGCGGCCGTCCGACAGACCACCAACAGGCAAGCGCTCGCGCGGCTTTTCGATGAGGCCGAAACCGAAGGCGGTGCGGGGCAAATTGAGGAAGTGATCAAGCTTTTCCGTCTCATGTCTGGGTCCGAAGGGGCAAGTGTGGAGCGCGGAACCGCCGACCACGCGGGGATCCGCTTTGAATTGCACGGGGCAGGGCTGTTGGCTTCGATTATTCCAGGCGCCATGTCCCCACAGGATCGCTCGCGCTTTGTTATGTTGTCGGTAAACGAGGCTCCAAAGTCTGAATCGCCTGCCGATACGGCGGCCCGATTGAATGAGTTGCAGGTCGATGCAAAGGAGCTGGGTCCGAAGGTATGGCGGCGGATGCTCGATCTTGCCCCGCATCGATGGGACGAAGCCTTCCGTGTTTACAATAGTTTGGTGCAGCGGCTCGGCGCGCGCTCCCGATCAGGTGACACCATAGGCGCGATTTTGGCGGGTTGGGATCTCATGTTCTTTGACGACCCTGTGATTGACAAGAAAACGGGCGTTGCCAATCCCGATCGGATGGCCCGCGCCATCGAATTGGCACAACCTCTCATCGCTGTCGCATCGGAAGCAGAAGAGGAGGGCGAAGGCGAGAGATGTCTGCGCACTTTGTTTGCAGGGCTTATTCACAAGGATCATGGGGGTGTGGCGACGGTCAACGAAATCATCGAAAGTGCGATGAAAAACGGGACCACTGAGGACTATCAGGACAAGCTTCTGGGCCGGATTGGCCTGCGTTTCCTGAAGCGAGAAAAGAACACCCACGAACTGTTTATCGCCAACCCAGCCAACCCGCTCCTCGATCGGGTCTTTGCGGGCACGCGTTGGCGAGGCGGGGGGCACAGGGCGGCACTTGAGACGATTGCCTCGGTGTCACCGTCGCCGTCGCCCATTCGAGTGACAGGGCGGCCTACGCGTGGCTTGATCATCCCCAGTCGCCTGTTGCCCGGATTTGACGAGCCGGAGGTTGAACCCATTGATTTCTGAGGTGGCCCCATAAGCGTAACGTTTTCGACCTGACCGTTACGCTATCGTTACGGCAAGCGTTACGCATCCATCTAATTGAAAACATACGAGAAAAAGAAAGGGAACTTGGCAACGTAACGGTGTAACGGTGAAAACCGAATAGCCCCACTGTGGGTGCGCGCGTAAGGAGTATTCCTTTTGACCGTTACACCGTTACTTATAACTCTATCTTTATAAATAGAGTTATTAAAACAAAAGCTTAGCGGCGAAACGCTGAGCGTAACGATAGCGTAACGGTCGGCCTTTGAACGTTACGCTCAGATTTTTTGGCAAATGAGGCAGGGTGATACAATGGGGCACGTAACAATGACATTCGAAACACAGGCCGTCGCAAGCAAACGCCGTCTTTCAATCCAGCAAGCGCTGATCTGGACGTTCAGGGATGAATGCGCGTCCATCGATTTCGATGAGGTTGGAACCGAAACGGGCGCTAATGTTGGGTTGAGTATGGAAGCAAGGATGATCGAACAGGCGCGCCTTGGCTGTCGCGTTGATGGCGGCGGTCGATCTGATCCGCACCCGGATGCGGAATACATTTCTAGTACAGTTTCGGCATTGCCAATATCCGTTGGCGGGAAATGGATGGCTTGCCGGATTGCTGAGTTTGCGCGTGGGAATAGGGTTCCAGATTGGGGGCAAGGTCTAGCCCAGGTGATGTGTCCAGTTGAGATAGCTTTGAATCAACACGGCCAACACGCCAAGACAGCTGTTGCGCATTCATTTGATGCGTGTGGTTGGAGGCCTGAGGAACGGCGCACTCGGAAAGGCAAGATTGTTTTGGAGAATAGTCTTTGCTGCCCTGTGATGCTGCGTCCAACATCTTCGCAAATTGCAGCTTGGAGGCGTGCTTATTTGGATTGGTGGGGTGCGTTGTTAGAATTGGCTTCTTCATTTCGGGGATACATGGCGCTTTCGACGATCGACATCACCGATGCGATGCCGCCGATGACACCGTGGAAAAATAACGCTTGACGAAAATGTGCCTATATTGACATAGTGCCAACAGAATTATTGCGTCCACGGGAAACCGCTGGGCGCTTTTTCGTTTGCGGGGTGCGTTGTGATTTCAATTGATTTGGATTTGCGGGCAGTCGAACGGTCGTTTGATAAGTTGGAGCGTTCGCAGCTCCCCTTCGCGGCATCAATGGCAATCAATCAAGTTCTTGGCGAGATCAAGGATGCTGAACCGAAAGCCCTTGAGAAAGAGTTGGACAATCCAACGCCCTACACAAAGCGCGGCCTGTTCGTTTCCCGTGCCAATAAACGTAAGCTCAATGGCGTCGTTGGGTTCAAGGATAATCAAGCGGCGTATCTTCGGTATGCTGCGGGTGGCGGCAAGCGGTTGCCAGTCGGACGCGCGATTGTTGTTCCCGTCAAACAGCGGTTGAATAAATACGGCAACATGCCCAAGGGCGCATTGTCTCGTGCAAAGCTTCGCGGGGATACCTTTGCTGCCAGCAAGAATGATCCTCGCACTGCCCACTTGGCACCCGGCATTTATAAACGCGGCCTTACAGGAAAGCGGCGCAATGGTGGATCAGGGACAAAAGGAAACAACAGGATCAGCGGTTCGAGTAAGCGTTCGACCCTGACATTGTTGGCCGCGTTCCATTCATCGGCGCAGTATCGCAAGCAGCTCAACTTCGAAAAGCGTGGGGCGCGGCTGGTTGCAAAGAGATTTAGTCCCGTTTTGGCGGAGCAAATGAAGAAATCCATACGATCCGCGCGATAATAGGCGTTTGGGTCCTTCCCAGCCCTGATTTACATGCGGGTAATTCGCGCCCCGCGCTGTTTGCGTGTTTTCAAAAATAAAATCGTACAGATTAAGGTTGATGTTGTTGTTTGCGGCGGAGGCGCGGAATTGAGGTGCTTATGTCTTATCCCGAAAATATGAACGGTGATCGCACGACACTGGCGGAACCGCTTCTCAATAGATCGCAGATTGCTTCGATTTTTGACGTTTCGGAAAACACGATCGACAAGTGGCGGCAAAAAGGCATGCCAGTTGAGACTGAGGGTGGCAATGGTCGCGCGTACGAGTTTCTCTTCACCGATTGCAAAGCGTGGCGTGATGGTGAAATAGCCCGTGATGCGGCGGACAAATCCGCTGCTGACAAATTTGTCGCCCAACAGCGCATGGAATTTCTGGGCGTTAAGGTCGAAGATCGTCAGTACGGAATGACGCCGGCACAAATGCGTGACCTGTCCCAAGCAGAATTCCTTTGGATGAAAGCCGCAAGCGAGAGGCGGGCGTTGGTGCGAGTTGATGAGGTTTCTGACCTCATGGGCGAAATCTTTGTGCAGATCCGCGAGGGGTTGGATGGCTTCCCCGATTGGCTTGAGCGTGAGTTTTCTTTGGATGGCGATCAGGTGGAAATCGCGGTGGCTTATTGCGATCAGGTTTTGAAAAAAATGCAGGAGCAAATTGAATCGGCTCATTTGGTTGAGGGGGTTGAGGTTCCGCCTGTTGGGAGGTTGATTTAATGGTTGAGCTTCCCGCGCGGAAATTGGGCCAAGAGTTCACGCTCGGGCCTCTTCCGTCTTATACTTCAGCACAAGACATTCTGCGCACGTCGATTTCCTCACTCGCTCCTACGTCGCGCCAGCCCGTTTCCGAAGCGGCGCAAGAATATATGAAGGTGAATGCCAATGGTCGCTGGGTAGATTTTGATCCGTCGACCACGCCCTATGCGGTTGAGCCTGCAAATATGCTCAGTTCGCGCCGGTATCGTGAATGGATTTTGGCTGGCCCTGCGCGTGCAGGGAAAACAGTGATCCTTTTGCAGGGAGTTGCACATGGAATTGTTTGCGACCCTGGGGTGACGCATATCGTGCAAATGACAGATCGCGCGGCAGAGCTTTGGGTCGATGAAGAACTAACACCGATGATTGAAAACAGTCCGGCCTTGGCAAAACGTCAAGGCATGGGTGTTTCGGATCGGAATAAGATTTCTAAAAAGTTCATTGGCGGTGCCAAACTGACGATCGGTGTGCCAACGGTCTCCGGGCTTGCAAACCGCACGATCCGGTCCATCTACTTGACGGATTATGATCGGTTCAAGCTTTCTGTCGGCGGAGAAGGGGCTCCGTTTTATGTGGCGGCCAAGCGCACGGAGATTGCAAAATCGCGCGGCATGGCTGCGGCGGAGTCAAGCCCAGGACATGAGATCATGGATCCGGACTGGACGCCAAAAACGATCCATGAAGCTCCGCCCTGTGCGGGGATTTTGGACCTCTACAATGGCGGAACGCGGGGGCGCTGGTATTGGGATTGTTTGGATTGTGGCGAGGCCTATGAACCGCGGTTTGACTTGCTGCAATACGACAAGAAAGCCTCTCCCTTTGATGCGGGAGAGCAAGCGGAAATGAAATGTCCGCATTGCAAGGCGCTCTTGGGTTTTAGGCATCGCAATGAGGTGAACCGCAAAGGCTATTGGTTGCACGAAACAGCCGAGGGTGGGGTGGCGCGAATTGAGAGCGGCGACGTGCTGCGCTCGATGCGCGTTTCTTATTGGCTCAACGGCACGGCAGCGGCATTTACCACTTGGTCGCGGTTGGTGGAGAAATACGAAACCGCTTTGCGTGCGTTTAAGAAAACCGCCGACGATGAGGCTCTGAAAGTGACGATCAACACCGATCAGGGTTTGCCGTATCTATCGCGGGTTGCTTTGGATCAGGATCATTTGACTGAATCGGGGTTGAAGGCCAAGGCGCGGGTTTATCCGCAAGGGGTTGTGCCGTCCTGGGGCCGCTTTGTGGTTACGACTGTTGACGTTCAAAAGGGGAAATTTGTTGTTCAGGTCATGGCCTTTGGTGTCGATGGACAGCGTATCCCGATTGATCGCTTCGATTTGCATACTCCACCAGCGGATGCGCCTCGGTCCGGGGAGCGCACCTTAGATCCTGCAAGTTACCTTGAGGATTGGGAAGTGTTGCGTGAGCTGCTGACGCGGGCCTATCCGGTTGAGGGGGAAGAGTATGCCCTCAACGCGATGGCGGTTTGCTGTGACTTTCACGGCGAGCCGGGTGTTTCGGATAATGCCACCAAGTTTTGGCAGAAACGGCGATCAGAAGGTGAGGCGCAGCGCTTTTACATGGTGCGCGGTCACGGTGGATCAAAAACGGCGGATCGCGTTTGGTATAGCGCTCCGACCCGCAAGAGCGACGGCAAGAAGGCGCGAGATATTAAGTTGCTCAACATCGCAACGGATAAGCTCAAGACAACAGTTTATGCGGCCCTCAATCGTCCCGATGGCGGACCCGGCTCGCAGCTTGTGCCGGCATGGATGGCCCAAGAGCACGTCTTGGAATTTACCGCTGAGCAATTGACCAAAACAGGGTGGAAGAAGCGCCCCAATATGCTGCGCAATGAGGCTTTTGACTTGAGTGGATACGCGCAAGCCTATGCGGAATTTAAAGGCCTCAATCGACTGCGCCCGGATGCTTTGCCCTCATGGGCGGCGCATGGACTAACGAATGATTTTGCCGTGCCTCTTGAGGTCGCTGGTGAAGAGACGCCGATCAAGGCCAGTGCGCCGCCGATGCGCCGCAGAAAAATCAAATATTTGGAGTGATCTTATGGCGCTTTTCACGCAAGCGGATTTGCAAAATATTACTAAGGCGATTGCGAGCGGCGTTTTGACCGCAACGATCCATGGCGAAGCGGTTCAATATCGCAATCTCGCGGAGATGATCAAAATCAAAAATATGATTGAAGCGGATCTTGCTCCGGCGGGGTCCACAAGGCTTGGGTTTTCAACGCCTGTAGCTGGGCGGGGCGTATAATATGAAACATTTTTCTTCTGCGAATATGCTGGATCGTGCGGTTCTGGCCGTCTCTCCACAAAAAGGTTTGAGCCGGATTTCGGCGCGTTCAAAAGCGCGGATACTGATGAATTTCGATGCGGCCAGCAATGGGCCACGTCTGCGCAACTTCAAATCACCGGGCACGGATGCTGATGCCGCGTCGTCGGGTGGACGTCGCAAAATCCGCAATCGCTCGCGGGATCTTATTCGCAACGCGCCCTTTGCTACCCGTGCGCAATCGGTGGTGGTCAATAATGTGGTCGGTCGCGGCGTAATCCCGAAGGTTGCGGCGGAAAATGATGCGGATCAAAAGGCGGCGTCAGAAGCTATCCTTGGGCATCTGACGTCTAAAGATTTCGACAAATACGGTGATTGCAATATTTTCTCCCAACAGCGGCTTGTTATGGGCGGCGTGTTTGAAAGTGGCGAGATCCTCGCTGTACGTTATGATCGCCCGTCAACCTCGCGCCTTAAATTGCCCTTCCAAGTGGCGATACTTGAGATTGATTATCTGGATGATCGCTTGCAGGCATATGGTGGCAATGAAGTTGTTGATGGGATTGAATACGACGAAGAAGGTGTGGCGATTTTCTATCACATCTACCGCCAGCACCCTGGGTCTTTCTGGCGCCGCTTAACGATCAAGTCGGATCGGATTCCTGCGGATCGCGTTTTGCATATTCGCCGTCTTGATCGCGCCGGACAGAAGCGTGGTGTGCCTTGGCTCGCGCCAGTGATGCTCACGCTTGGCGAGATGCGCGACTATCAAGAAGCACAGATACTCAAACAAAAAATATCTGCGTTGTTTGCGGGTGTTGTGACTTTGCCGGATGACCAAAAGTTAGATGCCGACGAAAAAAAGGATTTTCTTTCCGGCATTGAGCCGGGATCTTTCTCGGTTCTAGAGCATGGTCAAACTGTCGATTTTAGCGATCCGCCAAAGGTCGATGATTATGATGCGGTTATGCGGCTGGGGCTGATGGCCGTGGCGATGGGCATAGGCATTACCTACGAAAGCATTTCGGGCGATCTATCGCGTGTGAATTTTTCCAGCATGCGGGCGGGTCGTTTGGAAATGGATGCCAACGTGGTGAGTTGGCAAACCCAAGTCATCCTCGATCAATATTGTGAAGGCGTGGCGCGATGGGCGCTCAATGCGTATCGGCTCCAATCATTAGGTAAAAGCGCAAGTCTTTCTTGGACGCCACAAGCGCGGCCTCTTGTCGATCCCAACAAAGAAATACCGTCGATGCTTAAGAGCGTCGAGGGTGGTCTGAAAAGCCGTGAGAGCTATCAGCGAGCCTGTGGTGACGATCCTGATCAAGTCCATCAAGAGCGCTTGGCGGATGCTGCGCGCGATGCGGAGGTTGCTCGGGCGACCGCTGTTGTTCCCGAAAACAAAGAAGGAAAAGTTAAATGAGCCGTCCAAATTTGATTACGAATGGAGCGATTCACCTCTTCGGAACGGTGATGAAGGACTCGTGGATTTACGACGACGACACGGGCTATTTCAGCTCTTTGATGTTGATCGACGCCCTCTCAAACTTCGCAGGCGATGTGACCGTGATGGTCAATTGTCAGGGCGGCGATCCTGAGGAAGGGGAAGCCATCCGCGCGGCGCTAATGGCGCATCCTGGCAAGGTCACTGTGAAAATTGCAGGTGCGGCACATTCGGCGGCTTCCCTGATGATCATGGGGGCTGATGATATCGAAATGTCAGCGGGTTCCACGATGCTGATCCACGATCCATCGGCGGATACTTACGGCAATGCTGCCGAGCTGTTGGGGGTTGTTGAGGCTCTCAATGCCTTGGCTGATGTTTACGCGTCTGTTTATGCCGCGCGCACAGGCAAGACCGCCGAAGAAATGCGCGCGATCATGGTGCAAGGTGTCACATTTACCGCCCAAACCGCCCTTGAGGCCGGATTGATTGACCGCATCACAGGCCTTGAAACTGTCGCGGCGGAGATGAAAGCCCCCGAAAAAACCGTCCATGAAGCGGCGATGGCGCTTTCCATGTCCGCTTTTGAGGCCGTTCTTTCTGCGAAACGCAAATTCGACTTGGCGGGTGGCGATGCTGCCGCGCCAGAACCAAACGGCGAAGCTGTTAACCCTGGGACCACAGAGGCCCTCAATTCCGGAGAACTTTCTATGACTAAACCAAATGGAGCTGCGCCAGTTGTTGTCGCACCAATTGCTGCACCTGACGTGCAGGCGATCACAATGCAGGCGCAAAAAGACGAGCGCGCTCGCGTTAAATCTATCCGCGAAATGTCCGCCCCTTTTGCTGCCGTAATGGCTGCGGGTGTGATTGATGGTCTGATTGATGATGGCTCAAGCGTTGATGACGCGCGGGTTGTGATCATGGATGCCGCTGCCCTTGCTCAACGTTCCGCCCCACGCGCGGTTATCACTCGCGACGAAGGCGACACAAAGATTGAGGGTATCGTGGGGGCTCTTATGCATGCGGCCGCACCTGCACGCCACAAGCTCGAAGGGCCTTCAATGGAGTTCCGCGGCATGCGGCTCAAATCGCTCGCGATGCATCTTGGCGGCACGACCGTAGGATTTAACCAAACGGATATGGTTAAGTCGGGCATGCGATCGGTTGCAATGACTGGCGGCGCGCATGGCGTTTCCGATTTCAGTTATCTCACGGCGCAAGTGATGAATCGCCTTCTGCGCTCCCAATATGATTTGGCGGCCCATACATGGCGCCAGCTTTCTCGCCAGCGTTCGGCTTCGGATTTCCGCAGCTTGTATTCGGTGAGCATGGGCACGGATCTCGCTCTTAAGCCTGTGGGCGAAAATGGCGAATATAAATCTGGTACGATCACTGATGAAGCCTCGGGCCTCAAGGTCACAAAATATGGCCGCGATATTAACCTGACGTTTGAAGCCATTATCAATGATGATATGGGGGCATTTGATCGTTTGCCAGGTGAGTTCGCGCGGAATGCGTCAAATCTTGAGGCTTCGATCATGTGGGAATTGATCCGCTCCAACGCGGTGATGGCGGATACTATTGCCCTTTTCCATGCGGATCACGGCAACTTGGCCGGTGCTGCCGCAATTAGTGCGGCCTCGGTTGGGGCCGGTCGCAAAGCGATGTTCGAGCAACGCGCCCCAGGGTCAACTGACAAAGATGATTTTGTACAAGTCATTCCGGATCTTCTATTCGTTCCGCCTGCGCTTGAAATCACGGCCTTGCAGTTCACAGCCCCAATCACCGCTGCGAAAAACGCCGATTCAAACCCTTACTCCAGCACGGTTACACCCGTCACTGAGCCCCGCCTTGGGGTTGCAGCTGGTGGCTCTGATAGCCGTTGGTATTTGTTCTCAAGTGCTTTGCCTCCTTTGGAGCACGCCTTCCTTGATGGCTATGAGGCGCCCACGATTACGACAAAAGAGGGGATGAACCCCGATGGCGTCAATATGGTCGCCCGCCATATCTTCGGCGGCGCGCCTGTCGACTTCCGTGGCGCATACCGCAACGGCTAATTCGACCTTGAAATACTGAGCAAAGGGGGCGCTTTTGAGTGCCCCTTTTGCGTTACCCCTTCGAAACTCTTTCCTCTAACAAAAGGCAAAATGATGAAAAATTATGTTCAAGCGGGGAACTCGATTTCCCTGACGGCCGCCGCCGCCGCCGCTTCTGGTGCTGGCGTTCTTGTTGGCTCCCTGTTTGGTGTCGCAAATAATGCCGCCGCCATTGGTGAGACAGTCACCCTCGTACGCAAGGGCGTGTTCACACTGCCCAAGGTTTCTGCTCAGGCATGGACTGTTGGCGTGAAAATCTATTGGGATGACTCGGCAAAGCTTTGCACCACAGTTGTAAGCACCAATAAACTTGTTGGCTGTGCTGTTGCTGTGGCTGCGGATCCGTCCGGCGAAGGCACGGTTCTGCTTGATGGCGCTGCGCGCTAAGGATGGCTCAAGGGCCGTTCTCTGGGATCGCCGGAGCGCTTACGGGCGTTTTTGGCGGTTCCGTTCAAGTCTCATTTATCGCAGGCGATACGCGCGAGATTGAGGCGATTTTTCGCAACTCTCCGACGCGCGTAGATACGCCTGGCGGGGTGCAAATCCTGACAAGCGAGCCAACTTTGCGCGCGCATCTGAGTGATGCAATCTTACTCACTGAGGGCGACCTGATCGACCCAGACGATGGTTTCTCTTACAGATTTCTATCGTATGAAAAGCCCGAGAGCCCAGCGGATGATCCCTTGGTTTGGTGCATTATCGAGGTGGCGGAATGAGTGCAACCCATGTGAATAAGCACGTTCGAAAACTGTTTGAAGCGGCTTTACTGGCGTCTCCTGCGACGATCTTGATAGGTGTGGACACGGTTCCTGTGGCGTTGCTGGACCGCGCACCGGCGGGTCTAAAAATCCCTGAGGACAAGTTGCCCGCGATCTATGTCTATGCCTCCGGAGAGCAGGTTCGGTCTGACGGACTGCAAACACACGAACGCAACTTGCAAATTGATGTGATCCTTTTAGCACGTGATGGTGTGGATCCGCGCGATCAATTGGATGATCTACAATTGCTGGTGGAAACGCGTATTTTGGCGGCCTCCGATCTGAATGCTCTTTGTCTCTCCGTCGATCTCTTGGGGGCATCTTTGGCCTCAGATCAGGGCCGCGTCATTTTTGGAGCCCGCACGCTTTCTTATGCTGTGGTGTTCCACGTCACGGCTTCCGATCCTTCGGTTTAGACCACCAGAAATCTCTCATAATTATTCTGATTTTTCCTGAGGCTCTCGGCCTTTGGTTTCGCGGGGTTGCGGTTTTCGCGACCTTTCATCTTCCTTAAAATGAAATGGAAAATAAAATGGCTTTCACAGTTGCAGGATCCGGCATGGGTTCGATCTTCTCTCTCGGCGACGGTATCCAAGGTGGATCAATCACCTATACCGATGTCGGCGAAGTGACCAACATCGACCCACCTTCTATCGGCTGGAATACAGACGACGCTACACATTTGCTTTCGACTAATAAGTTTGAAGAGGCAATAAAAACGACGATGACGTCGAGCGATGCCGGATTTGGGTTTAACTATGTGGCTTCGGCGAGTGACGTTCTTGTTGCGGCCGCCGTCCAAGGTGACGGTGACTTCCAATTGACCTACCCGAACGGCGTTAAGTTGCAATTTTCAGGCATCATTACTGAATTTAAGCCCGGCGCGCCTTCGACGGGCAAAATGGCGGGATCGATCACGATCAAGCCCACAAGCCTGCCAGTCTTCGTCGCGGCCTAAGAATATCGGCCCTGCAAATGTGGGGCCGATATCTTTCAATCCTTCTTCAAAATCTCAAAATAAGGGCCGAAAATCATGGCTAATTCTAAGCGCGGTATGATCGCGGTGAAATTCAAAGGCAAAGATTTTAATCTCGCCCTAACCACGAGCGCCATTTGTGCACTTGAGGATGAGGTTGATCAGTCTATCAACGAAATTCTGGCTCGTTTTCAAAATACAGACAAGCTTCGGATGAAAGAGATTTCCTCTTTATTTCGCGTGATGATGCTGAAAGAAAAGCCTGACGCAACTTTCGACGATGCCTGTGCGTTGGTGGACGAAATGCGTGGCAATCATCACGCCATCATGCTTTCGGCGGTTCAGGCTGCCTTTCCAGATCCAGTCAAGGGTGATCAGCCGGAAAAGTAGACGCGCCACGGCCTTGGGATTGGGCGGGGTTGCATCAAGATTTTATCAGCTACGGATTTTGTCCCACGCTGTTTTGGGAAATGACACCGCGCGAAGTCGTGCGGTGTTTTGATGCCGCGCGGGATCGTACCCGTTTGCAGTATGAGGCAAGCCTTTGGCAGGCATGGCACGCGGCGTATTTGGCGCGTGTGAAGGATTTCCCCGAATTCTCCGACCTTCTGCGCCCACGTAAAAAAGAACCCCAAGATGCTGCGGCGCAAACGTTAGCACTCAATCAACTATTTTTGGCCCTGGGCGGCAAGCCTGCGGATCTGGAAAAGATGAAGAAGGATCAACCCGATGAATGACCGGAATGTAAGCAATTTGCGGATTGGCTTGGGTGTGGATCCGAGGGAGATGAAAGCAGGATTGGCACGTGCGCAGCGGCATTTAAAGAGCTTCGCAGGCTTCGCCAAAAATATGGGTATTCTGAGCGCAGCGGCCTTTGGTGGTGCGGCGATTGGCTTGAGCGTGATGGCGAAAGCTGGCCTCGCGAATGTGGACGCACAGGCAAAAATGGCGCGATCTTTGGATGGATCGATTGACGGTCTGCGCGCTTTGCAGATCGCGGGTGAAGATGCTGGCGTGAGTGCCGAAGCTGTTGGCGCGGCGATGCAGAAAATGGGGGCGCGGCTGTCGGAGGCGGCGCGTGAAGGGAAGGGGCCTGCCCATGAAATGTTGCAAACCTTGGGGCTTGATGCGGAAAAGATGCTTGAACTGGACATCGATGAGCGTCTTGGTTTGATTGCCGATCGCGCAAAGAGTTTGGGGTTTTCAGCGGCACAAACCAGTGACGCCCTGAAAGAATTTGGGATCACTAATAAGGAAATGTCTTTGCTCGTTGTCCAGGGCGGCGATGCGATCCGTGCGGCGCGACAAGAGGTTGCCGATTATGGCATGTCTGTTGACGCTGTGAGTGCGGGCGCTGTTGAGCGTGCAAATGATGCCATGTCGCGGATGTCCATGGTTATGGAGGGTTTTCGCACGCAGCTCGCGGTTGCAGTCGCCCCTGCTCTTGAGGCGGCGGCGTTACAGTTTCGCGAGTTGGCGGCCTCGGGTGGTCCTTTGCAGGTCGCAGCAGGTGAAATCGCGGAGGCGTTTGGTGAATTGCTAGAAACTCTGGCTGATCCAGCATTTGTTGAAGCGGCGACGACATTTGGTGTCACGATTTTGCAGGCCGTGAGTGGGTTGGCGGACGTGATTACGTTCTTGGCGGATAACGCGGAAATCGCGGGGGCGGCGATGGTGGCTTTGGGCGGCGCGATGTTGTTCTTTTCGGGGCCGATTGGCCTTGCTATTGCGGCGGTCGCGGGCGGGTTGTTTTTGCTTTCCTCGGCTTTTGGCGATGCGGAAACGAGCGCCTCTGACGCGGATTTAGCGAGTGCGGAACTTGCTAAAACATTGGCAATTTTCACGAATACCAGTGCCCCGTTAGCGGGAAAAGCCGCAATTGATTTAGCCAACAACAATCGAATACTGGCGCAATCGGCCTACGAAGCGGCGGAGGCCGAACTTGCAAAAATAACATCTATGAACGCGGCCGCCGAAGCGCGGTTGAAAGAAGGCGGCGGCGTTATGCCCTTCGCAACGGCGGCGGGCTTAGATCTTGAAAATGAGGCGGCGGCGGCGTTATCCGCTCGGGCGGATGAATTGCGCCGCGCGAAGGCTGAATTGGAAAATGCTTTTAAAGTTGTTTCGGGTGGCCTGGTGGATCCTTCGGGCGTACTTGCCGCCCCTGGCCCTATTGTTGTCGAAGTGGAAACGCCGGATCCTGATATTCTCGCCGGCCAGCTTGATGCGCTTTTAGCGCGGATGGATCCGGCAATTGCAAAAACCAAGCAATACGACGCGGCGCTTGCCACCTTAAACGCTTCTTTGAACGCGGGCATAATTACGCAGGCGGAATACAACGCGCATATTGCAACATTGGATGCAAGTTTGAAAAGCGTGCCTACGGCGGCGGCGGCGGCGGTTGTGGGTGTTCAGGCTTTGCGCAAGGGCACGCTGGATGTGGCCGAGGAATCAAACGCGGTAAAGGATTCTTTCAAATCGCTCTTTGTCGCGATCGGGGATGGATCCCAAACCGCCGGCCAGGCTTTGGCGGGGTTGCTTGATAAATTAAATGATCTTTTGCTAAATTCTATGGCCGACAGTCTTTTGGGGAGTGATTTTGTCACGGGGATCTTTGACTCGATTGGCTTGAGCAAAAACGCGAACGGTAACGCTTTTGCCAATGGGCGGATCACGGCTTTTGCAAGTGGCGGGGTAGTCAATGGCCCGACATTTTTCCCCATGAATGGCCCAAAGACGGGTTTGATGGGGGAAGCCGGCCCCGAGGCGATTATGCCCCTCACGCGGATCGGCGGGAAGCTTGGCGTGCGCGCCGCCCCGGGAGGCGGCGGCGGAAACTCAAGTGTCAGCATTCATGTTGATGTAACCGGCGCGCGCGGCAACGCGGAAATTCAAGAAATGGTTTCCTCGGGTGTCAGCGCTGGCCTGCGCCAATATGACAGCCAAGTTTTGCCAAAGCGCGTGAACCAAATTTCAACGGATCCAAGGGGGATCGGCTAATGGCGATCACGTTTCCAATTTCATTGGCTAGTTTTTTTGATGGCCTGCGCGTGCGCTCTCGGGTGTTTAGCCTTGGCGAGGCTGTGGAAGTGAGCGAAACGGGCGGCGGCGAAGTATTGACCGCTGATTATGGCCCCCGGCTTTGGGGTGGCTCTATTGAGATTGTGCGGGCGGACGCCTCTATCCTGGCGCAGGCGATGGCGATGGCCGAAGTTTTGCGCGAGGCGGGGGGCAGTTTTTATATTTACGATAAGGCGCAACCCTTCCCCGCCGCCGATCTTGCCGGGGAGATTCTTGGCGCAACGGTGCCGACACTCTCGGCGATTGCCGCAAATAGAAAACAGATTTCATTGGCGGGGCTTCCCGCCGGTTATGTGGTTTCTGCGGGCGACAAACTCAGCTTTTCCTATGATGGCGGCCGGCGCGCTTTGCATAAGGTGATTGTCGGCGGCATGGCTACGGCGCTCGGCGCTCTGGCGTCTATCGAGGTGCGCCCGCATGTGCGGCCAGATGCGACGCTTGCTGTTGCTGTGAGCCTCGCAAAGCCCGCCTGTAAGGCGGTGCTGTTGCCGGGGTCTTATCAGGATGGATCGCGAGATTTAAGCCTCTCGGGCACGCCCTCCTTTTCTTGGGTGCAAACTTTAAGGTGATCTAATGCAATTTAATTCCGAAGCGATTACGCTTTTTAACTCGGGGCGGGGCATTGTCGCGCGCTGGTTGTTCTGGGTTGAGCCTAAGAACAGATCTACCGGCGCGATTGAAACGCTTGGCTTATGGACGGGCGAATATGATCGCACGTTTACAATCAACGGGCTTTCACGGTCTTACAGTGGCGCGGCGGGGCTGGTTGGTCAGTCTGACCCGACATATGAAACGGGCCTTGATGTGCGCACGCATACGGTGTCGCTTGGGCCTCTTTCGCCCGAGGTTGAGCAGCTTTTGCGCGGCTATGATACACGACTTGCGGCCGCTGAAATTCATCTTGCGATATTTGACCCGGATACGCTGGCGCTTGTTGATGTGGTGCGCACGTTTAAAGGCAGTTTTGACAGCGCGCCGATTACGACGCCAGAAGTCGGCGGCACGGCCACGGCAACAGCGGGGCTTGTGAGCGCGGCCCGGAATGGCACGCGCGGCCTTTCGCTCAAGAAGTCAAACGCGGCCCAAGAGTTGCGCGGCGGCGATCAATTTCGAAAATATGCGGATGTTTCGGGGAGTGTCCCTGTTTGGTGGGGCGGCGGTTAAAGCGCGCCCTATCCGACCGCGACCAGGCCCCGATTTTAGCCGTTAGCAGGGATCATAAAATGATTATTAGAAAACCAAATTGGCGCGCGGAATTGTTCGCCTATATCGCCTCTGCACGCGGCAAGAAGTTTCGGGCGGGGCGCAACGATTGCGCTTTGTTCTCGGCGGGGGCGGTCCATGCCATGACGGGCTTTGACCCTGCGCGGGGCTTGCGCAAGTATTCCTCGCTTAAGGGCGGGTGGGCGATGCTCTCTGAAATGGGCTTTGCCGATCATGTCGAATACGCGGCCAGCCTTTTCCCTGAAATTCCAGTTTTGCAAGCGTCGGTGGGTGACTTGGCTGTGATCAAGGGCGCGGATGATTTCGCAATCGGTGTTGTGCAAGGCCCGTCGATTTTTGTTCTCACACGGCAAGGCATGGGGGTGATCCCCCTCACACAAGCGGCAAAGGCTTTTCGCGTATGAAACTTTTACTCCCCATTGTTCTCGCAGTTATTTTCTGCGCCGCCCCCGCGCATGCCGGGCCGCTCCCCGCACTTATTGGGGCGGCTTTTACCGCCATTCAGGCTTCGACCATTGGGGCGTTTATTCTCAAAACTGTGGCAAGCATTGCCTTGTCTCGGATCGCGCAGGCTTTGCGCGGCAAGCCGCGCGCGCCGGGAATTAAAACCCAACACACGACCACGGGCGGGGTGCAGCCGCAAAGCTTTATTCTCGGGATTTACGCAACGGGCGGCAATCATATCGCCCCGCCGATGTCCCATGGCCAACATTTGGATTATTTAACCTATGTTATCGACGTGGGCGATGCGCCGAGCGGTGGCGTTAGCAGTATAGTGATTGATGGCGGCGCGGCGGCCTTTGGCGGCACGGCGCACGCGGATTATGGCCTTCCTGAAAATGGGAAATATGCGGGATCCCTTTGGCTAAAATCCTATGATGGAAGCCAAACGGCCGCCGACCCGGGGCTGATTAGAAACTATGGCGGCGCAAGCGAGCGGCCTTGGACTGCGGACATGATCGGCACAGGGATCCCTTATGTTATTATCACCGCGCGGCGGAATAATAACCTATTTCGTGGCGAACCCCAAATTCGCTGCATTGTTGAAGGTCTTAAGCTTTATGACCCGCGCAAGGATGGGTCGATGGGCGGCGTGGGTGCGCACCGTTTTGACACGCCTTCGACGTGGGAATTTACCCAAAATCCGCAAGTGATGATTTACAACATTCTGCGCGGGATTACCTTGCCGGATGGTTCAATTTGGGGCGTTCAAGCCGAGGCGCGGGATCTGGATCTTGCGACCTGGGCGGCGCGTATGAATGTTTGCGATGTGCTTGTGCGTGATGGGGATGGCCTTGATCATCCGCAATATATCGCGGGCATGGAAATCAGCGTGGATGAACAGCCGCTTGATGTGATCGATGAGATTTCAAAATCTTGCGGCGGCATGGTTGCCGAACTTGGCGGCGAATGGGTTTCGCAGGTCGGGGCGGTTGACGCCCCCCTTATGTCGATTTCCGACGAAGAAATATTACGCTCAAAGCCGCAAAGCCTGGACCCTTACCCGGGTCTTGCGGCGACATTCAACGGGGTTACGGCAACATTTCCTTCCCCCGAGGCCCTTTGGGAAAGCCGCGATGCCCCTGCGCGGTTTGATGCCGCTTGGGAAGCCTTAGACGGTGGCCGCCGCTTGGTCGCCGGCCTGAACTTGCACAATGTTCCGGCCCCTTGGCAGGTTCAACGGTTGATGAAATCCTATATTGAGGACGAGCGGCGTTTTCGTCGCCATACGATCACGCTTGGGCCTTGGGCTTTGCCTTTGGCCCCTTTATCTTCGATCTCTTGGACTTCGGCCCGCAACGGATACGACGAAAAGACGTTTGAAATTGGGTCGATGGTGATTAACCCCAAATCGCTCAATGTGACGCTTGAGCTGCGCGAGCGCGACCCGGGGGATTACGACTGGACCCCTTCGGATGAATTGGGCTTTGTGGATCCGTCGCCTGAAATTGAACCGCCGAGCGTTTTGGCTGTTGATGGGTTTGCAGCGCTTGGCGTAACCGTGCCTTATGGCTCGCAAGGCCGTGAACGCCCAGCTTTGCAGCTTACTTGGGATTCGGTGCCTTCGATCATCGATAATATTTCTTATATTGTGCGGGTAAAATCTAACGCTGAAATCGTTGCCCAGGGCAGTTTTTCCGATATTGACGCGGGAAGCCTCTATATCGCCGAGGGCATTATTGGCGGTATAGAATATGAGGCGCGCGTGCGGCCGATTAGTAACCGTCTGACCGCCTGGAGCGGTTGGGTTGCCGTGACCTCGCCTGATATCCGTCTCGGATATGTCGATCTAGCCCCTGCAATTGAAGCGGAAATCACCGCCGCGCAGGCCCAGGCTGATGCCGTTGCCCAAGGCGTAGTTACTCTACAAGGTGAGGTTACGGCGGTTCAGGACAATCTCGCCACGCAAATTGCAGCGAGTGATTTAGAGTTTGGAACGGTGAATTCTGAACTTGCCGCGACTGGGATTCTTGCCCAGGCCGCCGTTGCCGGGGGTGGTCTTATCACGGACCCATTCTTTGCAACCTTCGATGAATCTGAACCTGACGATTGGGAAAAGACGGGAGATATTGACCCTGTAGGCACCACAAATGAGGTGTTCCCACTTGGTAAAACTCTTACCGTGACAACCCTTCTAGGAGAGGATGGGGGAACCTACCTCAAGCACTCTGCAAGCGGCTGGACGGGCGGTATTGACCATGATGGGTATGTCGTTGAACTTACTTTTGAGGTGGCGGCTGGCGACCCTCAAAGTGCGGGGATGCGCTTATCGTGGATCGAACTTTCTTTTAAAAGCCATTATGTCAGCCTTCAAGACGCAAATAACGGCGTGGCGATCGAAGTTGGAAGGCTCTACACGGTCGCCTTTATTGTGGTTCGTCCCACAAGTGTCGGCAACCCTGTTACTGATATGGGGCTTTATCTCTACGGGAGTAAAGACAACTTTGGGGATGGTCTTAACCAGCCTAACACAACGAAATTCCACAGGTGCGCCATTCGGCCAGCCACTCCCGAAGAACTCGGCGGCGGGATTATTAACGCGGCGATTACGGCGGCGGTTAACACGGAAACACTTGCGCGGGTTAGTTCAGAAGCCGCTCTCGCAAATGCGACGCAAACCGTTCAAAGCAACCTTGATGATACTAACGCAACGGTATCCAGCCAAGCCACGACTTTAGCCGCGGTGGATGGTTTTGCCCAAGCTTCGGCGGGCCTCACAGTCACAACAAACGGCGGGAATATCGCGGGGTTTATCGCCACGTCCTTTTCCAACCCAAATGGATCGGGCGGATCCTTGCTTGAATTGCTTGGGTCGGTTGTGAAAGCGGGAACGATTGCCGCCAATAAACTGAGTGTCGGTTTCAACACCAACAGAATTGTGAACAGCAATTTCTTGGACGGTCTGACAAACTGGTTTTCTTGGGGTGGTGGGACTGCCCACTCGACAGGCTCCTATCAGGTTCGTGCGGCTGGTTTAAGTTATGCAGGGAAACTCTATCCAACATTTCAAATATCTTGCGGATCGGCGGGTCTTGACGGGTATCAAGTTTTCGAAAACAAGCCAGTAACATCGGCTGCGGGAATGGTTTCTTTTGGGATGCCAGTTTCCGCAGGTGATTGGGTTGAAGCATCTGCAAAATTATCAACGCATAGGTGTCGCCGCGTCATTCGTATTCGCTGGCGCGATTCTGATAACGTTTATCTTTCGGACTCTACGGTAGAAGATTTAAGCACAACAGGAATAATAGGGGGCGACTCCAACCCCGCCGACTGGCCTAAATATGGCGGTAAAGCGCAAGCGCCAGCTGACGCTGCTTATGCAACTTGGCAAATTATCAAATATGAAAATCTTGCGGGCACCTCAAGCTACGTCTTCGTCCATGAGCCAGTGCTATGTTTGACAACAGCCGACGCCACAGAACTGACAACATACAGTCCAGACGGAACCACGCTAATATCAGGCGGGGCAATCATTGCCGAAACGATCTATGCGTCCAATTTGAATACAGTTGATTTCGCCGCGACGGGCCTTTCTATGTTCGGTGGCGCTCTGAAAAGTACCAACTTCAACGGGGCGATTTCTGGCGACAATATCACAGGCGTCGGCACAACAGGGTGGGCGCTCGCTAAAAATGGCGAAATGATCCTAAATAATCTTGTGGTTCGAAATAGCATTGTCGGAGGCGCGGTTTCTAAAGGTGAAGATATGTTGGCATATATTAACAGCCCTGCGCACATAAGCTCTTTTGGCTCTCAGGTCGGCGCGACTGTTTCCTCTGGTGCGATGGGATCAAACGAACTTTGGATCATCGCTTTGCGCGGCGAATATCGGCACCAGAAATCGTTTTACGGGTCATACAATAGCGGCAATAACACAACTCCTTATTCAACTTATCGATCACAGCTAGAATTGTGGCAGCGGGAAAGATCAGTCGGCGGGTCTTGGGGTGGGTGGTACAAAAAAACGAACGGTGTCGATTCATCATCGACAACCGCTTGGTCAGTCTTTGAGCACTCTTATACGGTTATGGGAAAGGGGCTTGAGATGCAGTTTAAGTTGGTTTTTGGGTATGCTGGCGTCGATTCATCCGCTCCCCAATCTGGTGACCAATCTGGCTCTCCAGACGTCACCTATACTTGCATCCGAAACCTTGGACTTTCTGCAAAGGCGGTGGTGAAATGATTTTTGCGAAAATTGACCAAGTGTCGGGATGCGTTCTTAGTGCGCGTTTCACGAGTTACCCCTACACTCAAGCCGAATTGATTGAGGCTGGGCTTGTTGAGGTTGAAGGCTACTCGCTCGAATACCTTTCAACAGCCTACTTCGACGGTGCCGCCTTTGTGCCGCGACCTGAAACCCCTGAATTGGTGAAAGGGGCGGGCGGGTATTCAATGGAAAACCTGCCCGAGGGCACCGTGTTCACCGTCACAGATTTAAGCGACGGGGAGGCAATTTACACGACAACCTCAACTCCAGAAAATCACGCGGTTGAGTTTTCTTTGCCCGATGCGGGCCGGTATCAAATCGCGTTTGAAACGGCTGGCCTTTACATGGATCGGACTTACATTTTGGAGGTAAACAGTGCTTGAAATTAAAAGAACGGTTGTAAGCAAAGCGGCGCAAAAGGCCGCCGAAAATCGTGAAATTATGGACGCAATAAATTTGGAACGGGATCGGCGCATAAATCTTGGATTTGATTTCGCGGGCCAACATTTTCAAAGCGACCCCAAAAGCCTGTTGAATATTTCAGGGGCCGGGGCTTCGGCGGGCATTGCCTATATTTCTGGAAAACAAGCGGGCGATTATCGCTGGCACGGTGGCGATAGTGATTTTGCGTGGACGGTTGGCGACAACACGTCTTTTGTTATGGATGCGCAAACGACTTTCGCCATGTCGCAAGCGGCGATGGCGCATGTTGATTGGTTTATGAAGTCTAGCCGCGCCTTGAAGGATTTGGACCCGATCCCCCCTGACTTCGTAGACGATCAATACTGGTGAGCGCCCCGCGCGCCTTGCGGCCAATATAGCCTTCCCTTCCCCCTAAAAATTTAATGAGTCTTTTGCCCCGCCTGCGGGGGAAATTGTGACGAAAAAAGGATCTGCGATTTGGAACAATTCAGCGAAACGGAACGCGCGACCCTGGCCTCTGTGGCCGACATGTTTGCCGTAAAAAAGGACCGCGACGATTTTCGGGAATTGGTGCGCAGCGGCGCGACGGTGCGCGAAATGGTCCTGGCCTACCGCACGCAAAAACGCATGATTTCAACCCTTAAGGCGGTGGCCTCTTTGATCGCGGTCCTCGGGGCCGCCTATGCCGCCCTCAAGCAATTCGGTGTTTTCCCAAAATTATAATTTGAAAATTTGAAAGGTAAAAAAAATGAAACTAATACTAGGATGGCAGAAAGTTTTAACCGGGGCGTGGTCTTCGGTCTTGGCGATTATCGGCGCTTTGGCGATGGCGGCCGGCGCGGCGTGGGAATATTTCGCGCCCGAGGATCTCGGCTTGGAAAATTGGCAATATTTGGCGATCGCGTCTTTGCTTTCGGCGGGGGTGTCTGGTGCGCGGGTGACCCAGCAAGATGCCCTTGCCAAAAAGGTGGCGGAATATTTGAGCGCTACCGGCGGGGCGATCAAGCGGCGCGGCGTGGGGATCCTTGCAGCCAGTGCGGTGGCTTTGGCGAGTGCGGTGGGCTTTGTCGGCGGTTGGGAAGGCAAAGAGAACCAAGCCTATTGGGACAGCATCGGCAAGGTTTGGACGGTGTGTCATGGCGAAACGCGCGGTGTGGGGCAGGGGGATTACTACACCGATGCGCAATGCGCGGAGATGCTGGCCGAGGGGCTCCTTGAATTCGAGCGCCAGCTTGATCGCTGTTTGGCGTCGCCGGTGGAAATCCCCGTGAACACAAAGATCGCGATGATGGCCTGGTCTTGGAATGTGGGTGTCGGTGCTGCCTGTCGCTCCACACTGGTGCGTAAAGTGAACGCGGGCGATCTGCTGGGGGCCTGCCATGAATTGCCGCGCTGGAACAGGGCGGGTGGCAAGGTGATCCGTGGCTTGAGCAACCGGCGTGGGGCCGAACGCAAGCTGTGCCTCTCTGGGCTGGGGTGATGCGTCTTCCAAATCCTTGGTTCATTCTGGCCGTTTTGGCGGCGCTCAGTGGCATCTATGGGCTTGGGCGGGGCCATGGTGCAAAGGCGGCAATGCAGGACGTGCAGGCGGCGACACAGCGCAAAAACCTTGAGTTGTTCAACCTTGCCGAAAAAACATCCCGCATCGCCGCCGAACTCAACAGGGAACGCGCTGCGCGTGCAGCGCTTCAGGAGGATTTTGAATATGCAGCCATTGAAGCAATGGGGGCCGATCGCTGCGCTGTTGATGCTGACAGCGTGCAGCGGATCCGCGCCCTCTGGGATGCGCGCCCCTAGGCCTGATGCCGAGCTGCTCGCGCCCTGTGAAAAACCACGGCTCGCACCAGGTGCAAAGAGCCAAGCTCAAATGGAAATCGCGGTAGGGCGAATTGGCAATGATTTGATCACTTGCGCCGATCGGCATGGGGCGCTGGCGCAGTGGGCGATCGAGCATACTGCAATTGTTGGTCCTCGATAGAGCGACCGCAAAACGAGATACCCTCGCCTACGGGCGGGGGCGCTCGGTGTATCAGCACCGAACACCACGCGGCAAATATTCAAACCAACCGCGCCGACAATCCGATTAGAATATCGTCGCCCGACTCTCGCGAGAGCGCGCGACCTATATTTGAGAATCAATCATGAACACAATGACTAAGGTGCCCGCAGCTGCCCCTCGGCCAATTCCACTTGAAGCGCCTGTAATGAGTGCTTTCGTGGCCATTTCCTCGTTACCCTTCATCGATTCCTGACTTTCGAACTTTAGCACACAGTTCAACGGGCAGGATTAAAGAGAGAATACAATGAGCAGCAGGGATGAATTATTCTGGGAAAATCATCACTTCATCGCCGGTATTTCCGACCGTAAACGCGACAAATTTTGCGCCCTCGGTTGAGCTGACGTTATTGGCCACCATGTTCAGGTTTGGAATTTCATACGCCGCCTCGCCTGGAAGAAGTGTCAGCGCGTCAAGACCGTCAGCTTCAATCATGATCGAACCTTCGATCATATAGACGAATATGTGGCCAGGATGGAAGTGACGGTCGATAGTCCAGCCAGGGCCTACTTCGAATAATACAACATTCGACTCTTTACCGGCGATGTCCTCGAGCGGCATATTCAACAGCCCTGTTGTCACCATTTCGCCAGTTTCCAGTGCCGAGCTTTGAGTTCCGACAAATGAGAAAGCTGCCACGGTCGCGATTAATACTAAATGCTTACGTTTCATCATATTTCCCTCGTTTTATGGAATCATTGATTATTTTAACGTTATACCCACCTACGCTTTAAAGAGACTAAGACCATCGATCGATTTAAAGACACTAAGACCATCGATTATAGCGCAAAGCTCAGTAAAAGTCAAATATTCCAATCTGGTGAAGCTAAAGTGCTGTCAACGCCGGAGCTACAGAGTGCCTCAGACAGCATCAGGTTGGACTATCGGATACCGACCCTATCTTCCCCCCCTATGCTCAACCCAGAGGCAATGACAAAGCCTCCGCCATGCTCATGAAGCGGCTCCGCACAGTCATCCCAGACAAGAAGATCACCATGCACTCGCTGCGACACCGCATAAAGGACAAGCTGCGCAACTCTGGCTGTCCTGAAAGCCTCTCCATGGAAATCCTTGGACATGCCCAGGGCAGTGTCGCGGCCAACTATGGCTCAGGCTATGCTATCGACGTCATGCGGGAGGCGTTGGTGAAGGTTTGGTGGGAGTGTTGCTAAGTTGGGTGGGGGCAGCTACCGGCCCTTAGCGGTCCTTGACGTAAATTGCGACTAACGGCAGGTTAGAGCCATCTTTACCGCGTTTCTGCTTCGCGGCTATTGTCTGCTATCACGGTGGAGGCAAAAATGTTCAATATCCTCTCAGGTTTTGAACGGGGTCTGTGGAAGTATCAAACTACATCTTTTGCGGACGTGCCAAGAGGAGCCTTTGTTGAAATCGGTTTAGCGGAACATTTGACCAAACAACGTCATGAACTCGGGACGATTTGTTTGCCATGAGGTATTTGCAAACACCCCACAGACACGTTCTCTTACGGCATCAGGTGAACTTTGGCTTCGCTGCTCAATATATTCGAGCATCCTCTTTACTGTCGTTTTGGCCGCCTTCCTCTGTTCTGGGCCCGTCAAAGTGATGTCATATCCTGCAATAACAGGACCTATTATAATCTGATTGTCAGAAAACCTACGACGTAAGGCTTGTTCAAATGCAGCTTGATTTTCGTTGATGAAGGTCATCAATCCAACTTCTGGAGTGAAGGGCAAGTAGCTAATACTTCCATCAAGGCGTTGGAACTTTTCTAGTTGGGCATGATTGTTGTGAGTCCTCCACTGGACAAGGGTTTCAGTTCTGACGTCATCGTCTAATACTGCAATTTGCACCACATGCTGAGGCATGACCGAGCGATTTCTTTCGAGAAATGAAATCACCTCCTTAAAACCTCCCACAGGAACAGCCTTTACAGTGGGACGTTGAGTAGGGTCATTAAACTGCTCATCTGCGAACATCTCAAAGAATGCTGTTAGAGAATCACGCGCGAACGTGTCTTCCACATACAATAATATATCTGGAAGCGTCTCTTCGTCTGAAGCTATATTGCCAAGCGCGTAGGTAGGAAAACAGCCATAGATAGGTTTGACCTCGCCGTTATCTTGTTTTTCCAGATAAATTATTCTCTTCCGATTAACTGACTTCAAGAGCGTTACTGAATGGGTCGAAAAAATGATTGTTAGCGACTTGTTGCGAGCTTCTTCTTCCAGGTATCTCAGCAGGTTGACTTGAGCTCTAGGGTGCAAGGCCATCTCAAGCTCGTCCACAATTATCATGCTGTTGTTTGCAACATTCGTCAAAAGGCGCAACAACTTGAGAACACATAGCTCGCCTAGACTGAAGTGCTTCTCAGAATGGTAGGTCTTGGGAGTAGTATCCAGAGCCAGAACGAAAGCATCATTACCCGCTCCACGCGATAGGTTAATTGATCGTAGCTTTAAGAATTTAGTGGTTTCAAATATTCTATTTGCAGCGGCTTTGATACCATTATCAGCGCCGCGAATATGCTGAGTATCAAAATCTTCTGGTCTCGGCGTAAAACGCTCTGCTGAAGCCCCAATATATGTTACCGATGGGTAACCAAAACTCCCAAAAAGATTGGCGTTTTTTCTTGGTCTAGGTGTCCAGCGCTCACCCCTGTAAGCATACTCAACTGTCTCACCGTTGATCTCGTAAGTTATCGTTCCGTCTGAGTGATTGTCCAACCGTTCTGATCGAAGTGAAACTGGAAAATGAATCGGGAATGCGTTGGAGTGCCCAATACGTCGAAGACACGCTAACAAAGACGTTTTCCCCGAACCGTTGCTTCCAGTCAGTAGCGTTACTCCCCGATCTGGAATTTTGAAATGTAATCTATTTAAATTTCTCAGGTTTTGAATATTGATCGTGCCAGTCATGTGAAATCCTAAAGTGCGGCTTAATCTGAAATCTATTGCCCCTAACCATTACAGGAGCACACCCTTCGCGCAAGTAAGCCCCTAACGAAAAGGACCGTTTGTTGAACGCACTCAAAAGCTGCCATTGGCGCAGCCGCAGCGAACGGCAGCTCTCCGCCCTTAGTGTCGAATGCTGCGGTCGCATAAAGGTCTCGAGCCTAACTCAAGCATAGTTGTCGCGAACGGCCCAAACCGGTCGCTCGACAACCAGCTAGAATGCTGCGCTTGCAGCCCGCAGTGCGGACATTCACAACGCTCGCGAAACACGGCGGGAACTCGTTGTTAAATGTTGCCGTCTTTTGAGAAGGCCGCAACAAAGCGGGAGATCAGTCTTTGTCACTGGTCGGCCGGTTATTATCCCGCTAGGGTTGATCGCAACACTCCAGTGGTTTCAATTAAACATTTCAGGTCAGTTCTTTTATGAAGATCATAAAGCTAACAGTTGAGAAATTCCGTGCCGTAAGACTTTCTGAAATTGAGCTAAGCCAAGAAACCGCGCTTGTTGGGCAAAACAGTGCGGGGAAATCGTCCTTGTTGAGAGCGCTAAACGCGTTTTTCAATTTTCAAGAAGAAAAACTGCCGTTCCTAGAAGGTCGACACGCTTTTCAAAAAACAACGACGGCCATTATCACTGTTGGCTTTTCAAACGTGCCAGCCAACTGCGACCTTCCGCGCCTTTCTATAGGCGGAGATGAAATTCGAGCACGTCTGAAATATCGAAAGTCGGATACTTGGCAAATTTGTGACAACGGAAATTGGGTGACTGCGCCCAGCGATATGCACCAAAAGCTATCAGAGCATATTCGATATGTTTATGTGCCGATGCGCCGGGATCATGAGGTCTCAAGTTGGAGTGACACGGGCCTCCTTAAATCAGTTGTGGAGGCTTGGCTTGAGCAACACACAAAAAAGCGCGACACAATAAGCCCAAAGGTCACCGAACTGAGTGCGGCAATTCAACGGCAGGCGTTCAAAGGCCTTAGCAAGCAAATCCGCAATGTTACGCCACTGAACGGCAAGTTTTCCTTTACTTTGGAATATGATCCGGCCCCAAATTATTCGCTGCTTCTGCGAGACTTGGTGCTGCGCGTTACAGAGGGTGATACCACAGTTGATCTGGAAGATTGCGGAAGTGGCACGCAGAGCATGACCGCTTTTGGTTTATACTCTTACCTAGCGGAGTTGCAGGGCAGCACATATGTTTTGGGAATTGAAGAACCTGAGCAGAATTTGCACCCTCATGCTCAGAGAGAACTACTACAAAACCTACGAAAACTGCCCCTGCAAGTATTGTTTACGACCCATTCTACGGTAATGCTCGATGAACTAGATCATGAAGAAGTGGTTTTATGTCGGCGTACATCTTCCGCTACCAGGGGGGTTGAGGTCACAACAACTCAGATAAAAAGTGCATTTTGGGCGGGCCAAGGTTTTGATCGAGAAAGGTACTATCTTTTCCACCGGCAAAGAAATTCAGACTTCTTTTTTGCCAGCCATATTGTTTTGGTGGAAAGCCCCATTGACGGGGAGGTGATCAAATACATCCTTTCCCAGGAAGGCATCGATCAGTCAGCGTTCGCTGTTTCCATCTACAGCGTCGGGGGCGTCAAATCCCTGCCGTATGCTTACAAACTGCTTCGGGAATTAGGCATGAGTTTTTCTGTCGTTGTGGATAAAGACTACTTCATGCCATACCTAAATGATGAGAGAAAAACGAGCTTGGACCCACGCGGGTTTCCAAAGTATCGGAAAGAACTAAAGGTCGATTCACTACTAGACGCAATGCTACCCGATCTTGCTGACCAAGCTGAGTTGCTGGACAAATTCCATTCCAATCATTCAAGAGCTATGGAAATACTGGACGCAGTTGGTGTGTATTGTTTCCGCTGGGCGATGGAAGTCGATTTGGTTGCATCCAACACGGCGGAAACCCTCATATATACCCAATTGAATATTCAGCCTGCGGTTCAGACGACACTCGAGCTTTTGTCCAACAGAGGGAAATCATTAAAGCGGCTAGAAACAGTGTTGTCCGTACTTAGGCAACTGCCCAAAAAGAACTACCCACATTCCTATGCTCGTATTCGGAAAAGCCTTCCAAAGGTGATAAAACAGGCGACTTAGGCGAAGGATAGGCTGGATATGACTCCATCGAAAACACTAGTAATCCAGTCACTGGCCGAGATGTTGGCATGGTTTGGAAAAGGAGTTGGTAAGCTGTATCCGGCCACGGTCACAGGTGGCCAGATCTGAATATTCAGAAGACTAGCATCTGACATTATACCGTCCGCTATCGCTTTTTGTAGATTCTTGTTTGCATCAGCAGCGAAAGTCCGGTTTCCGCCCTTAAAGTCCAAATGTGCATGATGCAGCATTCGGGCCGCTTCCCCTTTCCATCACTGTCGCGAACGGCCCAAACCCGCCGCTCAGAACAGTTTCAAATGCTGCGGTGCAGCCCACCGAAGCGGACATTGACACGTTGCCGCAGCATTATTAGGTCGCTAGGTCTGCTAAGCGGACAAAACGACCTTTGGCCCAAATGGAACCAATGGCTGCTTTCGAGAAACGGGTATCTGAATGCCTGCAATTCTGACCGTTCAACAAACGGTCGTTTTTGGAAGACTCAAAACCGAAAACCGCACAAGTCGTGTTATGTTAAATATACGCTTGTTGATAGGGGGAAAACTGAACGCTGAGCGCCTGTCGTATATAACGTAAGTGGTCCGGCAAATTCGGATGGCGTGCTAAGGTGTATCCAACCCATTAATGAATGATTTTATTGTGCAAAGAGAAAATATAGAATTCCGGCTCCGACTATAAGTAAGATCACCCACCCAAATACAGAGTCATCGCTTGATGATGAAGGTTTATTTTGATGTTTTCGAATACTCCCTTCGCTTATTCCACTATGAGATTTCTCGAATTCAAGACGAATGCTGTGGTTACCAACCTTCAATTCTTGAGTTGCAGACTTAGTGGCCTCACCATCAGGGGAATTCAGGTGCTCAATAATTGTGGGAACATGTTCACGAGCACCATTAAGAACAGACAGCCGTTCGAATTTTTGCAAGTGATTAAGAAGTTCTTGCCTAACATTCACATCCCCCGCTGATAACCACTTAAATCTATTTTCAATATTTTCGGGGATCGCAAAATCCTCAATGACTTTATCCGCATGGTTACTAACTTCAGTAATGATCTGATCAATTGAGGTGTCGTAACCTACAGTGTAGGTTTTTTGGGACTTCGGGCCAAGGTTACGCCAGAGGCTTTCAACGAGCTCATACTTCTTCTTGATAGGCATTCTGGGCGGTAAGAGCTTGAATAAGCGCTCTGCAACAGTTCCACTCATCTTAACCTCTCCCGACCTCCACTTCGGGATTGCATTTTCGGCATACGATTTTGGGCTAGAACCATGTATCTGCCCGTACTCTTTCAAAATCAGATCAAGCTGAGGTTTTGAAAGCGAAAAAAAATAATCCTTAACGTCCTTGTCTGTTCCCCCTAACTCGTGGGAAAGCCGTTTTGCATCCTCGATATGCTGCAAGGCGCGTTCCATGCCAACGGATCGATGACGATAAGTGCTACGATGTCTAGAACGGCCCGCCATAACAGTTATTGCCTAAGAGCTGATAGAATTCGGGCAAAGATGCCCTTTTTTGAAGAATCGAATTTGACAACCACTTCACCTTTCGATGTGGCTAGAGACTTGGAAAAGTTGATGTTACTTCCGCTTCTGATCAGAGGCAGTAAACGCTCGACATTGGGCAGAACAATTGATCCAAAATCCTTCATTACTTCCTCGTGCTCTGTCTTATCTAATTTTAAGTGTGCTAAAAAATCTTTGAACCGTTTTTCAATCTGATCAATATCAAGATCGACTGGTATCGAAAATTTATTGGAGGCCATTTGTTATCTGCCAGCAAAAAGCGCAACAATGATGATGAGTGCTAATATTCCCCCAAATATATAGTATGGAGTCCAATCTTTCTCCCCTGTTTGCGAGCGCGCAAGTCGGCCAGTTTGAGCCTGGTCAGTGTTGCCCATAATTATTTCAGTGCGGCCTATCGACGTGTCTTGTGTATGCGTGATTGTTATGGAAGATCCGTCCTTGACTGCTTGGTTTGTTGTGTTCGAAAGAGAATTGAGTGTCGCGTGCAAAGCATCGACATCAACTTTCATGTCGTGCGCTTTAACGCTTATGTCGAGAACGCCTTTGTTATAGTCAGCAAGCAACTGAGCTCTTTCTTTGTCTGGAATTCCGGTAAGATCAATTTCATTCGCTGGACCAAAACTGATCTTGGTTGGTGTGTGTTCTACGCGAACTGCGACATCACGTGATTTGTCTTCGTTTTCATTGGTCATTCCATACCTCTTTCTTACAGTCTATCGCCAGCTCGCCAGCGTTGTGGCACTATATAGCGGCCGGCCCAAATTCCTCTTTTATCCTGTTGCGCCTGCTCCTCATAAGGAATGTATGCGCGCTCATAGCGTCGATAGGCAAGGGCCCATCCATTTGCGACCATCGTTGTTCCAACGTCAGCATCCTTCACAGAACAAGTGGCAACGATCCTCCCGTACCTGTCTCGGTCTCTCGGAGAGCACGAAATGGTATTTCCCCGGAGTAAGTTGTCCAAGAACTGGGTCGCATTCTTTCCGCACCTATAGAGCTGTCCATCTTTTTCGCACTTTTGGCCGGACTCAGGTGCATCGATTCCGTGTAGCCTAATACGAACACCTTTGACATCAATCGTGTCGCCATCAATTACAATTGCTGCACCTACAATCAAATCACTTTTTGATGGTGTGACGCTGGCTTCTGAACTTTTTGGCTTAGGGTGTAAAGTGGGGGCGTCTGTTGTGATCGCATTAGGGATTTTGACTTGATCATCATTCGTCACCACAAAAAGAACAGCTGCAACTGCGGTGGGAATTGCAATGGCTAAGATGCCAATACGTGTAGACTTCTCTTGGCCAAAACCGCGCACTCATGCATCCTTCTTAGAAATCAATTGACCGGAATATATAATAGAGGGGCCTTGAGTGAAGTCAACCGATACGGCACCGAATGGTTAGGTAATGTGTGTCAAGTAAACGACCGTCTATCTGACACAGCTAAACTTCCAAAAACCCTCCTTTTTGGCATATGCGCAAACCGTTGCGTTTTATGCAGCCAAAAACCCCATTCAAAACCCAAGCAGTTGTTGAAGGTTTTTGATTTTGCGACAGCGGCCACTCACTGCTTTGCAGAAAATCGGTAACATGGGCTCACTGCCGACCTTCGCTGCGTTTGCACATCGAAAAAACTGGGTCGCAGCCCCGAGTGTCCGCTTTCTTCAAGTTGCCCAATTTAGTTTGCGGGCGCAGCGAAAGTCCGGTTTCCGCCCTTGCTGACCCTGCTTGCGCAGGGCCCTTGGACACAGGGATCAAGATCAAGTCGCGGTTTATCACTTTTCTGATTTGTTTCCGTTGTGTCCTGATAATTTTAAAAGCTAAGTAATTGAATATAAATATATATCATTAGATTTAGGTTCTGGTGCGTTTAGGGGAATTCAGTTTGATGATAGCTACAGCCAATCTCCCATGGAACAAACCCTTCGCTTAGCCATTAGAGATGTTGTCATATATCGGCCTACACGGCGCGTGCATATTTATTGCGCTCGGGCGCTCCTCCTCACATCCAGCACTTCTCACAAAAATGGTTAGGGCTTCGGGGAGGGGCGTTGTCACCCCCACAATTGCAGCGAATTTTGTACGCAATATTCGTCCTTTTCGGCCGCAATGCGCGCAAGATATTTCAACCATTTCGTGTGGGAATTCTTCAGCGGTGATCATTGAGATGCTTTGTTTGCAGACTGCGATGAAAAGTGGGAAAGATTCTCTGAACGTTCATGGTGTTTTGAAGGATAAACATTTACCCACAAACCACCTAAGTCATTGTTTTTTTTGGCGTTTGGTGGGCCCGGCAGGACTTGAACCCGCAACCAAAGCGTTATGAGCGCTCTGCTCTAACCAGTTGAGCTACAGGCCCGCCTAGCGCTTTGAGTACGCATCCATGTGCTGCGGGTCAAGGAGGGATGATAACTTTTTTTATCTATTCTGCCTCCATTTTCCCAAGGTCATTAAATTCTTCATAAAATGGGGTGAACGCGCACGGTTTTGATAACGTTGCGTTTAGGAATGGCCATCATACCGCAAACTTAACCGGAATTGATCCGAAACAAGGGCGCTCGACGTTTGGGAACCTCTAGGAAGACAACATCGGGGAATGGAATGTGCAACAGTCTGGCTTTGTTGCGTAAAATACCTGCGCTGTTGATCTCTGTATAAAGTATCGCGTCGGACTATGTGTTTTCATAGTGAGTGTTGGTTTGTCTTTCACGGTTTTTGCCCAGATAAGACCCACCTTTTGGCGATTTCAATATGCCCGCCGTGGAAAAAATGCCTGTGGCGTCTGTGAACAAGATCTTACCCTTCTTAAAAGGAGCGCACAGGGATTAAATTTAGCCCCAAAGGATGATCGGAACGACGAAGTGATCTATCTTCCGATCAAGGCCGCATTTGAGAGCTAAAATCGCTTGGTTCAGAGGATCGCTTGGTGATCTATCTCAATCTGCACAATGGTGCCAGAAAGGCAAAGACCGATGCTTCTGCGACGAGGGACGTTATGGTTCTTTAAGGAAAAAGCGAGCCAGAAATCATTGAGTTTGCATTAGCCTAATAGCATTGGATTGAAGCGTCCGAACCTGCTGGATGGGAACATAAAATTCCCGCAGGGGAGATCGTTTTGAACATAGTCGCTTGCGAATCCGGTGCCATTGATGCTTTTTTCTTGGTGATCATCCCGCGGGAGATTAAACGCGGCCCGCATCGCCACGACTTTGGCCGCAAACGCACTCCACGTTGCAGTGGGATTTGGCGCCGATAGTACAAATGCTGTGGTGCGCAGCATCAATGACATCGCTGTTTTGGCACAGAGCGATGCGGATTTTATGACTTTGAGTGGTAAAGCTACCCATACAATTGATTCCACACCCGCGTCCTAAAGCGAAAACCAAAGCGATTTTCAGGGCGCGTTCTCTAGAGTGGGCCCTTTTTGTTAGATTGCGTCCGTTTTCCCTTCTCCTATTCCCTTTGCACCCCCCTTGCGGTAAAGCAGCGCCAACAGTGAAAAAGGGGCCTCCTATGTCAAATGAGAAAAACGGTCTGACCTACGCGGACGCGGGTGTCGATATTGATGCGGGCAATGCATTGATTGACCGCATCAAACCCGCCGCAAAACGGACAGTCCGCCCCGGCGTGATGTCTGGCCTTGGTGGCTTTGGCGCTTTGTTTGACCTCAAAGGGGCAGGGTACAACGACCCGATCCTTGTTGCCGCAACCGACGGTGTTGGCACCAAGTTGCGCATCGCGATCGACACGGGCAATATGAGCACAATCGGCATTGATCTTGTGGCGATGTGCGTCAACGATCTTGTTTGTCAGGGCGCTGAACCCCTGCTTTTCCTCGATTATTTCGCGACGGGCAAGCTGGACCTCGACGAAGCGACTGAGATTATCAACGGCATCGCCAAAGGGTGCGAACTCTCAGGCGCGGCTTTGATTGGCGGCGAAACGGCGGAAATGCCGGGGATGTATCACGAAGGTGATTTTGACTTGGCGGGCTTCGCCGTTGGCGCGATGGAACGTGGCACGGACCTGCCTGCGGGCGTGGTTGAGGGCGACGTCCTTTTGGGACTGGCCAGCGATGGCGTCCACTCAAACGGCTATTCACTTGTGCGCAAAGTTGTCGAAGTCTCGGGCCTAGAATGGTCTGACGATTCCCCCTTTGGCGAAGGCAATCTGGGCGAAGCACTTCTCGCACCAACCCGCCTCTATGTGAAACAATGCCTTGCGGCGATACGGGCAGGGGGCGTCCACGCTCTGGCGCATATCACCGGTGGCGGTTTGACCGAAAACCTGCCGCGCGTCTTGCCTGAAGGGCTTGGCGCCGACATCGATCTGAATGCTTGGGACCTTCCGCCCGTATTTAAATGGCTGGCCGCAACGGCGAAAATTGAGCAGTCAGAATTGCTCAAAACCTTCAACTCTGGTGTTGGCATGGTGCTCTCTGTTTCCGCGGACCGCGCCGAAGCCCTAACGGCCCTCCTCCAAGAGGCTGGCGAAACCGTCTATACCCTTGGCCACGTCACCAAGGGCGATGGCGTGCGGTATTCGGGTTCGCTTCTGTGAGTTTGCGCGTCGCGATCCTGATTTCGGGGGGCGGCTCGAACATGGTGTCGCTGGTTGAGGATATGCAGGGGGATCACCCTGCGCGCCCCGTTTTGGTTTTGTCCAATAATCCCAGTGCCGCGGGCCTCACCAAGGCTGCGAATTTGGGTATTGATGTGGCAAGCCTTGATCATCGCCCGTTTGGCAAAGACCGCCTCGCGTTTGATACGGCCCTTACGGAAATTCTTGAACGTGTGGCACCGGATGTCATATGCCTTGCCGGATTTATGCGCATTTTTACGCCGGAATTTACGGCGCGTTGGAACGGGAAAATGCTCAATATTCACCCGTCTTTGCTGCCGAAATACAAGGGTCTCCATACCCATGCACGCGCGATTGAAGCGGGTGACTCTGAGGCGGGATGCTCTGTGCATGAAGTCACGGCCGAGCTAGATGGCGGCCCAATTCTGGGCCAAGCCCGTGTGCCAATCCTTCCTAACGATACAACAGAAACCCTTGCCGCCAGAATTCTGCCGCTTGAGCATCGGCTCTATCCAGCGGTTCTGCGCAAGTTTATTATGGGCGATCATCATCGTGTGGATTTGACCTGAGCCACGCTCTCCCTTTTCATTTGCTTCACTCTTCCCTAAGATTGCCGAAAGTCTGGCAAAAACAAGAAAAAGAATAGCGTTTTATGATCACGATTACCACGACGAGCGAGCTTGCAGCCTATTGTGAACGCGCAGCATCCTTTCCTTATGTGACCGTCGATACGGAGTTTCTGCGAGAGCGCACCTATTATTCGAAGCTCTGTCTTGTACAGCTTGCTGTTCCCGGAGACGACGACGAGGTCGACGCTGTTCTTGTTGATCCACTTGCCCCCGATTTTTCGCTCGAACCGCTGTATGAGTTGTTTCGCAACGAGAATGTAGTCAAAGTTTTTCACGCGGCGCGACAAGATCTTGAGATCTTTTTTATCGAAGGCAACGTGTTTCCCATCCCGCTTTTTGATACCCAAGTGGCGGCGATGGTTTGCGGTTTTGGCGAGCAGGTCGGTTATGAAACATTGGTCCGCAAAATTGCCAAAGCCAACATCGACAAGACATCGCGGTTTACCGATTGGTCCCGTCGCCCGCTGACGTCGGCCCAGAAAACCTATGCGCTGGCGGATGTAACCCATTTGCGGGATGTCTATGAATTTCTGAGTAAAGATTTGAAAAAATCAAATCGTTCCAAGTGGGTAGAGGAAGAACTTGAAGTGCTTCTTTCGCCGGGAACTTATGTTGTACCTTCCGAGGACGCGTGGAAACGGGTAAAAACGCGCACCACAAGTGGGCGGTTTATGGCCCTTGTTAAAACCCTGTCCCAGTTTCGCGAAGAATACGCACAGACACGCAATATTCCCCGCAACCGTGTCTACAAAGACGATGCGTTGCTGGAGTTGGCCTCAACGAAACCCAGCAGCTTTGACGACTTGAGCGGATCGCGCCTTTTGCTACGCGAAGCGCGTCGGGGCGATATTGCGGACGGTATTTTGGCCGCTGTTAAAACGGGCCTCGTTCTTCCCGAAGACAAGATTCCAAAACCCGATCGCTCGCGCGAAAAACTGCAAGTGAATCCGGCGTTGGCCGATTTGTTGCGGGTCCTGTTGAAGGCAAAATGCGACCTGACTGGGGTCGCCCCTAAGCTGATCGCCTCATCCGCGGATTTAGACGTTATAGCAGCGGGTGGTCGCGACGTTAAAGCCTTGGCCGGATGGCGTGCCGAAGTCTTTGGGCAGGATGCAATGCGTCTGTGCCGTGGTGAAGTGGCCCTTGCCCTGAAGGGGCAAAACGTTGATGTGGTTGAACTTCTACCCAACTAGGCGGTTGGTCGGATAGGCCTATTGCGCGCGGCTAGAGCGAGAGTTTTGGGCCGCGACAATTTTTATCTCGTTCACACCGCGCAATTTGGCGGTGGAAATGAAATGCGCCACGATGACCTCTCGGGAAACCTCGGATGAAACGCGTTGTTGCCGGTTGGGTTCAAGAACGCGGAATTCATAAACCAATGTGGCACCCTCTGGCTTTTCCTCATTTCGGGGGAAAAGCTCCGCGTCAAAATAGCCTTGAGTTGGGGGAAGTCCAGTTGCATGCACAATGACGCCGCCTTGGGCGTTGACCACGGTTAAATTCGTAACTTGCGCGATAAGGTTTCGGTTGTCTTGGAGAACCAGATAGCCGTCTTCGGGAGCTAAAGTCGCAGCAATATCCTCACTTTGGCCCCAATTCATTGGGTTATAGCGCGAGTCCGATACTGAGGAGCAGGCGCCGGCGGCTAGGCCCATTGACACGATCAAATAGGTCGGAAATCTCATGCGTTGTCTCCTTTTTGCGTGTCACCCAGTTTGCACGCCGCTGTTTCTTCTGAGGTAGCCTACTGGAAGCCATTTGAAAAGACGCAACCCGATTTTGGAAAGGGGGCTGGACCTTTTGGGCGGCGGGTCTTACCTCAAAGGGAGGATAAGCAAGGAGTAAATATGGCCAGCGCTGCGTTTGAAGACATCGCCGAAACCTTTGAATTTCTCGACGATTGGGAGGACCGTTATCGGCACGTGATCGAGTTGGGGCGCGCTATGCCTGAACTTGAGGAAGTGTTTCGTGTCCCCGCGACCAAAGTGGACGGCTGCGCCAGTCAAGTCTGGTTGATGCCCGATGTATCGGGAACAGGACCCAAGGCGGTTTTTAATTTTCGTGGCGAGAGTGACGCCATGATCGTGCGCGGCCTCGTGGCAGTGCTGCATGCGCTTTATTCCGGCCTCACGGTGGCGGATGTTTTATCGGTGGATGCCGCAGCAGAGCTGGGACGGCTTGGGCTGGATGAGCATTTATCCGCACAACGCTCAAACGGTGTACGCGCCATGGTGGAACGTATTCGCGGTATCGCGCAAGCCACGCTTTAAACCTGCGCGAGTGCCGTTTCTAGTTCGCCATATCCTGTAAAACGGCGCTCAAATGCGAGCCCCAAACGCGCCGCGCAGAGCTTGGCTTTTTCGGTGAGGGCAGGGTCGTCGGTCTGGGCTTGATAAACCAGTTTTGTGTAATTCCCGAAATACATGTCGCGCAATTGCGGGTGGCGGTCGAGGCCCATGGGTTTGATTACGAAGGCATCGAATTGCCGCACGAGGAAGTCGGTGAGGTAGAAGGCAGTGATCTCGTCTGGGTGGGCGGCAAAGGCGTCGACGCCCTCAAAAAACGCGTAACAATGCGGGCCAGCAATCATTTCGACCCCCAGGGACGCACATTCTTTGGCCAAAAGTCCGCCCGTTCCACAATCGGCATAAACCACAAAAATATCATCGTATTGCGCCCGTTCTTCGATCACGACGCGTGCAACTTCGGCTGGGATTTTTTCGGGACGCAAGTGCAGGTTTGCGGGCAGGCAGCGCAGCGCGAGATGATCCCAACCATTCAGCCGTTTGAGCGCCAAAATTTCATGCGCCAAAGCCCCGCAAGCAATCAGGAGCACACGACCCGTGGCCAATACGTGTTCCTCCTCAGAGAGGGCTTCGTCGGTAGGGTTTGGGTTCTGCAATGTCATCGTCCTAGACGGACAGCGGTGCCGTAAAACACAACTTCGGACGCGCCGTTTTGGATCGCGGAGGTTTGCATCCGAACGCCGACGATGGCGTCCGCTCCCAAGGCTTGCGCGTCGTCGATCATGCGGTCTTTTGCTTGTTCGCGTGCACCCGCCAACAGTTGCGCGTATTCCTTAACTTCTCCGCCCACAATATTGCGCAAGGCCGCCGTTATGTCCGCTCCGACGTGTTTGGCTCGCACAGTTGAGCCCTTAACGAGGCCCAATACGTCTATAATCTCGCGGCCAGGAACGGTTTCGATGGTCAGAATAAGGGGGCTATTTTTCGACAGAGTCATAGTGGTCATCCTCCTTGTTCTTCACGCGATCTGAAATAACACGGTAAACGACATAGAAAACGAGCACCGTTGGAATGAGGAGCAGCATCCCGCCGGGCACCTGAACGCTCACCAGCATCAAGCTTGCCACGTAAACGGTCGCCGCGGCGGCGGAAATTACAATGACGAGAAGAAGGATCAATTTATCTAAAGGCATAGGGTCTCCAATCCCATTTAATATGGGGTCGAATGTTCAAAAAAGAAAGCCCCGCGCGTGAAGTCACCGGCGGGGCTTTGGAAATTGGGCAGGGGGACGAAACCTTTAGCCAGCCGAAGCCCGATTGTGTTTGCGTGCGATGAAGGTCTTTGCGGTTTCCACGGCGACAGCAGCGTCACGGCAATAGGCGTCGGCGCCAATGGCTTTGCCGAATTCTTCATTCAGAGGCGCGCCGCCGACAAGAACAATGTAATCGTCGCGAATACCGCGTTCGATCATCGTGTCGATCACGACTTTCATATAGGGCATGGTCGTGGTCAAAAGTGCGGACATGCCAAGGATATCAGCGTCTTCGCGTTTGAGCGCGTCAAGATAATCTTCGACGGGATTGTTGATGCCCAGATCGACAACTTCAAAGCCTGCACCTTCCATCATCATGCCGACGAGGTTTTTGCCGATGTCGTGGATATCGCCTTTGACGGTTCCGATGACCATTTTGCCCATTTTTGGCGCACCAGTTTCCACGAGGAGGGGTTTAAGGATGGACATGCCACCCTTCATCGCGCCCGCCGCAAGGAGCACCTCTGGAACGAACAAAATACCGTCGCGGAAATCATGGCCCACAACTGTCATGCCCGCCACCAAAGCTTTAGTCAGAATATCGTAGGGCGTCCATTTTCGTTCCAGCAGGATGTGCACCGCTTCTTCGATTTCTTCCTTCATGCCGTCGTAAAGGTCGTCATGCATTTGAAGGACGAGTTCGTCGTCTGGAAGTTCGCTTAGGATGATGTCTGCGTCGTCAGCCATGGGTCTACCCTATTCATAGGGCGCGAAATCGCGCGGTGTCTGCCCATTGATGGGCCTGCTTTACTGTCGGAACTTGGCATTTTGCGACATGCTTGGCGCTTGTTCCGACGCATCAGATTGGTTTTACGGAAGTTTAGGTCCGCGAACGGCGTCGAATACGCTCGGGTTTCTCTGAATCGTCGCCTGTGCCGTCTTTTGGCGAAGAAAAACCACCGAGGCTTTTGGTGATGAATTCCAGCGAGGGGCGGGGGCCACGTTCGCGGGTTTCAAGGGCTTCGCGCATGGCACGCAAGTGATCCGGCGTCGTGCCACAGCAGCCGCCAATGATCGTCGCGCCCGAGTCTCGTGCGAGGCAGGCGTAGTCGCCCATCAATTCAGGTGTGCCGTCATAGTGAATGTGGCCATCGTGGAATTTTGGAATGCCTGCGTTGCCTTTGGAAATAATCGGGGTGACGGGACCACGGGCGGAGAACCCTTGTACCGTGCGCAGAAGGTCCGACGCGCCGACACCACAGTTCGCACCGAAGGCCAGTGGCTGGTTTTCGATTTTCGCCACGATGTCCACCATATCAGACGAGGTCACCCCCATCATGGTGCGGCCTGCCGTGTCAAAACTCATGGTGCCGCACCATGGCATATCCGCCAGCTTAAAGGCTTCGGCCGCCGCGCGGTATTCTTCGGGGGCCGAGATGGTTTCAAGCCACAAAACATCCACGCCGCCTTCTTTGAGGGCTGCGGCTTGCTCGTGGAACATTTCCACCGCAAGCGCGTGGGTGAGGCTTCCGAGTGGCACCATGATCTCGCCCGTTGGACCGACAGAACCCGCTACGATCACGGGGCGCCCCGCGGTATCGGCCACGTCACGCGCAAGATGGGCCGCTGCGATGTTGAGTTCGGCGACACGGTGTTGTGCGTTGTGCAATTTCAAACGGCTGGCGTTGCCGCCAAACGTATTGGTGAGAAACAGATCAGACCCCGCATCCACGGCCCCGCGATAAAGCGCTTTGATTTTCTCGGGTTCTTCCACGTTCCACATTTCGGGCGCATCCCCAGAAGTGAGTCCCATGTTAAACAGGTTGGTGCCCGTGGCCCCATCGGCCAAAATCCAGTCGCGCTCCGAGAGCATGCGTTGCAGTGCGTTGGTCATGGGATCTGCCTTTCAAAAACACGTATAGCCCCACATTAAGTGGGGGGCTTGCGGTCAAATGCCAGTTTTTACGCCAAGGTGCAAATTCATTATCGTCATAATGTTTGTGAAAGGGTTTCAAGTTGTCGTTTTTCGCCGTTGCTTAAAGTGGTGGTGAGCGAGGTCGCCAAATTGGCGGCAGGTTGTTGCGCGAGAATAGCGCGTGTTACGTCAAATGCACCAAGGGCGAGACCGAGGCGATTGGGGCCCGCCATGTAAAGCGTCTCCCAATGCGGAGCAAAACTGGATTTGAATTGCGTGAGGCCTGCGCCGCCGGACAGGGTTCCCAACTTCCCCCAAAACCAATGCGCCAACCGTGAGGCCGAAGGCGCGGGTTGCCATGGCACGGAGGCGAGGGAAAGGCGGGGGATATTCTCAATCGCTGCAGTCTTGATCGCCTCAGCTACCAACGCATGCATGGTTCCGTCGGGGATGCTGCTGGCGTGGCGCATGAGGTCAAGCGTCCATTCCGCGGCCACCGTTGAAAAGCTTACGAACCCGACAAGACTGTCGTTTTTATAAGCGAGAAAACAGCGCTGGGTTTGCACATAAGCTGGATCATATATTCCCATGGTAAACCCACGTTCGCCGCCGTGGGTGGCGGACCATTCGCGCGCCACGCGCGTCATTTCGCCCAAAGTGAGATGAAGGTCTGCGTGATTAAACAGCGGCTTAAGGGAAATGCCTGCCTTTTGCGCTTTGCGTAATTTGCGGCGTAACTGGCTGTATTCTGGGGTCTGGAGGCAGAATTCGGAGGGCGTAAGCCATGCTTCACGGCTGACGGGGGTGACAGCCATGCCAAATTTGCGCGCCTCAAGCGCCATGCGGCCGCTGATTTTATACAAAAAGGGCAAGTGATTGTCAGCTTCGGCCATGTTCTTAAAGGACGCCAATAGGCTTTGCGGATGCGCCGCCACAAGAGGGTCGCCCAATGCGATGAGCGCCTGTCCACGAGACGCCGTGAGAAAACACCCTGCCGAATTCGGCGCATGCAGCAATGCTTTGTCGCCTTGGCGTAAAAGATTGGCTTCGGCGCGCGGGGCACTATGGATCAAAGCCTCGAGGCGCGAGGGAAACCATGCGATTCCGCCAGTTTGAGGCAGCATCCTTTTGTTTGGCTTGTTGCGCTGAAGGAATGGGCCGCGTGCGAGGGTTATCGCCCCCAAAAGCGCAGGTAAAGCATAGTAGAGCGTGCGATAGGCAAGGATCGCCCCAAGGAGCGGCTCTGCTGGCACAAAGGGCAGGAGCATGAGGAGCGTGACCTCAAAAGGGCCGACGCCCCCTGGTGTGCCCGACACCAATGCCACCCCAAAGGCAATAAGAAAGGCGGGGTAGAGCTGACTGAAACCAAGCTCAAGCGCGGGCGGAAGCAGAGCGAAAAGCGCACCGGACGCTGCCAAAGTATCTGCCGCTGCAAGGCCTGTTATTGCGAAAATTGCAGAGACACTTGGCCAGTTAAGCCTATGCCCTCTAAAGGAAATATGAGGTTGTAAAAGGGAAGCGGTAACGAGCGCAATGAGCCCGAGGGGCGGGAGCAAAAGGAGCGGGACAAGATACCCAAAACTAAGGTCTGCAATTCCAACGGGCAGAGGGAAAAGGAGCGCGGCGAAGGACATAACAACCGCCAGTCCTGCCAAAAACGAGACAGCGACAGCCGCAGAAATCTGTGTGGCTTGAAGGAAACTGATTTCAGGGAGAAGGCGCCAGCGTGTTAATGCACCGGTGAAAAGCCCAAATCCCGTGGTTTGCGAAACAGCAATTGCGGCGATTCCTGCGCGAGAAGCGATTTTATTGCCCACTTGTGTGCGAAAATGACGGTGGATAACGGCATCATACCGTCCAACCGCCCAGAAGCTCGCTGCGGTAGCAACGGTTGCCATTCCCCACTGTACGCCTGAGACAGTTTGCACGGCCGCCCAAATTTGTGAGACATCCAAGGCGACCATATTGTCGAGGAAAAGGGCAACGAAGCCAATCGCCAACACAATGGGGGCGGCTTGTCTCGCAATTTGGTGCCGCATAAAGAGAGTGGCTAGATTTTTGCGGGCCATCTTAGGAGGTGGCTCAAACGACATGGAATCTATCTTTGCCGTAGTTCCATTCGACCCTCGATCAATCGAAGTGTTCACATTGTTCCCCATCGCCGTCCCTTTTATCCACCGCTAGTAGGTGTAAGGGAACTATCTTAGGGGGGAGTTAACATATAGAATTGTAACAAAAAAAAACGCGCCACCTAGGGATAGGGGCGCGTTTAATTTTACTCGATTAGAAAGCCTATTTGACTTCTTTCAACACTTGGGTTTGCGCCTCAACCAAGCAACTCGCCATTTTTTCGCGCACAGCGGCTTCGGTCGCAAGGTCGCCCAAATCGCCAGCAACTTTGCGCACAACATCGTCATGGCCAGCTTCTTCGAAATCGGCTTTCACAACTTCGAGCGCATAAGTCGTTGCGTCATTGCCCGTTTTTCCAAGCAAGGCTGCGGCCCAAAGGCCAACGAGTTTGTTACGACGGGCGATGGCTTTGAACTGCATATCGGCGTCGTGAGCGAATTTGGCTTCAAAAGCGTTTTCGCGATCGTCAAATGTTGTCATGTTCTTTCCTCGGGCTTGTGTGCAAGGGTGTTAATTCGTTCCCCTAACATATGCCAACTCACGCGCAAAGCCGCAAGGGCGATGCGCAACCTTGCGGCAAAGCATCCCATGGCGTATAGGGCGCGAAGGGGCACAAGACTCACCTCACGTGCCAAACCGCAGCATCCGAAGATCGGAACCCGAATGGCACGTCGCACAAAGATTTACGAAGGCAAAGCAAAAACTCTGTATGAAGGCCCTGAGCCTGACACTTTAGTGCAGTATTTCAAGGATGATGCCACCGCTTTTAACGCCGAGAAGAAGGCTGTGATTGACGGAAAAGGTGTTCTGAATAACCGCCTGAGCGAATATTTTATGGTCGGTCTTGAGCAAATCGGCGTGCCGACTCACTTCCTCAAACGCCTCAATATGCGCGAGCAATTGATCCGTCGGGTCGAAATTATACCGCTCGAAGTAATCGTGCGCAATTTCGCTGCGGGCTCGTTTTCCAAGCGGATGGGAATCGAAGAGGGCACACCAATGCCGCGTCCGATTGTCGAGTTTTCCTACAAAGACGACTCACTTGGCGATCCATTGGTACCCGAAGAATACGTCATCGCTTTCGGCTGGGCCTCCCAGCAGGAGCTTGATGACATTGTCGCGCTTGCACTACGGGTAAACGACTTTCTGTCGGGCGTTATGTATGGCGTTGGCATCAAGCTGGTTGATTTCAAAATCGAACTGGGCCGCGTTTATGACGGCGATTTCATGCGCCTTGTTGTGGCCGATGAAATTAGCCCTGATAGCTGTCGTTTGTGGGACATCGAGACAGGCCGTAAGCTCGACAAAGACGTCTTCCGCCAAGATCTCGGCGATTTGGCCGATGCCTATACCGAAGTGGCGACACGTTTGGGCGTTATGCCCTCCAACGTGACGCACCCTTCTGGTAAACCGACGTTGATTAATTAAGCCTCTTCGAAAAATAAGGAAAGTTCTGCCATGAAAGCCCGTGTACATGTGATGCTGAAAAACGGTGTTCTTGACCCCCAAGGCGCCGCCGTGCGTCATGCGCTTGGCACCCTCGGATTTGAGGGTGTGAATGATGTGCGTCAAGGCAAAGTGATTGAACTTGACCTTGCCGATGGCACGTCTGAGGCGACGATCACTGAGATGTGCGACAAGCTGCTCGCAAATACTGTGATCGAAAGCTACACGATCGAGATCGCCTAATGCGCGCCGCGGTCCTTCGGGAATACAACGCGGATCTGTCTTTGGAAGAGGTCGCCGATCCGACCTGTCCCGAAGACGGCGTTGTGCTCGAAGTGATGGCCTGTGGCGTCTGCCGTTCGGATTGGCACGGGTGGGTCGGGGAACATCCTCGCGTCAAACCGGGCCAAATTCCGGGGCATGAATATTGCGGAACGGTTGTTGAGGCTGGTGCGCGGGCGAAATTCGCCATTGGGGACCGCCTCGTTGCGCCCTTTATTCTGGCCTGTGGTGCCTGTCCGTCTTGCCAGTCGGGACATCAAAATACCTGCCCAAATCAACGGCTTCCGGGGTTTATCGAACCCGGAGCCTTCGCACAATATATCGCCGTTCCTTTCGACCACAACTTAGCTATTTTGCCCGACACACTCTCTCCCACCGTCGCTGCGGGACTTGGGTGTCGCGTCACGACTGCGTGGCACGCGCTCACGGGGCGCGCCGCGGTACAGGCGGGCGAATGGGTTGCTGTGCATGGAACGGGGGGCGTTGGCCTCTCGGCGTTTCTGTTGGCTAAGGCCCTTGGTGCGCGGGTTGTTGTTGTTGATATCGTTGAGGAAAAACTCACCCACGCGCTCAGCCTCGGAGCGGACGCGGCCGTGAATGCCTTGGCGGGTGATACTGCCCTTGCTATCCGCGAGATTACAGGCGGCGGCGCGCATGTGAGCATCGAAGCCCTCGGCATCGAAGCGACCACAAACGCCAGCATCGAGTGTTTGCGGCCCTTGGGCAGACACGTTCAGGTTGGGATGCCTGTGGGCCATACCGCCAAGATGCAAATCAATATGAATGCTGTTTATATGGGCAATCTCGCCCTTTTTGGTACCCGTGGCATGCCATCGTGGCGCTATCCTAGCTTGTTGTCGCTTATCGAGAGTGGTGCCGTGGATATGACGCCCTTGGTTGCCCGTGAAATACCTCTTTCCTCCGCGAGTGACGAACTGCGCGCCTTTAACGGGCCAACCGCGCCCGGTGTGGCCGTCATTACTGATTTTACTGCCTAAAAAGGACCATCTGCCATGAAAGCTGCTGTCATTGTCTTCCCCGGTTCCAACTGTGATCGCGACCTTGCGGTGGCTCTGCGCGAAAGCGGAGCCGATGTGGAAATGGTCTGGCACAAGGACACAACCCTACCTTCTGGCCTTGATTTTGTCGGTGTTCCGGGCGGGTTTAGCTTCGGCGATTATCTGCGCTGTGGCGCGATTGCCGCGCAAAGCCCAATTTGCCGCTCTGTCGTAGATTTTGCCAATAAGGGCGGCCATGTTTTTGGCGTGTGTAACGGCTTTCAAATCCTTGCAGAAACCGGCCTACTTCCGGGCGCGTTGCTACGTAACGCTGGCTTGAAATACATCTGTAAAACCGTGCCGCTTGTCGTTGAAAACGCCGACACGCTGTTTACGCGCGGGTATGAGGCAGGCCAAGTAATCGATATTCCGATTGCCCACCATGACGGAAATTATACCGCCGACGCCCAAACCATCGAACGTCTTCAGGGTGAAGGGCGCGTTGCCTTCACTTATGGTGACAACCCCAATGGCTCTACGGCTGACATCGCGGGCGTGTTGAGCGAAAATAAACGGGTTTTGGGCATGATGCCTCATCCTGAGCGCGCTTTTGACGCCAGCCATGTTGGCACTGACGGACAAGCGTTCTTTCGCTCAATTGTGAGCGAATTGGTTAGCGCATAGACGCAACGTCTTGAGCCTTTACGGCGCAGGGGGTATCGTTGGCTATGGCTAAAGATGCGCCCCATTCACCCGATCCTTTAAGTGCTGTCCCGTCGATGGGGGGGGACGTTGGGCTGAGCCGTAGCACAAGAAGCGGTGCAAGTTCTGGGCTAAGATCTTCAGAAATCCCATTGAGGCGCGTTGCAAAAACGGGCTGGATGGCCCGTGGTTTGCTGATCCTTGCCATTGCCATCGGGGCGGGCATAATCTGGTCTACCAATACACTTTTGACCGAACGATATACCGAAACGACTCGCAGTCGTGCACAGGTGCGGCTCGCGCTTTATTCGGGCAATATTGTGGGCGAAATCAGACGTAGCGCTATTGTTCCACGCCTGTTGGCACGTGACCCTGTCCTGACGGGCGCGTTGAATTCATCCGACTTTACGCAGTCAAGTCAGCAGCTTATCACATATGCCGAAGAGATCGGCATCGCGGGTTTGCAATTGTTGGATGAAAGCGGACGTGTGGTTGCAGCCACCGACCGCAATCTCCTTGGGGGAAATGCGCGCAACTCTGAAGCCTTTGTCGCAGCCGTTCGCACGGATGGCGCGATTTTTGGCGTGTCCCAAAATGAGACGGGCGCGTCAAAATTCACTTATTCCCAGAAGTTAGTCTCCAACGGCACCCTTATCGGGGTTATCGTTGTGGATGTGGATTTACGCCAGTTTGAGGCCTCCTGGAAAGGGACAACGGATGCGGTGATCGTAACCAATTCCGAAGGAAATATCATCCTTTCAACCGAACCCCTTTGGCGTGGTTTGACCGAGAAAGAAGCCCTAAAAACCAAAAGTGCGCCGTCCGCTATCACTCGCGCTTTGAATGCAACTCGCGATTGGGCTGAGGTTGGTTGGGGCGATTTGCCCGTGGAAGCCTATCTTCAGGGTGAGGCCTTAATGCGCCAAGAAGTGCGGGTGCCGTTCCAAGGATGGAAACTCACCAGTTTCACCACATTTGCCTCGGTACGCGACAAGGTGAACGGTGTTTTAGCCCTCGAAATTATGGGCGGGGCGATTTTGATCGCACTTGGCTTTTACTTCACCTCTCGGCGCGCGCGCTTAAGTTCCGTGTTTTTCCAGAACGAGTCGGCGGAACTTCGCCAGCTAAACCAGCGCCTTCAGCGCGAAATTGCCGAGCGTGAGAAGGTTGAAAAACACCTCGATATGGCCGAACAAACCCTTGCTCAAAGCTCTAAACTCGCAGCCTTGGGCGAGATGTCGGCGGCGGTTTCGCATGAGTTGAATCAACCCCTCGCCGCGATGAAAACCTACCTCGCTGGGGCCAAGCTTTTGCTCCTCAGAAAACGTCCAGAGGAGGCCCAAGCCAGCTTCCAGCGGATCGACGATTTGATCGAACGTATGGGGGCGATTACCAAGCAACTCAAGAGCTATGCGCGCAAGGGCGGGGATACGTTTCAGCCCTTTGATATAAGGTCCGCGCTCTCTTCTGCCTTGTCGATGATGGAGCCACAACTCAAGCAACGGCACGTTCAAATTACCCGTACAATTCCACGCGATCCTGTGATTATTTTGGCCGACCAGATGCGTCTAGAGCAAGTCATTATTAACCTGTTTAGAAACGCCTTGGACGCGACGAAAACCGCCAAGAACCCACATATCGAAATCCTGTTAACCGTCGGCGAAACCGCCGTTTTATCGCTGCGGGATAATGGGCCAGGGATTGACGATCTTGACGCGTTGTTTGAGCCATTTTACACTACAAAAGCGCCGGGCGACGGTGTGGGCTTGGGGCTTGCTATCTCCAGCGGGATCGTAAACGATTTCGGGGGGCGGTTGACCGCTCGAAATGCCGCCAAAGGGGGGGCTGTATTTGAAGTGACGCTCCCCATATTAAATGATGAATACACATCAGCCGAGTGAGGACTAAATGGCCAAAGCCATGAAGATTGCCATCGTTGACGATGAAAAAGACATGCGTCAATCGATAAGCCAGTGGTTGGCTCTGTCGGGTTTCGACACTGAAACGCATGCCAGTGCGACAGAGGCGCTTAAATCTGTTGGGGCCGATTATCCCGGAATTGTTGTTTCCGACATTCGGATGCCTGGGATGGATGGGATGGCGCTGTTGCGCAAGTTGATGAGTATCGACTCGGGCTTGCCAGTGATCCTAATTACGGGACATGGCGATGTGCCTATGGCGGTGGAAGCGATGCGGATCGGGGCGTATGATTTCTTAGAGAAGCCTTTCAACCCTGATGTCATGACCGAAATGGCGAAAAAAGCGACACAGGCGCGTCGATTGACGCTTGATAGCCGTGCGCTGCGCCGCGAATTGGGCGACGGCGGAGCGGTGATGAAGAAACTCATCGGTGCTAGCCCCGAAATGGAGCGGCTGCGCGAAGATATCCTCGATCTTGGGCAAGCCGACGGCCACGTACTTATCGAGGGCGAAACGGGTACGGGTAAAACACTGGTGGCCCACGCGCTGCATGCTGTCGGATCCCGTGCTGGCAAGAAGTTTAAGTTGGTGTCCTGCGCCGCTTTTGAGGAAGAGGAACTGGCGCGGCGGTTGTTTGGCCCTATTGATGACGGCGGCAACCAACCGCTGGTCGAAGACGCGCGCGGCGGTACGTTGGTACTCGAAGATATCGAGGCTCTCAGCCAAGGGCTTCAGGCGCGTTTGCTGACGTTTATGAATGAACAGGGAACTCCCGCAGAAACGCGGATTATCGCGATTTGCAACTTGCAAGAGCAGGGGAAAACCTGTGAAGACGCCCTGCGGCCCGATCTGTTTTACCGCCTGTCTGCGTTGAAAATCACGTTGCCGCCATTGCGCCAGCGAGGTGAAGATATCTTGCTCCTATTCACCCGCCTGTCCGAACAATTCGCCGAAGAATATGGCTGTGACGCCCCGCAAGTGAGCGCACAAGAGGCCGCACAATTATTGCAATCGCCCTGGCCCGGAAATGTGCGCCAGTTGATTAACGTCGCTGAACGGGCGGTCCTGCAAAACCGTCGTGGTTCGGGCACCATTGCAAGCCTGTTGATGGCGGATAATGACGATGTGGCTCCGACGATGACCACCGATGGCAAGCCCCTCAAGGAATATGTGGAAGCGTTTGAGCGGATGCTGATCGACAATACAATGCGCCGCCACAAGGGTAGCATCGTGAACGTTATGGAAGAGCTTTGCCTTCCCCGTCGGACGCTAAATGAGAAAATGGCCAAATACACTTTGACCAGATCGGACTATATTTAAAGCACGTCCCAAATGCGGCAGAACGGGCTTTGATGTCAAGTCATTTACCGCCTTTGGGAAAGGGAATGAAGGGCGCGCACGCACAGGTTGTGTCGTGCGCATTTTCCCCATTGTCTTTTATCCCCAATACCAACTAGTATCGTTTTACGGCGGGCCGTCCAATGGGGACTGTACCGTACGGAGAGTTTCGCTGCGACCGGCGGGACGGGGCCATGGCTCTGACGACGGCGCAGACCGATTAGGCCGCAAGGCTGCAAATTTGCCCGTGAGGCCGCGAGCCGGCCCGGGCGCATGAACGGATGTTTATATCATTACTGATACAGAACATCGGAGCAGAAACGCGAATGAGATGCGACGGAAGACAGAGGCAAAGAGTTGAGGTCGGCATTGCCGGCCCCATAACTTTGCCATTTACCCGTGACGCATCCTTCGCCCAAATCAGACACCCGGCACGACGCACCGCCCTTATCGGGGGGCGTGTTTTGCACGCGTGCAAAGAGTTCAAATGGCTAAGAAAATGCTTATCGACGCCACCCACGCAGAGGAAACTCGCGTTGTGGTGGTTGACGGAACCAAAGTTGAGGAATTTGACTTTGAGGCCGAAAACAGACGCCAGCTAGCTGGCAATATATATCTTGCAAAAGTAACGCGGGTTGAACCGTCGCTTCAAGCGGCGTTTATTGATTATGGCGGAAACCGCCATGGTTTCCTCGCTTTCTCCGAGATTCATCCGGATTACTATCAAATCCCCATAGCCGATCGCGAAGCGCTTTTGGCCGAGGAAGCTGCCTATGCTAAGTCGCTTCAGGACGATGACGAGCAACCCGACCCAAAACGTCGCCGTCGTCGCCGGAGCGGAAAAGCCGCCGAAGCCAAGTCGGGCGACGCAGTTGAGACTAAAGAAATCACAGAAGACACGCCGAAAAAAGAATCCGACGGGCCATCTAGCATGGACGTCGTCGATTTTGGCGAAGACGACGACAGCCAAAACGCCGATGCGTTTGAAGGCAGCTCTCCGATGGAATTGGTGGCCGAAACACCGGTCGATACACCCGCGGCAGACGAACCCGAAGATGAAGACACATCGCCAGCTGTGAAAACAGACGCCTCGGACGAGGATGACTCGGATGATGGTGACGACGACGACGCGCCTTTGCAAGCGACCGACAAAGACGACAGTATCGAGTCTGTTGCAGATGAAGATGTGCAAGACGAAGTGCGAGCTCCGCGTAAATTCCGTCCACGGAAATACAAAATTCAAGAAGTGATTAAAGTTCGCCAAATTCTTTTGGTTCAAGTCGTGAAAGAAGAGCGTGGCAACAAAGGCGCCGCGCTTACAACATACTTGTCTTTAGCTGGTCGCTACTGCGTCTTGATGCCGAACACCGCACGCGGTGGTGGCATTTCTCGCAAAATCACAAATATAGCAGACCGCAAAAAACTTAAACAAATCGCGCAAGAGATCGATGTTCCAGAAGGGGCAGGGCTTATTGTCCGTACGGCTGGGGCCGAACGGACCAAGCCAGAAATCAAGCGTGACTATGAATACCTTCAACGTTTGTGGGAGCAAATTCGCTCTCTAACGCTTAAATCCATCGCCCCTGCCAAGATCTATGAAGAGGGGGATCTCGTCAAACGGACGATCCGCGACCTTTATAACAGCGAAATCGATGAGGTTTTGGTCGAAGGCGAAGCGGGCTATCGCGTGGCCAAGGACTTCATGAAAATGATCATGCCGTCCCATGCGAAAAACGTAAAACGCTACACCGATCCGTTGCCGCTGTTCGCGCGCTTTCAGGTCGAAACCTATCTCGCGGGAATGTTTAATCCGACAGTGCAGCTGAAATCGGGTGGGTACATCGTTATTGATGTGACCGAAGCACTTGTTGCTGTGGACGTGAACTCTGGTCGTGCCACAAAAGAAGGCTCAATCGAGGATACGGCCACAAAGACCAACCTTGAAGCCGCAGAAGAAGTGGCGCGTCAAGTACGCTTGCGCGATCTAGCAGGCTTGATCGTCATCGACTTCATTGACATGGAAGATCGCCGCAACAATGCAGCCGTTGAAAAACGGATGAAAGACAAATTGAAAACCGATCGCGCTCGTATTCAAGTGGGACGGATTTCTGGTTTCGGCCTTATGGAAATGTCGCGCCAGCGCTTGCGTCCGGGGATGCTCGAAGCAACCACACAACCTTGTCACCATTGTCACGGCACGGGCCTGATCCGCTCCGACGACAATCTCGCGCTCGCGATTCTACGACAGCTCGAGGAAGAGGGTGTCCGCCGTCGGGCGCGCGAAGTACTGCTCAAAGCGCCAGTGGGTATCATGAATTTCCTCGTGAATAATAAGCGCGAGCATATCGCGCAGATTGAAGCACGGTATGGTCTGTCTGTGCGCATCGAAGCTGACCCTTTCCTTGTCAGCCCAGATTTCAGCATTGAACGTTTCAAAACTGCTACGCGCAATTTGCGTCCTGTTGAAACCGCAGTTGTGTCTGCTGATGCTTCGTTGATGGATGATTTAGACGAAGAAATTGAAGCGCTGGAGGTCGAAGAAGAAGTTGTTGTGGCACCGGTTGTCGCGGAAGCTCCGAGTGACGGACCATCCCTAAACGAAGACGGAACCCCCAAGAAACGCCGTCGCCGCCGCCGCCGTCGGAGAGGTGGGAATGGTGGCGATGCCTCCAATTCCGAAGGCAACAATCGAGCCCCGCAAGACGCAAGTTCGGATGGCGAAAATACAGCGCCGACTGTGGATGCAACTTCTGGCGCGGATTCGGAAGCACCGTCGGTCAACTCTCAGGAGCAGGTGGCCGAGGTTAGCGAAGAAGCTTCAGGAAAGCGTCGCCGTGCCCCGCGTCGGAAGAAATCTGATGCGGTGGCTGAGGGAACGAATGAAACGGCTGTAGGCGACGTCGCAGCTTCGGAAACATCTCCAGAAGTTGAACCAGGCGGTTCACAAAGTGACTCAATTGATAATACCGTCAAAAAACCCGTGCGAAAACGTGCGCCGCGTAAAAAACCTGTGGTCGAAGCACTTGCCGATGCCAATCATGCCGAAGAAAGCAGTGACAATGTTGCACCTGTGACCGAACCTCCTTCGGAAACAGTGCAAGAGGTTGAAAAACCCAAAACACCTCGCAAACGCGCGCCGCGAAAACCAAAAGTTGCGGCTGGCGAGGAGAGTACTGCGGAAGTGGCGGAGGTGACTTCCGCGCCTAAACCGCCGCGTAAGCGCGCGAAAGCGGTTCCGAAAGCTAAGAAAGATACGATTGTTGAAGTCGTGTCCGAACCAGTAGTTGAAGCAACAAGTGAGAGTGCTGTTCTTGCAGAAAACGTTCCAGCCAAACCTAAGAAATTGGGTTGGTGGTCAGCCGGTAAATAGTGGTGGCTTGAGACATGAAATGACGAAAAAGGCCCCTAGTGATCTAGGGGCCTTTTTCGTCTACGCTGTCGCCCGCTAGGAGTTGGTTTGCGTTACCTAGTGTCATTTTCGTATTTCAAGTTGATATTTATTAGAACAGCGTCAAGTTACCTTCACCGTTGTTCTCTGTGGCCTCAAACGTATCCGCATCGTTCCCCTCAAGACGGCCGGTAAGGCTTGTGAGGCGAAGCGTTTCCCTCAATTGAATAGACGTAACATATTGTTCCGAGGTCCCATTGGTTGCATCTGATAGGAGGATCGACAGTTTGCTAAGGTCTTCAAGTTTCTGCTGCATCCGGTCCAAAGCCTGAAATTCTATGATTGGCACATCACACAAATCCGAAACCTGATCCATTGTTCTACCTAGCGCATGTTGAACTGAACTTGCGGATTCTGCGATTCCGGAAAGCTCAATAGCAACACGCCCCAGTAAGACACTCACATCGATATTTGCGTGTTCAAGGTCTTCGTTTGGTGTTTGGATCGTTGTGGTTTTCAAAGCTACAGTCGCCCTACAACGGCTTCTATGCATGCCCTCAGTTGGACTGGATCAAAAGGCTTTTTTAGAAAATTATTCATTCCCAATTGTTTACCCTTTTCAATGATCTCACGATCTGCACGTCCAGTAATCAGAATAAATCCGACACCTTTTGTTTTTGGTCCCTGACGTAATGCGTGTAAAAGGTGCAAACCATCCATGCCAGGCATGTTATAATCAGAAATGACAAGATGAACTGGCGAACGTTCTAAGGCAACAAGGGCAGCTTGCCCGTCTGCAACACTACCAACATTTCTAACGCCAAACCCATCCAAAGCCTGAGTGAGAAGCCCTCGACTTGTGGACATGTCATCCACAACCATGACGCGTAATTGATCTCTTAAAGACATGGCTTTTTCCTTTACCAATATTGCTCGTTTGCGACAGTTTGTCGTTTTAGGTAGTTGGACGAGGGCTTCGTCTGTAAATTGTCATGCCACGATTCTCGAAATCGGTGTTCGATGTTTCCGGAACGCGTTCAGAGTGCCCGACGAATAACCATCCCTCTGGCGCAAGCGCGTTTTGAAATCGTGGCCAAAGTTTGTTTTGAGTTTTGTCATCGAAGTAAATCACCGTATTTCGGCAAAAGATAATATCAAAACTTCCGGATATTGGCCATTTTTCCAATAAATTCAGTTCCCGAAACGTGGTTAGAGATAGCAGATCTGGGTGTGCTTGGAATTTTCCCAGCTCTGTCGAACTCGGGTTGTCGAAGTACTTTTTGCGGAGTTCTTGTGGAATTGCACTCAACTGCCGTTCATCGAATGTGCCATTTTTTCCAACAATCAAAACTTTCGGATCGATATCTGAAGCCAAAATTTTAACATCAAGGCTTGAAGCTTGCGGAAGGATTTCGAGTAGCGTCATTCCAATGGAATAGGCCTCCATTCCCACAGAGCAGCCTGCAGACCATATACGAATTCTGTTCCCAGCTTTGGCACGACGCGCTAGATCGGGAAAAACGTCGGTTTTCAAGTATTCAAAGTGATGATTTTCCCTAAAAAAACTCGAGATATTTGTTGTCAGCGCAGAAATCATGAGCCGCAACTCATTCTTTCCATCCGGAGATGAAACGAACTGGCAGTAGTCGTCAAAGTTTACGATATTGGTTTCGCGAAGACGTTTGACCAGCCGTGAAGATACAAGTGCGGATTTCGAAACTGGAAACACCAGCCCAGCTTCTTTGTGGGCCAGGGACGAAATAATCGCAAATTGGTCGGGAGTCATCCCGCCAACGTCGTCTGCAGCGCTGGGGTTAAGTGCGTTCATACGACCTCCAGCGGAGCTGAAAGTAATGCCGCACGCAAGTCTAGAACGCGTAGCATACGGTCGTCTACAATCGTCAACGCGCTTACAAAGTTTTGGTTTGCGTCAGCTGCCATGTCAGGAGGCGCTTGAAGTTCATCCGTCGTAACTGTGAGGATATCGGAAACCGCATCGACAAGGAGTCCAACGACTTCGTCCTCAGATTGTACGACGATAAACACATTTCGGGCCGAAGTTTCAGTCATGTTTTGACCAAGTCTCGCAGCTAAATCTATTATCGGAAGAACGGTTCCGCGCAGATTGATCACCCCGCGCACGAAGTGAGGCGAGTGTGGCAAAGGTGTTGCCCGTGTCCATCCTCTAATTTCTCGCACCGACATGATATCGACCGCATACTCCTGTTCACCAACTCGAAACGATAATAGTTCAAGTTCTGAAATAGTTTTTTCTGTTGCTGTATTTGTCATCTGATCTAACCTGCTAATTCGATTGGGGTTTCAGAGGGAACTGTACATCCTGATGCGCCCGAAACGATGTCAACGGGATCTAGAATGAGTGCAATTTGGCCATCGCCAAGAATGGTCGCCGCGGCAATTCCTGGGACGCGACCATATCCTTCTTGGAGGCCTTTGATCACGACTTGCCTTTGGTCCCTAATCTCATCGACGACTAAAGCCGCGCGGCTTCCATCTTCGTGGGCAATGAGGAGAACGATTGAACCCACGTAGTCAGCTTGCGGTTTGCGGTAGCCAAGTTCAGACCCCAAGTCGAGAAGGGGGACGAACCCATTTCGAACCCTAACGACCGAAGTGTGTGGCCCAAATGAGCTGATATCGCCTTCGCCAAGTGTGAGCGTTTCGTCAATTGTATTTAGAGGAATGACTAGCGTTTGACCGGCAACCTGAATGACCATTCCGTCCAAAACCGCCAACGTAAGGGGCAGGCTGATTGAAAAAGTGGTTCCAACGCCAGCAGTCGAAGTAATCGTAACGCGCCCACCCAGCGATTGTATGGCACTGCGCACAACGTCCATGCCAACTCCGCGACCGGAAAGGTTGGAAATCTGATCTGCCGTCGAGAAACCTGGGAGAAAGAGAATATTATCGATTTCACTATCGGTGAGTTGCGCGTCGTCGGCGACAAGCCCTTTGGCAATCGCCTTCTCGAGGACTTTGGGGCGATTTATGCCTCCTCCGTCGTCGCTGACATCAATGACCACGCGCCCAGAGCGATGGCGCGCCGAGAGTGAAATGACACCAACGCGGGGCTTCCCAGCGGCCAATCGATCTTGGGTGTTTTCAAGCCCGTGATCAACCGCATTTCGTATCATATGTGTTAAGGGGTCAGCCAGTCGTTCTATGACCGTTTTATCCACTTCGGTGCCTTCGCCAACAGTGTCTAAATGGACCTCTTTTTCTACGGCTGCCGAAGATTCGCGCACAATTCGTGCCATGCGCTGGAAAAGCGTTTTTACGGGCTGCGCGCGGATCATCATAACGCTGTCTTGAATATCCCGCGTGAGCTGTTGTAACTCGTCCAAACCTGTAAAAACGGGGGCATTCGAGGGAAGGCCAGCTTCGGCAACACTTTGCGATAGCATTGCTTGATTTATGACCAACTCACCAACTAGATTTACAAGACGATCCACACGTTCTAGGTCCACGCGCACGGTGGCACGGGGCTTGGTTGCAATTGCCGCGGTCTCCTCTTCTGGGCGGCGGGGCCCTTCTTGTGGCACAGGTTTGACATCTAGATTTGAAGGTGTGGAATCTACTACATCATCGGGGCTTTCAGCACTGGCAGGGGCTATTGGGCTCACCTGGACTGTGCTTGGAATCGGATCTTCAGCCTTAGAGGGTAACAGTTTGTCGACCTTGGTCTGTGAAGCATCTGTCGACTGGGAAACAATTTCAAGTTCAACGGGTAGGAGTTTTGTCGCTTCAATCGTGAGCTCGCAAATGTCTGCAACAAAATCAAAAGCTTCCAATATTTGCGCTTTGCTCTCATCAGTGACGAGAATAATGTTCCACGTTAGGTAATTTTCTTCCGCAGCAAGGTCTTCGAGGTCCGGGAGGTTGCTTTGATCCACGTTGATGGACATTTTCCCCATATTTCGAAGCGTTCGGAAAATGAAAATGGGCTCGTTACCAGTGGCGTAAAGCTCACTTGTTGGTGTGAACGAAATTTTATACGCGTTCAACGGGTCTTCGTCGGGTTGAGAAACAGTCTTTTCGTTGACGGTACCGTTGCAATCTTCCGGAACCACGTCGACAGGCAAATCGGAGATGTCGGGAAAGGCAACATCCGGCTCGTCAAACGCGGGAAGATCCATGTCCAGTCCCGGCAAGTCCAGTGAGAATCCAACACCAGTTGCGACAAAATCTGCGGGATCCATTTCCTCTTCTTCTTCCTCTTCGCCACCAATAAGGTCTAGAAGAAGTTCGAGAACCTCGTTTATGGGCGTTTTGTCCGTCTCTGTCGCATCCCGCGAGGCGCGAACGATGTCACTTAGGAGGTCTGCGGCGCGAAAGAATACCTTTAGCGCATCACCCTCCGGGGCAAGTGTGCCTGATCTAACATGATCTAGAGTGGTTTCGTATCGGTGGGCAAATCGAACCAACTCATCCAAGCCAAAAGCGCCAGCGCCGCCTTTGATTGAATGGACCGCTCGGAAAACGACATTGATCGTTTCGCCGTCGCTAGAGCCGTCCTCCATGGACATAAGCCCGTCCTGCAGCGCTTCAAGGAGTTCTTCACACTCTTGAAAAAACGCGGTGCGGATTTCCGCCATTGGATCAATTTGTTCACTCATAAGAAAATCCTTATCCGGTGACCATTTGTAAGGCGCGTACCAGCTTTGACGGGTCAAAAGGTTTTACAATCCACCCCGTCGCACCCGATGCGCGAGCGCGCGCTTTTAATTCCGGTGCGCTCTCAGTTGTGAGAACCAATATCGGGATTGATCGGCGCTCTGGTATTTTGCGGACCGCATCGATAAAGCCAAAGCCATCCAAGCGGGGCATATTGATATCAGTGATAATAGCGTCAGGGGTGAAATCCTCGAGAACTTCAAGCCCATGTTGTCCATCCTCGGCTAGAGTCGGTTCAAAACCGGCTTGGCGCAGGGCCAAACTGATCATGTCGCGCATGGTTCGGCTGTCGTCTACGGCTAGGATATTTAGGCTCACTTGCTGTTCTCCTCAAAAGATTCGGGCGTAAGGCCGCAAAGGGCCAATTGATCCACACATGCGTCGGTTGAATTCACGAGTTTTAATTCGTGACCTGCACCGTGCCATTCGGAAGCTGCTGAAAGTAGAACTTGTTGGCAAAGGGTGCCAAGGTGGGTCACTTGAGAGGCATCGACATCAATGTCAGCGCCGCGAAGGGACCGCAATCGATTGGCCAATGGCTCAGCATCGCTGAGACCTAGGCGGCCTTGCAATTGAATGCGGGCGGTCATAGCGCCGCACCATGTGAATGAAGTTTCGAGTTCGCCACGTGAATCCCCTGTTGTTCCGGTCGATGAAAACAGGTGTAGGGGATGGGTTGTTAAAAATAGCTTACTTCAAGGGGAGTTTCATTGGCTCAAATTTGAGAGATGTTGCGCACAGCCAATTAATGCTGCGTAATCGTCTTCAATCGCGGTGATGGAAAAATTGTCGACAAATGTAGAGAACCGCCCCTTGTCTCGGAATGCGGTCGAAAAACCATAGTCCGCGAGATAGGGCACCATGGCGCGCGACACGCCGCCCACTAAATAGATACCGCCAAATGGCAAATGGATGAGGGCAAGATCGCCAACAACCGCACCCAAAATGCGACAGAATGTGGTAAGGGTCCGGACGGCCAGAGGGTCATCCTTTGCTACAATTGAAGCCATAATTTCGGCAGCGGATTTTATGGTTTTCTGAGCAATTTCAGCGCTATACCATGCATATATCCTCTCAAGTCCGCGCCCGGAAATAACTTCCTCCACGCCGGGAAATCCGTGGGAGCTTTGCACGTAACGACTGAGGCTCAAGTCCGCTTCGTCGCGCGCAGGCATGGTAATATGCCCACATTCGGATGGGGTTACGAGACGGCCACCGGCGGTGTCGTATACGGCGGCTGCGTTAAATCCGGTCCCGACTCCAATCACCAATTTGGCGGCATTCGGTCCGGCTTCTTTGCCTGTTGAAATCGGCGTAAGTTCGGAGGATTTGAGATGACCTAAGGCGTGACCCTGCGCTTGAAGGTCATTCAAAATTGAAACAATTTCCGCGCCCGTCGCTGCCGCCAATGAGTCTGGTTCTATCGTCCAGTTCAAATTCGTCATGGTGGCGACGCGATCTCGAACCGGACCCGCCACGGCAACACACACGCCCGAACAGTCCACATTGCCCTGTTCGGACACATATTGTTTTAGGATCGTGATAAGGTCAGGGTATTTGGCATTGCTAAAACGCTGGATTGAGGCCTCAAGAACTCGTGTCCCTTCACTTAGGGCGACGCGCGTATTTGTTCCGCCGATATCGGCCAACAAAGAATAGCGGTTCGAAGCTGTCGTATGTGTCATCGTATGGCCTTTTATCCTGCGAGTGGGGTTTATCAACCGCGCACGAATTTTCAGGGATATCTAAGTCATTTGGTGAAAAGAAAATACCCCTGTTATTCGCTCCCGACTTTGCCTCATCCGCTTAGCGCTGTGGGGCAGGGCCCGTTGAGCTCCCAACCATAAGTTCTGCCTCCCAAAGCTCTTGCACAGGTTGGGTACTGCCTGATGTAATCGATTGCAAGAGAATTTTGGCGCATTGGCTGCCCGCGTCCCTGACAGAGGACCGTGTGGCGGTAAAGGTTGGGATGCTGTCGCCATTGCGCAAATAGGACAAATCATCGTCATGGGTCACCACCGATACATCGCGTCCTATCAAAAGACCCGCACGCCCAATCGCCCGCCGAATTCCAATCGCCATCAGATAGGAGGACGCGATGATAGCGGTCGGAGGATTATCGTCTGCGAGGAGTTTCCTGCTGATATCATAGCCGAATTGTTCCGTCATCTCCGTGCTAAACATCAGGGAGGGGTCGGGTGCGATACCGCGCGCCGAAATAGCCTCGACAAAGCCCGCGCGGCGGCGGGACGCAAAATCCATGGTTTCCAGCCCATTCAGTAAGGCGATGCGGCGGTGCCCTAAATCAAGCAGCAAATTGGTTGCCCGTTTAAAAGAGCGTGTATTGTTGATGTCGAGCCACGAATACCCCTTATCATTGCCCATCATGCGCCCATGCACCACAAATGGCAGGCCGATCTCCTGTAACAATGCAACGCGCGGATCGTCTTTTCTGGGGCCGTGTACGATGATCCCATCCACAGACCCACGCGCCGCCATCCGCCGATAGGCTTGCTCCTCATCATCGTCCTGAACAACAGATAACAGCATGTCATAGCCAGCATTTGAATAGGCGACCCCGGCCCCCGCGATGAAATCGCCAAAAATCGGGTTAACCATCTCGTGATTGTTGGACATGGGAATAACGTGTCCAATGGCCATTGCGCGCCCCGTTGCCAGACTTTGGGCGCGGGTATTAGGGCTGTAATGATGCTTGCGCGCCGCTGCCAGAACCTTAAGGCGCGTTTTCTCGCTCACCTCGGGATAGCCGTTTAGGGCGCGGCTCACCGTGGTTTGGCTGAGGCCAAGGATGTCAGAAAGAGATTTAAGGTTCATGGGTTTCTCAAAGCGCTTAGATTTAAGTTGGAAACGATAGACCTAAATTATTCCAAGGTCAAAGAAAACAAAAAACTTATAAAAATAAGGATATTTACCTGCATTGAAGTGGGATTTGTTCCCCGTTGACTTTTTGGAGAATTTGCGCAATTGTATTTTTCCCAAAGCGCTTTGGTTTTTACGATTCGACTTTTCATTCACTGTGGTCGTACCCTTCAAAAGCGCTTTGGAAAAAAAACAAAGCGCTCAGCGCTACTTGGGAGGAAGAAAATGAAACACAAATTGTTGACTGGTGCGGCCGTGATCGCACTCACCGCGGGGACGGCGCAGGCCGACCTTCTGTTTACGCCGGGCGAGGGGGATTTTAACTGGGAGAGTTTCGAAGCCCTTAAGTCCATGGATTTATCCGGTGAGACAGTGACTGTATTCGGCCCGTGGCTCGGCGAAGAAAAAGACCGTTTTGAATCCGCAGCGGCCTACTTTGAAGAGGCCACAGGCATTGACGTTCAGTATTCTGGTTCCGACAGTTTTGAGCAACAAATCCTGATCGATACCGAAGCAGGTTCCCCGCCAAATATCGCAATTTTCCCTCAGCCTGGCCTTGCGGCAAACCTCGCGGCCAAAGGCTTGCTTTCGCCACTTGAAAGCACGGATGCTGACTGGGTGCGCGAAAACTACGCGGCGGGTCAGTCTTGGGTTGATTTGGCAACTTATGCCGACAAAGACGGCAACGATCAGTTCTACGGCCTGTTTTATCGTGCCGACCTGAAATCGCTGGTTTGGTATGTGCCTGAGAATTTTGAGGATGCTGGTTACGAAATTCCGCAATCGATGGAAGAGTTGAAAGCGCTTTCTGAACAAATTGTTGCGGATGGCGGCACACCATGGTGTATCGGTCTGGGATCGGGGTCCGCGACCGGCTGGCCTGCAACCGACTGGGTTGAAGATATGCTTTTGCGCACATCGCCTCCTTCCGTCTATGACCAATGGGTTGCCAATGAAATCCCGTTCAATGACCCCGCGATTATTGCCGCGATCGAAGAATTCGGCGCATTCGCCCGCAACGACGCCTATGTTGCCGGTGGCGCAGGGACCGTGGCTTCCACGGACTTCCGCGATAGCCCCAAAGGTCTCTTTGAATCCCCCCCGCAATGCTATTTACACCGTCAAGCCAGCTTCATTCCCGCGTTCTTCCCAGAGGGCACGGTTATGGGGGAAGACGCTGACTTCTTCTACTTCCCAGCCTATGCCAGCAAAGACCTCGGCAAGCCAGTTTTGGGAGCCGGAACCGTTGCGACAATCACGCAGGATTCAAAAGGGGCACGCGCCTTTATAGACTACATCAAATCGCCCCTTGCTCACGAGATTTGGATGGCACAGGGTGGCTTCCTTACCCCGCACAATGGCGTGAATCCCGCTGTATACGAAAGCGATGCACAACGCAAAATGGGGGAAATCCTCTTGGGCGCGGATACCTTCCGCTTTGATGGTTCCGACCTGATGCCCGGTGCGATCGGCGCAGGTGTTTTCTGGACCGGCATGGTGGATTACACTGGTGGGAAATCCGCCGAAGATGTGGCCGCTGACATCCAAAACACTTGGGACGGCATTAAGTAAGCCTAACGCCCTCTTAGAAGGTCCCGCGTGAATGCGGGGCCTTCGCACCCCTGAATTCCCCCACTTTCTTTTATTGGCGAGGTCGCGATGGAACAGCTTTTCTGGGCCCTTTTTACCGTTGTAGCAGGCGTCTTTGGCTGTGTGGCCTATTACTTCTTCTCCAACTTTTTACTCGACTGGAAGTACCCCGCACGCGGTGTGAACGCGGGCCGCAATATCAACCGTGCATCAGCCATTCGCCCTTGGCTCTTCCTGTTTCCCGCCATCGCTTTGTTGGCAACGTACCTAGTCTATCCGGTTGTGATGTCGATCTGGCTTTCGCTGCATGATGCCAACGGCGAGGAATTTACTGGCGCTGATAATTACAAATGGCTACTGGTCGATACAAAATTCGCGGAATCCATGCAAAACAACATGTTATGGTTGGTTGTCGTGCCCGCTGCAGCCACGTTCTTTGGCCTTATTGCCGCCGCCCTTACAGACCGCATCCGTTGGGGGAATTTCGCTAAATCCCTTATTTTTATGCCCATGGCGATCTCATTTGTCGGGGCCTCGGTGATCTGGAAATTCGTCTATGATTACCGTGGCGAAGGCCAAGAACAAATCGGCCTGCTCAACGCAATCGTAACCTATTTTGGCGGCGCGCCACAGGCATGGATCACCCTGCCGTTTTGGAACTCTTTTTTCTTGATGGCCATTTTGGTGTGGATCCAAACGGGCTTCGCCATGGTCATTCTTTCGGCCGCCCTGCGCGGGATTTCCGAAGAAACCATCGAGGCCGCAATTCTGGACGGTGCCAGCCCGTTGCAGATATTTTGGAAGATCAAAGTCCCTCAAATCTGGGGTACAATCGCCGTGGTCTGGACCACAATCACCATACTTGTACTCAAGGTTTTCGACATCGTTCTCGCCATGACAAACGGCCAATGGGGCACACAAGTCCTGGCGAATTTGATGTTCGATTGGATGTTTAGGGGCCTCGATAATGGCCGCGCCAGTACGGTGGCACTCGTGATCATGATCTTGGTAACCCCGATTATGATTTGGAATATACGCAATGCACGTCGGGAGATTTCATAGTGGATAATATTGCTGGTGTGAAATCGCGACTGACGTGGGTCGTGAATCTTTCGGTTTTGGTGCTCGTCGTTCTCTGGACAATTCCGACTTTTGGTTTGCTGGTAAGCTCCTTTCGGGACCGTGATCAAATCTCGACATCCGGTTGGTGGACGTCGCTATCGGCGGGAGAGCGCAATCTAACGCTGCGCGGTGCTGACCCAGATACGGCCGTTGAGGACGGCGACGGATGGCTTATCTCGGGCAGTCTTTTTCCAGAACCCGCCGTCGTCACCGCCTTCGGGATCAACGCAAATCGCCCGACTGAATTCGCTCCCGGCGACGTCGCGGAACGGCAAGGGGCCTTCATTCGGGTTGACGCCGGCGGGGCCTATCAAATCACGTCGCTTGAGAAACCAACAGGCTCGCGGGGAACCCGCATTTTTGTAACCTCTCTTGAGCAACCCAAGTTTACTTTAGACAATTATCGTAACGTTTTGTTTTCAGAGGGAATAGGCCGTAGCTTTATCAACACGTTTACCGTGACAATCCCCGCAACGATCATCCCAATCCTCATTGCGGCATTTGCGGCTTATGCCCTTGCATGGATGGAGTTTCCGGGGCGATCGCTCTTGATTGCAACGGTCGTTGGACTGCTGGTGGTACCGCTTCAAATGGCTCTGATCCCGCTGCTCAAGCTGCACAATGAGATCGGAATTGGCAAAGATTATCTCGGTATTTGGCTGGCTCATACGGGCTTTGGCCTCCCCATGGCGATCTATCTTTTACGTAATTATATCGCGGGGTTACCGCGAGAAATCATCGAAAGTGCCCGCGTTGATGGCGCCACGGACTTCGATATTTTTCGAAAAATCGTCTTGCCTCTGTCCTTTCCAGCCCTCGCAAGTTTCGCGATTTTCCAATTCCTATGGGTGTGGAACGATTTGCTTGTGGCGACGGTTTTTCTTGGCAACAACGAAGATCAATTGGTGATGACGGGACGTCTGCGCGAACTTTTGGGCAGTCGAGGGGGGGATTGGGAAATCCTTGCCGCCTCGGCCTTTGTCTCCATTGCGGTACCGCTCGGCGTCTTTTTCGGGCTTCAAAAATACCTCGTCCGTGGGTTGCTCTCGGGCTCGGTCAAAGGTGGATAACATGAGCAAAGTTGAGAATATGATTCCGTCAGAAACAAATCCAGACTGGTGGCGCGGAGCCGTCATCTATCAAATATACCCGCGTAGTTTTCAAGACAGTACCGGCGACGGCATTGGAGATTTGCCCGGCATTGCCAATAGGTTAGACTATATTTCTAACCTCGGGGTCGATGCTATCTGGATCTCGCCGTTTTTCACCTCACCGATGAAGGATTTCGGATATGATGTGAGCGATTATTGCGATGTCGATGCGATGTTTGGCACGTTGAGCGATTTTGATGCGCTGGTCTCCAAGGCGCATTCTCTTGGTTTAAAAGTCATGATTGACCTTGTCCTTTCGCATACATCAGACCAGCACGATTGGTTCAAGGAAAGTCGGCAATCTACTGATAACCCAAAAGAAAACTGGTACGTTTGGGCCGACCCTAAGCCGGATGGAACACCTCCAAACAACTGGTTATCAATCTTCGGCGGACCTGCTTGGACGTGGGACGCGCGGCGTTGCCAGTATTATTTGCACAACTTTTTAACCAGCCAGCCTGACCTCAATTTCCATGAACCTGCGGTTCAGGAAGCCTTGTTGGATGTGGCGCGGTTTTGGCTTAAGCGCGGGGTAGACGGGTTTCGCCTTGATACCATCAATTTCTATTTTGCAGACAAAGAGTTACGCGATAATCCTGCGTTACCAAAAGAAGCGCGGAACGATTCAATTGCGCCTTCGGTGAACCCTTATAATCATCAAGAGCATATCTACTCCAAAAATCAGCCGGAAAACATTGATTTCCTTCGTAAATTTCGCGCGGTGATGGAGCCATACGGGGCCGCAGCAGTCGGCGAAGTTGGCGATGCGCAGCGTGGTCTTGAAATCATGGGGCAATATACGGCAGGCGACGACTTGATGCAAATGTGCTATGCCTTTGAATTCCTTTCACAAACTCCGCTGACTGCGACACGGGTTGCCGAGGTTTTGAATGAGGTCGAACGGGTCGCTTCGGATGGATGGGCATGCTGGGCCTTCTCCAATCATGATGTCGCACGCCATGCCAGTCGCTGGAACTTGTCGGAAGGGGCGAAACGCCTGTTTCCCATTCTTATCAATAGTTTGCGGGGATCGGTTTGCCTGTATCAAGGCGAAGAATTGGGTTTGGAAGAGGCAGACGTTGCCTTTGAAGACTTGCAAGATCCCTATGGAATCCAATTTTGGCCAGAATTTAAAGGGCGCGATGGATGTCGTACCCCCATGGTTTGGGAGCCATCGAATGCAAATGCGGGATTTAGTACGCACAAGCCGTGGCTACCGGTTCCTGCAGAGCATCTTCATTTGAACGCCTCCGCCCAAGCGCTTGATCCAGCATCACTTTTCAATCACTACAAGTCCGTTTTGGCCTTCCGCTCTAAGCTTTCCGCTTTGAAAGTTGGAACGCTTACCGATCTCGAAGCGAACGGTGACATTTTGACATTCAAAAGGTCTAGCAACGATATGGAAATCTTGTGTTATTTCAATATGGGCCAGGGTGCACACAAGATCGTTGCCCCCTCAACGGACTGGCAATTTATCGGGCAGGAAATCGGCCTCGCGCAGGATGTAAATCTCGCGCCATGGCAAGGTGCAATCTTGCGCCGCACGCACACATAGGAGGGGATAATGGCAGATCTCAAATTAACGAACATTGTCAAATCCTACGGCAATACGAATGTCCTCAAGGACATCAACCTGACCATTAAAACCGGTGAGTTAATTGTGTTTGTTGGCCCGTCGGGATGCGGAAAATCAACGCTTTTACGCATGGTTGCGGGGCTTGAGCGCATAACATCGGGGTCACTCGAAATCGACGGAACTGTCGTGAATGATGTGCCGCCAGCGGAACGTGGGATTGCCATGGTGTTTCAATCCTATGCGCTTTATCCGCATATGACGGTGCGCGATAACATGGCTTTTGCCCTCGGAATTGCCAAGATGCCAAAAGCGGAAATTAACATCGCCGTAAATAGGGCCGCCGAGAAGCTCCAGCTGACGGACTATTTGGATCGGTTGCCAAAAGCACTCTCTGGCGGGCAGCGGCAACGGGTGGCGATTGGACGGGCGATTGTGCGCGATCCAAAGGTATATTTGTTTGACGAGCCGCTCTCAAACCTTGATGCGGCCCTGCGGGTGGCGACACGGATTGAGATCGCCCAACTCAAGGAGGCGATGCCCGATAGCACGATGATTTATGTGACCCATGATCAGGTGGAAGCTATGACATTGGCGACGCGGATTGTGGTTTTGGCCAACAAGGGCATTTCGCAAGTTGGTACGCCACTTGAGTTGTATGAGCGGCCCGAGAACGAATTCGTGGCGCAGTTTATCGGCTCGCCCGCGATGAATTTGATTGCGGGCGAAATTGTCGGGACGGGGGCGCAGACCACGATTGCCTTGAGTGATGACACACGGGCGGTGTCCAATGTGCCAACACGTCCTGAAGATATGGGTAAGAAGGTTAATGTAGGGGTGCGTCCGGAGGACCTTGTGCCAGCGGAGGACATTCCAGTTTATAAGGGGTCGGTTGCCATCACTGAAGCGCTTGGCGAGGTCACATTGCTGTATTTCCATAAGGATGGCCGTGACGAGACCTTCGTCGCGAAATTGCCCGGAATTCAGCAGGTTTCAAAAGGGGCAGTCGTCGCATTAACCGCACCGCCCGAGAAAATTCATGTCTTCCACGAGGGGCGTTCGTTGCTTTATCGGGACTAGGGCGTCTTGTGTTACCGTAGTCGCTGTGGAAACCTCGGTTTTTTTCCGTGGAGATTCCCAATGACCACCACCAAAAACGAATTGATTGCCGCTCTGCGCCGTGACGAAACTTGCCTTGGATTGTGGGTCGGTTCCGCGAGTGCAACCGTGGCAGAGATCGCGGCGCAGGCTGGGTTTGATTGGGTGGTTCTAGACGGGGAACACGGCCCAAATGACATAACATCCTTGCGAGACCAATTGCGGGTTCTTCAGGGGCATGTTCCCGTCGCCGTGCGAGTTGTCACTGGCGCGGATTGGATGATCAAACAGGTTCTTGATCTGGGGTTTCAGACGGTTTTGGTGCCAATGGTGGAAACCGGCGCCCAAGCGCAGGAGTTGGCGCAAGCTATGCGCTATGCGCCGCAGGGGCGGAGGGGCGTTGGCGCCATGGTGGCCCGTGTGAGTGGCTATGGCGCGGATACGACCTATATGGCGAATGCGAACCAGGAGGTTGCGTTGATGGTGCAGGTTGAATCCGCCCGTGCGATTGAGAATATCGATGCGATTGCGAATACAGAAGGCGTTGATGCCGTATTTATTGGCCCCGCTGATTTGGCGACGGATATGGGACATGTCGGGGGATATGGCCCTGAGGCGATGCACCCAGACGTTATGGCGGCAATGACCCACGCCGCCGCGCGCATTCGGGCCGCGGGCAAGCCCGTTGGGATTTTCGCAGGGAACACGGACCAAATTGCCCCTTTCGCCGCTCTTGGTGCGCGCTTTATCGCGGTCGGAAGCGACGTGATTTTGATGCGCGAAGCCTTTGCAAGTCGGGCGGCGTTGGCCCGCGCGTCCCTTGGGAAATAGACCATCGACACGAAACCGCGCTTTAGGGGTTTCTAAATGTCCGGTTCCATGCGATATGGCCTCGTCAAACGAAGCATCCAAGGAGAATCCCCATGGAAATTCGCGAGGCTCTTACCTTCGACGATGTCCTACTTGTTCCGGCCGCCTCATCGGTGTTGCCGTCTACCGCTGATACCTCAACGTTTGTGACGAAATCTATTCGTCTTAACATCCCGTTGCTGAGCTCTGCGATGGATACGGTCACCGAGGATCGCATGGCGATTGCGATGGCCCAGGCCGGCGGGATGGGTGTTATCCACCGCAATCTTGATGTTGAGGAGCAAGCGCGCCAAGTGCGCCGTGTAAAACGCTTCGAGAGCGGCATTGTTTTCAATCCCATCACCCTGCGCGCCGAGCAAACGCTGGCCGATGCCAAGGCGCTCATGGAACGCTACAGGATTTCTGGATTTCCGGTTGTGGACGGTTCCGGACGGGTTGTTGGCATTGTGACCAATCGCGATATGCGGTTTGCAACTGACGATAAAACGCCTGTTTCGGCAATGATGACGGGTACGGATCTAGCCATCTTGCGTGAACCTGCTGACCTCGCAGAGGCGCGTTCCTTGATGCAGGCCCGCCGGATCGAAAAACTCCTTGTGACGGATAGCGACGGTAAATTGACCGGTTTGCTGACCCTCAAAGACTCCGAGCAAGCCGTTTTGAACCCAGACGCCACCAAAGACGATCTTGGACGGCTGCGGGTTGCTGCGGCGACAACAACGGGCGACGCAGGATTTGAACGCACGATGGCGCTGATTGATGCTGGAGTGGATATTGTGGTGATCGACACGGCCCACGGCCACTCTGAGGGTGTTGCGCGCGCTGTTGAGCGTGCGCGGGCCGTTTCAAACGACATTCAGATCATTGCGGGCAACGTGGCCACAGCCGAGGCAACGAGGGCCTTGATCGGAGCAGGGGCGAATGCCGTCAAGGTTGGGATTGGACCCGGTTCGATTTGCACAACGCGCATGGTTGCCGGTGTGGGCGTTCCACAACTTACTGCCGTGATGGATTGTGCGCGCGGGGCGGCCGAAAGTGGTGTGCCTGTGATTGCAGATGGTGGCATCAAATTTTCGGGCGATTTCGCCAAAGCGATCGCCGCAGGCGCAAGCTGTGCCATGGTCGGCAGCATGATCGCAGGAACCGATGAAAGCCCCGGCGAAGTCATTCTCTACCAAGGCCGTAGCTTTAAGTCTTACCGTGGCATGGGCAGCCTAGGCGCTATGGCACGTGGTTCTGCGGATCGGTACTTCCAGAAAGACGCCGCCAGCGACAAACTCGTGCCCGAAGGCATTGAGGGGCAGGTGCCTTACAAAGGAACGGCCAGCAACGTCATCCACCAGTTGGTGGGCGGGCTTCGCGCGGCAATGGGCTACACGGGCAATGCGACAGTGGAAGAAATGCGCCGCAATTGTTCCTTCGTAAAAATCACGGGGGCAGGCCTCAAAGAGAGCCATGTGCATGATGTACAAATCACCCGCGAAAGCCCGAATTACCGCATCGGATAAAGAGAAGGGCGTTTATGCGCCCTTCAAAATACGCGCCCATAGGGCCGCCTGAAAGGATACCAAAATGACACCTGGTGCACGCGTCGCTTCTGCGATTGAGATTTTGGATGCCGTTTTGGCGGGGGACCCTGCGGAAAAACAACTGACGACTTGGGCGCGCTCAAATCGCTATGCGGGGTCCAAGGATCGCGTGGCGGTGCGCGACCTTGTGTTTGAAGCCTTGCGTTGCAAACAGTCGTTTTCCGTCTGGGGCGGGGAGCAAACGGGCCGCGCAATTCTAACGGGGCTATTTCGTGCGCAAGGCCTTGATCCGCAGGATGTATTTACTGGCGAAGGTTACGCGCCCAAACCCCTCTCCGAGGAGGAATTGGCCGAAGGTCACGCGCCACAGGATCACGATGCACTCGACGTTCCCGAATGGCTCGCGCCTCAATTGCAAGCGGATTTAGGCGAAGACTTCGCACCTGTCCTGACGCTGCTTCAATCCCGCGCCCCTGTGTTTTTGCGGGTGAATTTGCAAGCGACCACACGCGACGCAGCGATTGCGGCTTTGGCCGCTGAAGAGATCGTGGCAAAGGCGCACGACTTGTCCCCCTCTGCCTTGCTGGTGACGAAAAATCCACGTCGTGTACAGAATTCCAAGGTTTTCGCAGAGGGCTATGTTGAACTTCAAGACGCGGCTTCGCAATTCGTCACAGACCAAATTCCCCTCAAAAACGGCGCACGTATATTGGACTATTGTGCTGGGGGCGGTGGAAAATCCCTCGCCCTTGCGGCGCGGATGCCCAAGGGCGCGGTCTCCCTCTTTGCCCATGATATCTCCCATCTTCGTATGCGCGATGTCCCCGTTCGGGCTGAGCGCGCAGGGGTTGAGGTCACGGTTCTGGAAACTGTCGAGGTTGCGCAAAACGCCCCCTACGACGTTGTCGTGTGCGACGTGCCCTGCTCGGGGTCTGGCGCGTGGCGGCGTGCGCCAGAGGGCAAATGGGCACTCACGCAGGAACGCCTTGATGAATTGACGAGTATTCAAGCGGAAATCCTTGCTAAAACAAAAGAGTACGTTGCTAAAAGCGGTGTCCTCGCGTTTTTGACATGCTCTCTGTTACGCGCCGAGAATGAGGCCCAGGTCGAGGCGTTTTTGGTGGCGAATTCCGATTGGAGATGTATGTCCCAAGAGCGGTTGACCCCCTTGGCTGGCGGAGATGGGTTCTTTGTTGCTATCTTGAAAAGGGCCTGAACGGGGCGCAATTTCGCAATAACGCAATTTTTTTGTGGTGATTGTTCACAAATTTGTATGGGGCAGCCATTTATTAATGCAAGCTTAACCAATCGTGCTTGATGCTGCATCAAGTCGAATCGAATTTGGGAGTTCCTTGTGTCAGAGAATGCGCTGTCGCCCGCCACAGCACAAAAATCGGCGTCCCTTCTGTCGATGCGAATGGTTCCGATTCTTATTGGATCTGGTGTGCTCGTAGTGTTGGGGTTTGTTGTTCCTGCACCTAAACTCGGGATCGCCTTTCTTGCTGCGGGTTTGACACTGGCATTTATGGCGTTGCTGCTGCATGCGAATACAATGCGCTCCGCACGCCGGCGCGCCAGAAGCGTAAAAGCCGTGGCGAAAGTTGTCCGCAACGAACCCTCGCCAAGCTTTCTTACTGGCCCAGACGGGGAGATTGAGTATCAAAATATAGCGGCGAATGAACGGTTTAGCTTCTGTACAGGCAGATCCCTCGCAAGCTGTTTTGGCGATCTGTTTGCAAACCCATCGTCGGTCGTCTTTCGCCTGCAAAATAAAGCGCTCGCCCTTGGCTCAGCGCGCGATGATATCGTGACGCGACGCGGGCATGTCCGTATTTCCGTACATCTATCTGGGTCGGATTTCTATGTGTGGCGCTTGGACGAACTCGCTGACCAATCTGGCTCGAGAGGCGGCGCCGAAGGTATGAGTTTACCCATGCTAACGGCGAGCAGGTCAGGAACCGTATTATTTATGAACGAATCCTTTCGCCGACTGGTGGGGGAGCGTGTGAAAACTCTGGATCGAATTTTCAATTCTTTGCCAGTTCGAAGCGGTATGGAAAACGAAATTACCACCCGAGAGGGCCCAATGCGGGCTGTTGTTGCGGAGCTTGAAAGCACCGGAGGTCGTAGAGAGATTTATATCTTGCCGCGTAACCAATCGAATGACCTCGTGACAGGAGATTGGCCGTTTTTCGACGATATCCCTGTTCCCTTGATGAAAATTACGTCCGATGGCTTGGTTGTGGCGGCGAATAAAAAGTCGCGAGACTTATTGGCAAGTGACATTCCTGAGCGCACCCCTCTTTCTGATCTTATGGAAGGTTTGGGGCGTTCAATCGTCGATTGGTTGTCGGAAGCCGCACAGGGGCGGGGAATGAACAATACGGAGTTTCTAAAAGCCAGAAATCCCGACAAAGAGGTTTTTCTTCAAGTGACATTAAGTCGTGTGATTCAAGACGGTGTTCCCCTTCTTGTGGCAGTTCTCAATGATGCGACGGAACTCAAAACACTTGAGGCACAGTTTGTGCAAAGTCAAAAGATGCAGGCGATTGGACAGCTCGCAGGCGGAGTAGCACATGATTTCAACAATCTCCTCACCGCGATTTCAGGGCACTGCGACCTGTTGCTACTGCGACATGACCAAGGAGATTCCGATTTCGCTGATCTGGTTCAAATCAACCAGAATGCCAATCGAGCAGCATCGTTGGTTGGGCAGCTTTTGGCATTTTCGCGCAAACAAAATCTAAGTCCAGAGACGATCGATCTGAGTGACACGCTTTCTGACCTTGCGCATCTTTTAAACCGCCTTGTAGGAGAGAAGGTCGTTTTATCTGTAACACATGATCCAGATCTTCAAACAATTCGTGCGGACAAAAGACAGCTTGAGCAGGTGCTTATGAACCTTGTTGTAAACGCGCGAGACGCGATGCCTGATGGTGGTGAAATTCGTGTTGAGACGCAAAGTCGCACGCTACGCGTCCCCCTTGAGAGAGATCGGGCCGTTGTTCCACCAGGAGATTATGTCATCGTTCGTGTTAGCGATGAAGGGGTCGGAATACCCGCCGATAGGTTGCCTAAAATTTTTGAACCCTTCTTCACAACGAAACGAACTGGAGAAGGGACGGGGCTTGGGCTTTCCACAGCCTACGGGATTGTGAAACAGTCGGGTGGGTTTATTTTTGTAGATAGCGTGGTTGGAAGCGGAACCTCGTTCACACTCTACTTCCCAGCATTTGACGGTCCCGTCGAGCAGCCAGTTGCCCCAATAATAAGGGATCAAAGCTATGTATCCAAAACGGGTGAAGGCGTTGTGCTCCTTGTTGAGGACGAAGCCCCCGTTCGAGCGTTTGCCTCAAGGGCGTTGCGTCTTCGAGGCTACACTGTGCTCGAAGCTGAAGATGCGGAATCGGCTCTGAAAACCTTGGAGGACAAAGAATTAACTGTTGATATCTTTGTGACCGATGTGATTATGCCTGGTATGGACGGTCCGAGTTGGGTGAAAATTGCGCTAAAAGACCGCCCAGGTGTTAAAGTCGTTTTTGTTTCAGGGTATGCTGAGGAGGATTTTTCCGACAATCAACGGCAAATACCCAATTCAGTGTTCCTTCCCAAACCTTTTTCGCTAAACGATTTGACGTCGACGGTTCAAAATCAACTCATTTAACGCCTTGCAACCTCCCAAACAGCAAACTCTTCTGCTCGCTTTCTTCGTAGCCTCTCCTCCATTTCGGAGGAGAGTACCGCACTGCCTTCTGGAGATTGATTCGTACGCGCGAGCGAGATACTGATGTTTAGACGGGCTTCAAGGAATTCAATTAGTTTGTCCAATTGCTCATATTGGAATAGATGCGTCACACCAATCGGCCCGTTATGGCGGGAAACAAAAATGGCCTGCGATCCAACGTTCGAATGGGCTGGTTTTCTATTTTTCAAGTAGCCTTCGACAAAGGTGTCAAAACTAATTCCGGCGGAACTATTGGGGCTACCGGCTAAATCTGGGCGGCTACGGTACCGATACCAACTCCCAAGCCAGTCAATCGGATTGCGAACAACCGCGACGGTTTCAATCTCTACATCAAAATTTTCAAGTATAAACGGCTTGATATAGGTATTAAATCGGACGAGTGGCATGTGTTTGAACATCGGCGGGTTGGTGATTCTCATATCCGCAATTGGCCCTAACGCCACTTCTATCGCAGAAGTTCCCGTCTTGGGGACTGCCAAGAAAACAAGTTTTTGTTTCCAGAAAACAAGCATTTAGACCCATCCTTTTCTCTCATTCTTTCTCGTAAACTACTCCTTAAGAAATTAAATAAATAGTGGTTTCAGTAAATTTGTATTGAAATGTTCTCACTTTGATCTCATAAGAGAACAAGAGGCGAACATTGTTGATGATTGCTGCCCGTGACGGGGTGTGAAATAAGGGACTGGAAAACATGGCAACGGCAGAGCTTTCAAAAATGAGCGATAAAAAATCTCAAGACAAGCAAAAGGCGCTGGATGCAGCGCTCGCGCAAATCGAGCGTCAATTTGGCAAGGGCGCAATTATGAAATTAGGCGCTGGGGCAATTGCAGAAATCGAGGCGTCTTCTACAGGATCCCTTGGTCTGGATATTGCCCTTGGCATTGGCGGTTTGCCAATGGGGCGGATCATTGAAATTTACGGTCCAGAGAGTTCCGGGAAGACGACACTGACGTTGCATTGCGTGGCGGAACGGCAAAAAACCGGAGGGGTCTGTGCTTTTGTCGATGCAGAGCATGCACTTGATCCAGTCTATGCAAAGCGTTTGGGGGTCGATATTGATGAGTTGCTGATATCTCAACCTGATACCGGTGAACAAGCCCTTGAAATTGTTGACACTCTGGTGCGTTCTGGCGCGGTTAGTATGGTCGTAGTAGATTCCGTTGCCGCGTTAACACCAAAATCCGAGCTTGAAGGCGACATGGGGGATAGTTCGGTTGGTGTTCAAGCCCGCCTCATGAGTCAAGCGATGCGAAAATTAACGGGATCGATTTCGCGCAGCAATTGCATGGTCATTTTCATTAATCAGATCCGTATGAAAATCGGCGTTATGTTTGGCAGCCCTGAGACGACTTCAGGCGGTAACGCGCTTAAATTCTATAGCTCAGTGCGTTTGGATATTCGCCGGACTGGGTCCGTGAAAGACCGCGATGAAATTGTTGGCAATTCGACCCGCGTGAAAGTCGTGAAGAACAAGGTGGCACCGCCCTTTAAGCAAGTTGAGTTTGATATCATGTTTGGTGAGGGGATTTCCAAGACAGGTGAGTTGCTAGATCTTGGTGTCGCAGCGGGTGTCGTCGACAAGTCTGGCTCATGGTTTAGCTACGGCGACGAGCGTGTCGGTCAAGGCCGCGAAAACGCCAAGGCATTCCTTGCCGATAATCCTGTGATTGCCCTTGAAATCGAAGATAAAATTCGAGCGGCTCACGGTTTGGATTTCGGTGAAAAGAAGACCAATGACAGTGAAGATATTCTCGAAGCCTAAATCGTCTAAAAATTGAAGTAAAAGGCCCGCTGAACGTTCAGTGGGCCTTTCTTCGTATGGACAGGGCGCGGGTGCACAGTTAAACCAAGGAAACCATGAAAAATCTGTCTGAAAGAGCGTGCCATGCCGAGCTTAAATGATATCCGATCCACTTATCTCGATTATTTCAAGGGCAACGGTCACGCGGTTGTTGACAGCTCGTCCTTGGTTCCGCGCAATGATCCCACGCTTATGTTTACAAATGCGGGTATGGTTCAATTTAAGAATGTGTTCACAGGCGTTGAAAAACGCGACTACTCCCGCGCCACCTCGAGCCAAAAATGTGTGCGCGCTGGCGGCAAACATAATGACCTCGACAATGTTGGTTATACTGCGCGCCATCACACGTTTTTTGAAATGCTCGGGAACTTTAGTTTCGGCGATTATTTCAAGGAAGAAGCCATTCCCTTCGCGTGGGATTTACTGACCAAAGAGTTCGGGATCGACAAGGATAAACTCCTCGTTACGGTTTATCACACCGATGATGAGGCCGCGAATATTTGGAAGAAATATGCGGGCCTGTCGGATGATCGCATTATCCGCATCCCGACGGACGATAACTTTTGGTCGATGGGCGCCACAGGCCCTTGTGGACCGTGTACGGAAATTTTCTACGATCACGGCGATCACATTTGGGGTGGCCCTCCCGGTTCACCAGAAGAAGACGGCGATCGTTTTATTGAAATTTGGAACATCGTTTTCATGCAGTTCGAGCAGCAAGAAAACGGCGACCGTTTGAACTTGCCCAAGCCGTCTATTGATACGGGCATGGGGCTTGAACGAATTGCGGCCTTGCTACAGGGCAGCCATGATAATTACGACACCGACTTGTTCAAAACGCTTATCGAAGCGTCGGCAAGTGTAACGGGGCAGGCGCCTTATGGTGACAAAAACGTGCACCACCGCGTCATTGCTGACCACCTTCGCTCGACGTCATTTTTGATTGCAGAGGGTGTTATGCCAAGCAACGAAGGGCGCGGGTATGTGTTACGTCGCATCATGCGTCGCGCCATGCGGCATGCGCATCTTCTGGGGGCTAAAGATCCAGTTATGCACCAGCTCGTTCCCGCTTTGGTGAGCCAAATGGGCGGTGCGTATCCTGAGTTGTCGCAAGGCCAAGCGATGATCCAAGAGACCTTGAAGCTTGAGGAACAACGGTTCCGGCAAACGCTTGATCGGGGCCTGAAGCTCTTGGACAATGAGATTTCAGGGCTTGCAGAAGGGGAAGACCTTTCCGGTGAATCCGCCTTTAAATTGTATGATACCTATGGATTTCCGCTCGATCTGACGCAGGATGCTTTGCGGGAAAAAGGCCGCTCGGTTGCCATCGAGGGCTTTGAAAAAGCCATGGAGAACCAGAAAACAATGGCCCGCGCCGCTTGGTCGGGGTCGGGCGAAACCGCAGACGCTGCGATTTGGTTCGAACTTGCGGACGCCCATGGCAGCACCGAGTTCTTGGGCTATGAAACTGAGGTCGCTGAGGGGCAAATACTCGCGATCGTTTCTGAAGGAGCCGCACAAAATGCGGCATCCAAAGGGTCCAAAGTTCAGGTTGTCGTGAACCAAACACCGTTTTACGCGGAAAGTGGTGGCCAAATTGGCGATACGGGGCTTTTGAAAACGGGCACTGGCGCGGCCAAGATCACCGACACACGTAAAATTGGCAGCTTGTTTGTTCATTCCGCAAACGTTTCTGAGGGCGAGATTTCCACAGGGCAGGGCGCGGAACTTCAGGTTGACCACGCGCGCCGTGCGTCTATTCGGGCCAATCACTCCGCGACACACCTGCTGCACGAAGCCCTTCGCGCTCGTCTTGGTGACCATGTGGCGCAGCGTGGATCGTTGAATGCAGATGATCGTTTGCGGTTTGATTTCAGCCACGGCAAAGCGCTTGAGGCCGAAGATCTTGAACAGGTGAGTGCCGAGGTAAATGCCTTTATCCGTCAAAACACGCCTGTGGACACACGGATTATGACGCCAGATGATGCGCGCGCCCTTGGCGCCCAGGCGCTGTTTGGCGAGAAATATGGCGATGAGGTCCGCGTTGTTTCGATGGGCGTTGCCGCAGGGTCCAAAAAGGGACTGTCGGGAAATACCTATTCTCTGGAGCTTTGTGGCGGGACACATGTGAAGCGTACGGGCGATATCGGTGCGTTTATCTTGCTGTCTGACGGGGCGTCTTCGTCGGGTGTGCGTCGGATTGAAGCTCTTACGGGCGAGGGTGCGTTGGCCCATATTCGCGAGCAAACTCAGCATCTTGGTGCTCTGACGGGGATGCTCAAGGCGCAACCAGCACAGGTCCCTGACCGTGTGAAAGCTTTGATGGATGAGCGCAAATCCTTGCAAAACGAAGTGGCACAATTGCGTCGTGAGTTGGCGATGGCAGGTGCGGGCGAGGCCGCAGAAGCGCGGGACGTTAACGGCGTTGCTTTTCTTGCGCAGGTTCTGTCGGGCGTCAGCGGCAAAGACCTGCCCGATTTGGTTGCGCAGTACAAAGTGCAGATTGGATCGGGTGTGGTTTTGTTGATCGCGGATGTGGATGGCAAAGCGGCGGTCGCCGCGGGCGTTACCGATGATTTGACAGACAAGATTTCCGCCGTGAATTTGGTACAGGCTGCCGTGGCGCATCTCGGCGGTAAGGGGGGCGGTGGTCGCCCCGCGATGGCACAGGGCGGCGGCAGCGATGTTTCGCAGTCGGACGCAGCAATTAAAGCGGCAGAAGCCGTAATTGGAGGATAATATGGGTGCTCTTTGGATCGCACATGTGAAGGTAACGGATGACGTTGCTTACGGGAAATATGCGGCTCTTGCAGGACCTGCGATTGCGGACCACGGCGGGCATTTTATTGCGCGCGGCGGCGCTTATGAGCAGCTTGAGGGCAATGATCGCTCGCGCAATGTAGTGGCGAAATTTCCAAGTCTGCAGGCCGCGCATGATTGCTATCATTCCGCAGCTTATCAAGAAGCGCTGAGCCATGCACGCAATGCAAGCGAGCGCGATTTGGTGATCGTAGAAACCACCGAGTAACCTAAAAACGCAAAAGCCGCGCATTAAGCGCGGCTCATGTGAAATTATTACGCGCGCAAACAGATGTTTGCGCGCGTTTTTGTTTGGCTTAATTCGTGCGCGCGTGACGCTTGCGCTCGTGGGGGTCAAGGTGGCGTTTGCGCATACGGACGGAGCTAGGTGTAACTTCAACCAGTTCGTCGTTGTCGATATAGGCAATCGCTTCTTCCAAAGACATGCGCACAGGCGTGGTCAAACGCACCGCTTCGTCGGTTCCGCTGGCACGAACGTTTGAAAGTTTTTTCCCTTTGAGCGGGTTCACTTCCAGATCGTTTTCACGGGTGTGCTCGCCGATAATCATACCGACATAGACTTCTTCCTGAGAGCCGATGAAGAATTTTCCGCGATCTTCGAGGTTGTAAAGCGCGTAGGGAACAGACGATCCGTTTTCCATCGAAATCAACACACCAGCACGACGACCTGGGATGGCGCCTTTGTGCGGTGCCCAGCTGTGGAACACGCGGTTCATAACGCCAGTACCACGAGTATCCGTGAGGAATTCGCCGTGGTAACCGATCAGGCCACGCGCAGGAACAAGCGCAATAATGCGTGTTTTCCCGTTTGTTTGGCGCATGTCGGTCATTTCACCCTTACGCACGCCCGTGATTTTTTCAATCACAGCACCGGAGTATTCGTCGTCCACGTCGATTGTGACTTCTTCGATGGGCTCATTACGAACGCCGTCGATGTCATTGAACAAAACCTGTGGGCGCGAGATTGAAAGCTCAAAGCCTTCGCGACGCATGTTCTCGATGAGGACACCCATTTGCAATTCGCCACGACCGGCGACTTCGAAAGCGTCGCCGCCCGGAGTGTCGGTTACTTTAATCGCAACATTGCTTTCGGCTTCTTTCATCAGACGGTCGCGAATGACGCGGGACTGAACTTTTTTACCATCGCGACCAGCAAGCGGGCTGTCGTTGATGCCAAAGGTTACAGTGATCGTTGGGGGATCAATCGGCTGGGCAGGGATCGCAACCGTAACGGACGCATCACACAATGTATCGGCCACGGTGGCTTTGCTCATGCCTGCGATGGAAACGATGTCGCCTGCGACAGCTTCGTCGATGGGCTGTTGGCCAAGGCCACGGAACGCAAGGATCTTGGTTGCGCGGAATTGTTCGATTTTTGTGCCATCGCCGGAAAGCGCAACAATTGCGTCGCCGGTTTTAAGCGTACCTGTTTCCACGCGGCCCGTAAGAATACGGCCAAGGAAAGGGTCGGCACCCAAGGTTGTTGCCAGCATCGAGAAGGCGAGGCCTGCATTGGCTTGTTGTGCGGGAGCTTCGACATGCTCAACGATTTTGTCGAACAGAGCGGAAAGGTCTTTGCGCGGACCGTCGAGGGATTTGTCACACCAGCCGGCACGGCCAGAGGCATACAAATGCGGGAAATCGAGTTGCGCGTCGGTCGCATCAAGCGAGCCAAACAGGTCGAAAACTTCGTCAAGGGCGCGGTCAGGTTCGCCATCGGGTTTGTCGACTTTGTTGACAACAACAATTGGCTTAAGGCCCAGAGCGAGCGCTTTGGAGAGGACGAATTTCGTTTGTGGCATAGGGCCTTCAGCCGCATCCACAAGCAAAACAACGCCGTCAACCATCGACAGAATGCGCTCAACTTCGCCGCCGAAATCGGCGTGGCCGGGGGTGTCAACGATGTTGATCCGTGTGCCGCGCCATTCAACAGAGGTTGCTTTGGCAAGGATGGTGATCCCGCGTTCGCGCTCAAGGTCGTTGGAATCCATCGCGCGTTCAGACGTCGCTTGGTTTTCGCGGTAAGTACCGGATTGTTTTAGAAGCTCGTCCACCAAAGTGGTCTTGCCGTGGTCAACGTGTGCGATAATCGCGATATTGCGAAGTTCCATTGGAGCCTGCCTTTAAAGATGAGTTGCGCGCGACGTAACCCGCCTTGCGTCAAAAGGCCACCCCTAAAGCGAAAGGTGGCAAAATACGCGGCGGATTATTGCGAAATAATGATGTGGAACGAGTACCCCCGCCGAAGCGGGGGCGCAAGTGCAATAAAGCTGGAAGCCTAAAGGGCGGCTTGCAGGTTCGCGTCAACTTTCTCAAGGAAGCCCATTGTTGTGAGCCAGCTTTGGTTTGGTCCGACAAGCAGGGCGAGATCTTTGGTCATGTGGCCGCTTTCAACGGTGTCTATGACCACTTTCTCAAGCGTTTCCGCGAAGGCCACCAGCTGTGCATTGTCATCGAGCTTGGCGCGGTGTTTCAAACCACCCGTCCATGCGTAAATCGACGCGATGGAATTGGTCGAGGTTGCTTCGCCCTTTTCGTGCTGACGGAAGTGACGCGTCACTGTGCCGTGGGCCGCTTCTGCTTCGACGATTTTGCCATCAGGCGTCATTAACTTGCTAGCCATTAGGCCGAGCGAGCCAAAGCCTTGCGCCACGGTGTCGGACTGCACGTCGCCGTCATAATTCTTACAAGCCCAAACAAAACCGCCGTTCCATTTCATCGCACAGGCGACCATGTCGTCGATCAAACGGTGCTCGTAGTAAATGCCTGCTTTTTTGAAATCCGCTTCGAATTCTTCCTCATAGACCTGTTGGAATAGGTCGAGGAAGCGCCCGTCATAGGCCTTGAGGATGGTGTTTTTCGTCGAGAGATACACGGGCCAACCCAGTTGCAGACCATAGTTGAGCGATGCGCGGGCGAAATCTATGATTGAGGAGTCAAGATTGTACATGCCCATGGCCACACCCGCGGCAGGCGCGTCATAAACGTCGCGTTCAATAACAGTGCCGTCGTCGCCGACGAATTTCATCGTCAGTTTACCTTTGCCCGGAAAGCGGAAATCGGTGGCTTTGTACTGATCGCCAAATGCGTGACGGCCAATGACGATGGGCTTTGTCCAGCCGGGAACAAGGCGCGGCACGTTTTTGCAAATGATCGGTTGGCGAAACACAACGCCACCCAGAATGTTGCGGATCGTGCCGTTGGGGGAGCGCCACATTTCCTTCAGGCCAAATTCCTCAACCCGCGCTTCGTCGGGGGTGATGGTCGCGCATTTGACGCCAACGCCATATTTCTTGATCGCTTCGGCAGAGTCGATCGTGATTTGGTCATTGGTGTCGTCCCGCGACATGATGCCCAAATCATAATATTTGAGATCAATATCGAGGTAGGGCAGGATCAACTTGTCTTTGATGAATTGCCAAATTATGCGGGTCATTTCGTCGCCGTCGAGTTCGACAACGGGATTTTCCACCTTGATTTTGGTCATGGGAGGCCTCTTGGTTAGGTGAGTCGGATTTGTGCCGCTTGTAGCTCAAATTTGGGGAAAGTCAAAGTGTGTATACTATTGTATACATATTTCAAAAACAAACGGCGACCCTAGCTTTGAAAACCATTAAGTCGCTATACTAGTCTTGAGTGACGAAGAAGTGTTCAACGCGGGCGCGGATATAAGTCCAAACCGTCGGCGCGCCGCGCGCGACTTTTGTGCCAACGCGTGCGTCGATTTGATCCAAAGTGACGTTATATTCGCGCCATGAACCGCCACCGGATGCCATATTCAGCGCCAGCGGCTGCACACGGTCGATGGATTTCCCAAAGATTGCGTCGGGTGTTTCGGCGGCTTCAAATTCATCCCACAACGCACGGAATTCAAGCGCCTGAGCGACGGGTAAAAGGGCAAAAATTCGATCTGCGGCCAACTTCTCCTTGGCCTCTTGCTCGGCGGCATCAAAATCACCGTGAATGGGGGTATCGCCCGCATCAATCTCGACCAGATCATGCAGAAGTAGCATTTTGACGACACGATTAATGTTCACGTCAGGGGCCGCATGCTCTGCAAGGACCATAGCATAAAGGGCGACGTGCCAACTGTGTTCACCAGAATTCTCAGGTCGGGAATCGTCGTGGATCGGTGTCGCACGCAGGATATTTTTCAGGCGATCGGCTTCTTCGAGAAAAGCGAACTGTTGGGCGAGAGACGAGGTATGCTTCATCAGGAACTAGGCCTTTTTGCCTCTTTGGCAAAATTCGAAAGGGTTTCAGTCAAAAACGCACGCCCACGCCGTTCCGCAAGGCGGATGCGGATCGACGTTAGGAAGGTTTCTTCAAGCGTCGCTGAGCTTTCACTCAGAACTTTCGCCACTTCCCTATAGTATTCGTTTTGACCCATCCTGTCGCCCGCATCAAGTGCGTCACGGGCGAGTTCGTCTGCGAGATCATCAAGAACACCCATGATTAACGGGTGTTCTCAGTTAAACGACGGCGTACATATGTGTCCACATGGCCGATCATCGTGTCCATATGTGGCTCTTCAAAGAAGTGGCCGGACCCTTCAAGTTCGGTATGGGTAATTGTGATGCCTTTTTGCTCGTGTAATTTGTCCACAAGCGCGCGTGTATCCGCAGGCGGTGCGACGCGGTCGGCGGTGCCGTTGATAATCAGGCCAGACGCGGGGCAGGGTGCAAGAAAGCTGAAGTCATACATATTCGCGGGGGGCGACGCGGAAATGAATCCGGTGATCTCAGGGCGACGCATCAAAAGCTGCATGCCAATCCACGCACCAAAGCTAAAGCCAGCAACCCAGCAATGTTTGGCGTTCGGGTTCATTGATTGTAAATAATCCAACGCACTCGCGGCATCCGACAACTCGCCGATCCCTTGATCATACTCGCCTTGGCTGCGGCCCACGCCGCGAAAATTGAACCGCAACACGGTAAAGCCCATTTTATAAAAGGCGTAGTGCATGTTGTAGACAACTTTGTTGTTCATCGTGCCGCCAAACTGCGGATGCGGATGCAAAATGATTGCAATCGGCGCGTCCTTTGGTCTTTGCGGGTGGTAACGGCCTTCGAGGCGGCCTTCGGGGCCGGGAAAAATTACTTCGGGCATGAGGGGTCCCTGTCTCTTTCTATTGCGTTTGATCTAAATTGCTCTGGCAATCTTGACGGAAAGCCTCAGGTAATTTAGAACAATTCTAACTATGGGGTCGATAGCGACCAAACGATCTTGTCTGACCTAAGGTGCGTACTGCCTTTCGTCAATGAAATACCGATTTTTGAGGCCAATCCGAGGTGAAGATATCGGAAACTGTTTGAAAAAGGGCGCTGTAACCCGAATTACGGCTAGGAGAGACCAATGAAATTGAGCACAAAAGGGCGTTACGCCATGGTTGCCCTCACGGACTTGGCGTTGCAACCTGAAGGGAAGCCGACGTCACTGGGCGAGATTTCGCGTCGCCAAGACATTTCCCTCCCTTATTTGGAGCAGCTTTTCGTGCGTTTGCGCCGCGCGGAGCTTGTGGTTTCGGTGCGCGGTCCTGGGGGCGGGTATCGTTTGGCGCGCAGTGCTGACGCCATTCGCGTGTCCGAGATTTTTGGTGCGGTGGATGAAACGGTATCTGCGATGCATAAAGGGGCGGGAGCCAGTGGTGGCGCGTCTGGTAGTCGTGCGCAAAGCCTGACCAACCGGCTGTGGGAAGGTTTGAGCGCCAACGTCTATGTGTTTTTACACCAAACACGTCTTTCTGATGTGATTGAGAATGGGGTGATCCCCTGTCCGGCGGTTCCGAACCTTCTTGAAGTCGTTGACGACGAGTAGGCGAGAAAATGCGGCACCTCAGAGTATATTTGGATTGGAATGCAACCGCGCCCCTCAGGCAAGAGGCGCGTGACGCGATGATTGCGGCGATGGATGTGGTCGGAAATCCGTCGAGCGTGCACTCAGAAGGGCGCGTGGCCAAGGCATTGGTCGAGCGCGCCCGCGCACAGGTGGCGGACCTCGCAGGCTGTGATCCGCAGGATATTGCCTTCACAAGTTCGGCGACCGAAGCCGCTCAAATGTGGTTTGCGGGAAAATCAGACCTAACGGGCGCTGAAATTGAACACGATGCGGTGATTGCACAAATTGAAGCGTGCGCGGGTTCTGAAATTATTCCTGTGGACCCCGATGGTCAGATTATTTGGGACAAAAACGCGCCGCTGAGTACCTTGCAAGTCGCCAATTCCGAGACAGGTGTTTTGCAATCTGCGGTCAAGCGACGCCCCATCGGGATGGTTGATGCAACACAGGTGATCGGCAAGGTTCCGTTCAACTTTTCAGAGGCTTATGCGCAGGCGGCTATTTGTTCTGGGCATAAGTTCGGAGGGCCGAAGGGGGCCGCGGCTTTGATTCTGGGCAAGGGTGTCGAGATCGAAAACGCGCTTGGGGGTGGCCAAGAAATGGGCCGCCGTTCGGGCACCGAGAATGTGATCGGACTCGCCGGATTTGGGGCGGCTGCACAGGCCGCAAAACGGGATTTGGACGCTGGAATTTGGGCGGAAATTGACAAACTTAGAAACATTCTAGAAAAAGCACTGGCAGAATCTGTGAAAGAGACTATTTTTGTCGGGAATAGGAGCGCGCGGCTTCCGAATACAAGTTGTTTCCTCACACCCGGTTGGAAGGGGGAAACGCAAGTGATGCAGATGGATCTTGCAGGGTTTGCCGTTTCGGCTGGCTCGGCGTGTTCGTCGGGAAAAGTCCGTGCGAGCCGAGTTCTTCGGGCGATGGGATTTAGCGATCAAGAGGCCTCGTGTGCTTTACGCGTTTCCATCGGGCCGAACACAACCGAGGATCAAGTGCTGCGTTTTGCAGAAGCTTGGACCGCAGCATACAAGCGCCACGCGGCGCGCAGATAAGGCCCTTTTGGGTGGAAATTCGCCCTCGGGCATAAGAAGTTAGGAGGTCCATTTTGGATCAGGTTAAAGTCAAAGACGGTGTAGAAGTTGAGACCGTTGACGCGGTAAATTCGCTAGCGGGCACATATAAACACGGCTGGAACACTGAAATTGAGATGGAATACGCTCCTAAAGGCGTGAACCCTGATATTGTGAAGTTGATTTCCAGCAAGAACGATGAGCCGGAATGGATGACCGAATGGCGCCTTAACGCGTTTGCGCGTTGGGAAAACCTGACAGAGCCGAAATGGGCGATGGTAAACTATCACGACATCGACTTCCAAGATATCTACTATTACGCGCGTCCAAAAAGCATGGAAGAAAAGCCAAAGTCCTTGGATGATGTCGATCCTAAGCTTCTGGAAACATACAAGAAGCTTGGTATTCCCTTGAAAGAGCAAGCGCTTCTTGCCGGTGTTGAAGCGCCAGAAGGCGAGCGCAAAGTTGCCGTTGATGCGGTGTTTGACTCGGTGTCCTTGGGCACAACTTTTCAGAAAGACCTTGAAAAAGTCGGTGTAATTTTCTGCTCGATTTCCGAAGCGATCAAAAAATACCCTGATTTGGTAAAGAAGTATTTGGGATCGGTTGTGCCGGTTTCGGACAACTTCTATGCGACGCTTAATAGCGCCGTTTTCTCGGACGGTTCGTTCGTTTACGTGCCTCCCGGCGTGCGCTGCCCGATGGAATTGTCCACATATTTCCGGATTAATGCCGAGAATACCGGCCAGTTTGAGCGCACATTGATTATTGCCGACAAAGGCAGCTATGTGAGCTATTTGGAAGGTTGCACCGCCCCCAAACGCGATGTCGCACAGCTTCACGCGGCCGTCGTTGAAATCATCATCGAAGAAGACGCCGAAGTTAAGTATTCCACGGTCCAAAACTGGTATCCAGGCGATGAAAACGGCGTTGGCGGTATTTACAACTTCGTAACGAAACGTGCGGATTGCCGCGGCGATCGTGCGAAAATTATGTGGACACAGGTTGAAACCGGTTCTGCGGTAACCTGGAAATACCCATCCTGCATTCTGCGCGGCAACGAGAGCCAAGGCGAGTTTTACTCCATCGCGATTGCCAACAACTATCAGCAAGCTGATACGGGCACGAAAATGGTGCACCTCGGGCGCGATACGAAATCACGGATCGTTTCTAAGGGCATTTCTGCAGGTAGGGCACAAAATACTTATCGCGGTCTTGTGTCGATGCACCCCAAGGCGAAAAATAGCCGGAATTTCACCCAATGTGACAGCCTGTTGATTGGCGACAAATGCGGGGCGCACACGGTTCCGTATATTGAAGTCAAAAACAACTCGAGCCGCGTTGAACACGAGGCGACCACCAGCAAAGTTGACGACGATCAACTCTTTTATTGTCGCCAACGGGGCATCGGCGAAGAAGACGCGGTTGCGCTTGTGGTCAATGGCTTCTGTAAAGATGTGCTTCAGGCCCTCCCGATGGAATTTGCGATGGAAGCACAGGCTTTGGTTGCGATCTCGCTTGAAGGCTCGGTTGGATGACCCTCGTATTTCGGCGCCATTCTTTTGGCGCCGTCGCTCCTAATTTAAACACTGCAATTTTGGCAGATTGAAGACTGATCCTTCGGTTTTCCGCCATCTCCTGCAATACTTGAAATGAGAATAAAATGTTAGAAATCAAAAACCTGCACGTCAAGCTTGAAGAAGAAGATAAGCAAATCCTTAAGGGTGTGAATCTCTCGATTGGCAAAGGTGAAGTCCACGCGATTATGGGGCCCAACGGCTCGGGGAAATCGACCACTTCCTATGTTTTGGCGGGTCGCGACGGCTATGTTGTGACTGAAGGCTCGATTGAAGTTGAAGGCAAGGATATGCTCGAACTTGATCCCGAAGAACGCGCCGCAGCGGGTGTTTTCCTTGCGTTTCAATATCCAGTGGAAATTCCGGGCGTAGGGAACATGACCTTCCTGCGCACAGCCGTGAACTCACAACGCAAAGCGCGCGGCGAAGAAGAACTGACCGCTGGGGAGTTCCTAAAAGAAGTTCGCATTCAAGCAAAAGCCCTCAAGATCGACGCAGAGATGCTGAAACGTCCCGTCAACGTTGGCTTCTCTGGTGGCGAGAAAAAGCGCAACGAAATTCTGCAAATGGCGATGCTGGCTCCTAAACTTTGTGTCCTCGACGAGACAGATTCTGGCCTTGATGTTGATGCGATGAAACTTGTGGCCGAGGGTGTAAACGCCCTTCGCGACGGCGAGCGCAGCTTCCTTGTGATCACCCACTATCAACGCCTTCTGGACCACATTGTACCCGACGTTGTTCACATCATGTCCAATGGTCGTATCATCAAATCAGGCGGCCCAGAATTGGCGCTTGAAGTTGAGAATAACGGCTACGCTGATCTTCGAGAGGAGGCCGAATAATGGCATTGGCCGCAAAAGTAGAAAGCGCTTTAGAGACCCGCCTTTCAGGTATCTCGGATGTGCTTCATGGATTTAGCAAAAGCGCGCGTGAAGCGGCTGTGGCGCGGGTGCGTTCCACAGGACTTCCTGTACGGCGGGACGAATATTGGAAATACACACGGCCCGATGCGTTTGTGAGCGTCGACGTTGCGCCCACAGGTCGTTTGAACCGTGATCCAAGCCCGTTTGCTTCGTTAAAACCCCTCACGCTAGTGTTCACGGACGGTATTTTTGATGCTGAGGCTAGCGACGATTTGGCGGGCGAAAACCTGACCATCGACCTTCTCTCCGCAAATACTGATATCCATTGGGCAGACGGGATTTACGGCGCGCTTGAGATTGCGGGCCAAACGCCCGTTGCGCGTCCTTTGGCAGCGCTTAATACGGCGATTGCACCCCAAGGCGCGCTTATTCGTGCCACTGGAATTGTCACGCGCCCCGTACAAATCAGCTATACTGCGAATGACGCAGAGGCCGTTTTGCACCATGTTATCAAGGTCGACGCTGGCGCAAGCCTGACGCTTTTGGAGACAGGAACAGCAGGGACGCGCAGCAATATCGTCACTGAAGTTGAAATTGGCGAAGATGCAGCATTCGATCATATCCGTCTTCAAGGGCGGGACCATGAGCGCACCTTGTTGAGCCATATCTTCGTGCGGATGGCTGCAAAATCCAGCCTCAAAAGCTTCACCCTGTCTGCCAACGGTGCGATGACGCGCAATGAATGCATCATCGAAATCATCGGCGACGAAGCCTCCGCACATGTGGGCGGGGCGGCAATGGGCGACGGCGCTGATTTCCACCAAGATGACACGATTTTCATTACCCATGATGCAGTAAATTGCGAGAGCCGTCAGGTTTTCAAAAAGGTGCTGCGCAACGGTGCGACGGGTGTTTTTCAAGGCAAGATCCTTGTGAAGGCCGGGGCACAGAAAACGGACGGCTATCAGATCAGCAAAGCGCTTTTGTTGGATGATGACGCACAGTTCTATGCCAAGCCAGAGCTTGAAATCTACGCGGATGATGTGGCCTGTTCGCACGGCTCCACAACGGGTGCGATTGACGACGAAGCTCTGTTTTACTTGCGGTCGCGTGGTATTCCATCCCGTCAGGCGCAGGAACTTCTGGTCTTGGCATTCTTGGCCGAAGCCTTGGAAGAAATCGCGCATGTTGGCGCGCGTGAAGTCGTGCAAGAGCAGCTAGAGCTCTGGCTGCGCAATCTGGAAGGCTAGCTGTGTCGCTGACCCGCGATATGATCGGCAGCTATCGTGCGCCGTCGCGCGCCTTTGCGCGGCAGTTGCGCGAAGGCGTCAGTGAATCGCGGGTTTTGGCGTATTTGATGATTGCTGTTGTGGTGATTTTCATTGCGCAACTGCCGCGATTGGCGCGCGAAACCTATCTTGATCCGTCGATTGAATTTGATGCGCGCGTTGGCGCGGCGATCCTTGGCTGGTTGTTTTTCATGCCGCTAGCTCTTTATGCTATCAGTTTTGTCGTCGTAATTTTGCAAAAGCTCATCCGCATGCAGGCCCATGGTTTCACCACCCGCATGGCGCTTTTTTGGGCGTTGCTAGTGTCGACTCCCGTGTGGCTGTTGCAAGGCTTGGTGGCTGGCCTTATTGGTAACGGTCCTGCGTTAACATCGGTTAATATCGTGTTAGCGGTTGTTTTTTTCGGAATGTTTGGTTTTTGTCTGCGGGCTGCAGCAACCTATTTAGGAGCGCTGGAAACGTGACCCGCATAGATATTCAAAACCTGCTCCTCCTGTTAGCGACCAAGCCTCGCGTGGGAATGCGGGTCGTCCTTGATCTCGGAATTCAGGGCAGGGTGCTTGTCCAACTGGCGGCACTCGTGTCTGTTTTGACTGGCATTATGGGCTTTGTTGTCACCCTTATTGCACCCGTTGCAGAAGGCGTGGTCGCGCCCACTCCCACTGGGTATGTCATTGTTGCGGCTTCCAATATCGTGCTGTCCACGATCCTGTTTTATTGGGCGGGACGAACCGTGGAGGGGACAGGCACGTTGCAAGATATAGCAATGGCAATGATCGCCCATCAAGGTTTTATGATGCTGCTGCCGCTCATTATTGCCCTCGCCTCGACCATCAGCCCAACTCTAAGCGGCATGACGCTTCTCATTGGTCTTCCATATCTCCTTTATCTTATGGCGGGCTTCCTCGCAGAAGCCCATAAATTGCGCAGCACTGGTATGGCGTTCCTATTGATTGTCGGTGTCCTTTTTGTTTTGTCGCTTGTTCTCATTTTCTTCGTTTCCCTGTTTGGGATCGTGCCGGCTTAAGGTTTGGACTTCACTATGTATGATATCGAAAAAATTCGTTCCGACTTCCCAATTCTTTCGCGGGAGGTGAATGGTAAACCGTTGGTTTACCTCGACAACGGCGCTTCGGCCCAAAAGCCGCAAGTGGTTATCGACACAATTGCAAACGCCTATTCGCATGAATATTCCAATGTTCACCGTGGTTTACACTATCTTTCTAATCTCGCGACCGACAAATATGAAGCCGTGCGTGGCAAAGTCGCACAGTTTTTGAATGCGCCGTCTGAGGACCACATCGTGTTCACCTCAGGCACGACCGAGGCCATCAATATGGTCTCTTATGCCTGGGCCGCGCCGCGTATGGAGGCGGGTGACGAGATCATTTTGTCGATCATGGAGCACCACGCCAACATCGTCCCGTGGCATTTTCTGCGCGAGCGGTTGGGGGTCAAACTCGTTTGGGTGGAAACCGATGAGACGGGGGACCTAGACCCTCAGGCTGTCCTTGATGCCATTACACCCCGCACAAAACTTATCGCAGTCACGCAGGTTTCCAATGTTTTGGGGACAGTTGTGGACGTCAAAGCGATCACCAAAGGTGCCCATGAAAAAGGCGTTCCTGTGCTCGTCGATGGCTCGCAAGGGGCCGTGCATGCGCCAGTTGATGTCCAAGATATCGGCTGTGATTTCTATGCAATTACTGGCCACAAGCTATATGGCCCGTCGGGTTGTGGAGCGATTTATATTCGCCCCGAACGTATGGCTGAAATGCGCCCCTTCCTTGGCGGCGGGGATATGATCCGCGAGGTTTCGCGCGACTGTGTGAGTTACAACGATCCACCTATGAAGTTCGAGGCTGGGACCCCTGCGATTGTGCCAATCATTGGGTTTGGCGCGGCTCTGGACTATCTCATGGACATCGGTATGGACAATATCGCCGCGCACGAAGCCAAACTTCGCGATTATGCGAATCTAAAGTTTGATGGACTTAACTGGCTGACAATCCAAGGAAATTCCGTGTCCAAGGCTGCAATTTTCTCGATGACACTCGCGGGCGCGGCACATGCACATGACGTCTCGACGGTTCTTGATAAAAAAGGCGTTGCTGTGCGCGCTGGCCACCATTGTGCCCAGCCACTTATGGCCTTTCTCGGCGTGACAGCCACCGCGCGCGCAAGTTTTGGTATGTACAACACCGTCGAAGAAGTTGACGCCCTTATCGACGCGCTCGAACTTTGCCACGACCTTTTGGGCTAAAAGATTGACGGTTCAGAGAGCTGGTTTTCCGAAATTCACTCAATCGAAAAAGCCAGATATTTTCGATTGCAGGGCGCGCATCAATGGCCTATGTAAACGCAAGGCGCACCCGTAGCTCAGCTGGATAGAGCGCTGCCCTCCGAAGGCAGAGGCCACTGGTTCGAATCCAGTCGGGTGCACCATATAAATAAGGGGTTTATTGCTCTTTTCGCAACCCCAAAAACTGATAGTTACGTTTAAGCTTTAACGTTTCGTTATTTCTTATGCTCCACAGCACCCAATGCAGACACCATAAAATCGCTCGAATGGTGGCCGTAAACCTTCCGTATCGTCTCGGCGCTGGTGGCAAAGTATCCGGCGCAGTCCCAAACGGTCGCGCCATTGTGTAGCGCCTAGGTTATCGACGTATGTTTCAACATGTGAGGCATCACGTGATAGGCCAGCTTAGACGGCTAGGCGAAGTATGGAGCCAGATCGAGGGCGTACAGCATTGAGGGCGGTACAATTAGGCAGATTGTTGGAGTCATGGCCGATGAAAGCTTTGGCGGTGTGGTTTTTTTTGTGGTCCAGACATAAGATCATCGTGCTGTTAACTTGTTCAGCGTCGAATTCCCTACACCAAATCTGATGAAACTTGAGGCGTGGTTGCGATGCACACTGCATCACGCCGAAACGCGTCTGTGTCTCGTCGCCATGCATAGGCAAAGATTGTTCGAACGGGTCCGGAAATAAACTAGGGCAAGTGCAGGTTGTTGGGCGTGGGTTGCCCTTCGGTGGACGTGATCAAAAAAAACTACAAAGCTTCCAACGCAAGCAAAGGCTACACCGATTTTATTGCGGATATCGATTTGGAGTTCCGCATTGCTTTCCAGTACGATGGATGGCTTATAGCATCTGTGCTTAGGAATAAAAGCTGTCGCCCGCTAACGCCATGAGGAGAAAGCGGGCGACAATATTGTTTTGGCTAGCCCAAGACTGTTTTCACAGCCCGCGCCGTTGCCGCAACAACGGTGTCGGCTTCTTCGCGGCTAAGGCAGAATGGCGGTGCGAACCCTAGGATATCGCCTTGGGGCATCGCGCGCGCAATCACCTTGTCTTGTGCCAACAAGGTTGCCGATATTTGCGGACCGATTTTATCAGCCGCATCAAAATACGTGCGGCTGTCCTTGTCTTTCACAAACTCGACCGCACAGAGCATTCCTTCGCCGCGCACGTCGCCAACATTGGCATGCCCAGACAGGGCTTCTTGCATCGACTTTTTCAAGTATGCGCCGATGGTGCCGGCGTTTTCGATCAGGTTCAGGTCATCAATCAGCTTGAGGTTTGCCACACCCGCAGCAGCTCCAATCGGGTGCGCAGAATAGGTCCAACCGTGTCCGATTGCGCCGTTCTCATCCGTGCCTTGCTCCAGAACTTTCCACACTTTGTCAGAGATGATCGAGCCAGAGAGGGGGGCGTAAGCCGAAGTCAGGCCTTTAGCGATGGTGATAATATCGGAATCCATCCCGTAGTGATCCGAGCCAAACATGGTCCCTAAACGGCCAAATCCAGTGACAACTTCATCGGCTACAAGCAGAATGTCATGCTTGCGCAAAACGGCTTGGATCGCAGCCCAATAGCCTTCTGGTGGTGGAACAATGCCACCGGTTCCCAGTATCGGTTCGCCAATGAAGGCTGCAATGGTATCCGCACCTTCACGTTCAATCTGTGCCTCCAATGCGGCCACGCAATGAGCCACAAACTCGGCTTCGCTTTGATCGAGATTGTCGCGGCGGAAGTAATACGGTGCTTCAGTGTGGATGACCTGCGACATGGGCAAATCGAATTTCTTGTGGAACAGGTCCAACCCCGTCAGCGATCCGGTCACAAGGCCCGATCCGTGGTAGCCGCGCCAGCGCGAGATGATTTTTTTCTTCTCGGGACGTCCAAGGATGTTGTTGTAATACCAGATCAATTTGACATTGGTTTCATTCGCGTCCGAGCCGCCCAAGCCGAAATAAACCTTGGACATATTCGAAGGGGCGCGATCAAGGATCATTTTGGAAAGCGTGATCGAAGCTTCGGTGCCATGGCCAACATAAGAGTGGTAATAGGCCAACTCGCGCGCCTGATCCGCAATGGCTTCGGCGATTTCCTGACGGCCATAGCCGACGTTCACACAGTAAAGCCCCGCAAACGCGTCGAGCATTTTGTTGCCGTCACGGTCTTCGATATAGACGCCTGAGGCGGTCTTGATCACGCGTGTTGGTGTTTCGCCGCGCGCGTGTTGTGCAAGATGTGTGGAGGGGTGAAAAAAGTTTTCCCGATCCCATTGCCCGAGTGTATCATTAGTCAGCATTTTAGTTTCTCCTCACGCCCAATTTCGGCATATGTATTTGATTTCGGTGAATTCTTCCATCCCCAATCGGGCGCCTTCGCGGCCCAATCCGGATTGTTTTGTGCCCCCAAACGGGATAGGGGCTCCTGTGACTTGGGTGCGGTTGACCGCCACCATGCCAAATTGTAATGCGCGGCTGACGCGATAAATTCGCCGCGGATCGTCGCTGTGCAGGTACGCAACCAGCCCATATTCGGTATCATTGGCGCGGGCCACCACCTCGTCTTCGGTCTCAAACGGCAATATCGCGGCAACGGGGCCAAAGGTTTCCTCGCGCAGGATCAGCGCATCGGCAGGCACATCCACCAGCACTGTTGGCTCGTAAAACAGCGGCCCTAAGACGTGGCGTTTGCCACCGCAAGCCAGCTTTGCACCTTTGGCGAGCGCATCGGCGACGTGCTCTTCCTGCTTTTGTACGGCCTTTTCGTTCATCAAGGGGCCAATGTCACAGTCATCCATGCCGATGCCAATGGTCATCGCTTTCGTCGCCGCCGTAAATCCCTCGCAAAATTCCGCATAGACGGATCGTTCAACATAGATACGGTTGGCGCCGAGGCAATCCTGTCCCGAGGTTGAGAATTTGGCCTTGATCGTCTCCTCCACAGCCGTTTTCATATCGGCTCCTTTGAACACGATGACGGGCGCGTGGCCGCCCAGTTCCATCACCAGTTTTTTCACCGTGTCGGCGGATTGCCGGTACAGCAATCGTCCAATTTCGGTTGATCCAGTAAAGGACAGCGCGCGCACGCGGGTGTCTTTTGTCCAAGGCTCCACAACCGTGGCCGCTTGGCCCGTTACGACGTTGAAAACGCCCGCCGGTATGCCCGCACGTTCGGCAAGTTCGGCCAAGGCCAGCGCGGAAAATGGCGTCTCACCAGAGGGGTGCGCTACAACGGTACACCCAACGGCCATGGCCGCTGCCGCCTTGCGAGTCAGCATGGCACAGGGGAAATTCCACGGCGTGATCAGGGCTGCGACGCCAACGGGTTCCAGCCAAACTTCGACTTCGGCCCCTTTCAGGTGGCTGGTTACGCCCTCGATATTGGGGCGCTTGGCCTCTTCTGCATAGAACTCGATAAAGGAAGCGCCATAGTTGATTTCGCCACGGGCTTCGGACAAGGGTTTGCCTTGCTCCAGAACGATAATGCGCGCGAGGTCCTCTTTGTGCTCGATCAACAAATCAAACCAACGCCGCAAAATCACCGAACGCTCTTGGGGTAACAGGCCCGACCACTGAGGAAACGCCTGCTGCGCGGCATCCACGGCACGCGCGGAATCATCCCCACTTAGCGAGGCAACGTCCCCTAGAAACGCTCCACTGGAGGGATCGGTTACGCAAAAGGTCTCGCCAGACTCCGCCGCGCACCATTTCCCATTGATATACGAAAAGCTGCGGACAAGCGCTTTGTCCTTAATTTCTGAGCGAGCGGAAAGGGCAGTTTTGGTCACGGGCGTTCCTCCTTCTGTTTCGCCACAAGCATGCAGGTTTGCCACAGAAGAAGTGACCAAAGTTTGAAGGGGCTACAGTTGAATTCTCTGCCAGTCGGACGCTATTCTTGCGAAAATAGCGCGGCCAAGGGGGGGATGCCCGTTCCCTTGACCGGTTTGGTTACAAAATAGGTGAAATACTGTGACAACCCGATGCGCGATTCCAGCATGGCATCAATCAACCGTTGATAGGAGTCGATGTCGCGCGTCACGATCTGAAGCAGGTAATCATGCCCCCCTCCAAGCGCCCAACAGCCGACAACTTCGTCATGGGTCTGGACCGCCGCTTCAAAGGCCTGAAAGCTGGCGGCCGTGTGGTCCGCGATCTGTGCCGCCACAAAAACCGTCACATGCGGCCCGAGTTTTTTAAGATTAATCTGGGCGCGGTAGCCATCAATTAACCCCGCCTTTTCCAGCTTTCTTAGGCGGTCCCAACAGGGAGTCGGTGACAGGCCGATGCGTTCCGCCAGAGCCGCTTTGGTGATCCGCCCCTCTTGCGACAGTATCCGCAAGATTTCCAGATCGCGATGATCAAGCTGCACGAGTATTCTCCGCTTTAGGTACACTGACATCCACGCCAATGACGGCCACGCAGTCGCCAGATTTAACCAATCCGGGAAAGTGCCGGCTGATCAGGATGCCGCCACGGCCCGCGCGATATTGCGTGGGCGCTATCCCCGTGCGATCGACGGGCCAAACTCGGGCCACGACATCGCCCTTGCTAACGATTTCGCCGAGATCGACAACAGGTTCGTGCATTCCGTCGGCCTCGCTAAAGATGAAGCAATCCCCATCCGGCACGTCGAGTTTTATGGTCGGGGCGATCTCCATCTCGCCTTGCAAAATACCATAATAAATCAGGATGTTGCGCAGACCTTTTTTAGCAATTGCATTGGATTTGGCCGAGGAAGACCCACCGCCCCCAAGCTCGGTCGAGACCAAAACTTTGCCCATATCTTCGACTGCAGTGTCATACATTCCCGCGTTGTCGATCTCCAAAAGCTGGACCGAATAGGGCGCGTTAAAGGCGTCCATTGCGGCAAAACAGGCGGCTTCATTTGCCTTGTCGTCCTGAATATGGGCGGCGGCAAAGGGCACAAAATCGAGGGTTCGACCACCGGAATGGAAATCAACCGCGACATCCGCAAGCGGCAGCAATGTGCGCTGAAAGTAATCCGCGATCTTTTCTGTCGGGGTGCCGTTGGGCCGCCCTGGAAAGGAGCGGTTCATGTTGCCCTTATCGATGGGCGAGGTGCGGGTACCCGCGCGAAAGGCAGGAAAATTGAACGCAGGCACAATGATGACACGACCCGAAACTTGCGCGGCGGTAAGCGTGACCGCCAATTCCTGCAAAGCAATCGGTCCCTCGTATTCATCGCCGTGATTTGCCCCCGTCAACAAGGCGGTTGGACCACTGCCATTTTGGATCACCGAAATCGGGATCATGATCGACCCCCACGCGCTGTCATCGCGGCTATAGGGGAGGCGCAGAAAGCCATGGTGGACGCCATCAGCATCCAATGGAATGGTCGCCGTGATTGGGTTTTTGATCATGGCCTAGTCCTTCACCAACATTTTGCGCGGTACATTCGACAGGCATTCAGGGCCATTCGCGCCGATGCGGATACTCTCGGTGATTTCAAAGCCCCAATCGTCCATCCACAAGCCTGTCATGAAGTGAAACGTCATGTTTTCCTCCAGAACCGTCTTGTCTCCGGGGCGCAACGACATGGTACGCTCGCCCCAATCAGGCGGGTAGGAAAGGCCGATGGGATAGCCCGTGCGGTTGTCTTTCACGATCCCGTATTTATTGAGCACAGCGAAAAAGGCCAGCGCAATATCCTCGCAAGTGTTGCCCGCGCGCGCCTTCTCAAGTCCCGCATCCATCCCCTCAAGTACGGCTTTTTCCGCGTCCAAAAACGTCTGGGTCGGCTTTCCTAGAAACACGGTGCGCGACAGCGGGCAGTGATAACGATGCGCAACCCCCGCAATCTCAAAAAACGTGCCTTCGCCGCTTTTCATCGGCGCATCATCCCACGTCAGGTGTGGCGCGGCGGCGTCTGGTCCGGACGGCAGTAGGGGCACAATCGCGGGATAGTCGCCGCCAAACCCCGCAACCTCGTCATAGCGCAAGGCCGCATCATAGATATCCGCGACCAGATCACATTTGCGCAACCCCGGTTCCACCTTGTCGAAAATCCGCTGGTGCATCTTTTCAACGATCTTGCCCGCTTGCCGCATATACCCCAATTCGGCCTCTGATTTCACGGCGCGTTGCCAGTTGACTAAAGCGTTGGCATCCACAAATTGCGCGTTGGGCATATGGGTTTGCAGTGCGCCATAGGCGGCGGCGGTGAAATAGTAGTTGTCCATCTCAACCCCCACACGCCCCTTGGCCAACCCACGATCCGCAAGTTGCGCCGACAGGTAATCCATCGGATGGCGCTCGGTCGATTGCACATAGTGATCGGGATAGCCGATGATGTTTTCAGGTGCCATAAAACAGGTCCGCAAAGCGCCTTTGCCATCCTGTCCGCGACCGAACCAAATCGGGTCGCCACTCAGGGGGACAACCACACATTGGTGGACATAAAACGACCAGCCGTCATAACCCGTCAGCCAGTTCATATTGGAGGGATCGGTCACGATCAGAAGGTCCAAATTGCGCTGAACCATTTCGGCGCGTGTCTTGCGAATGCGCTGCTGGAATTCGTCTTTCGAGAAGTAGAGTTTTGGGGGTGTCATAATGTAACTCCTTGAAAAGTCAGCTGTGAATTGTCGTTCCGGCATCTGCTGCACCGGCGCGCTCATAAGCCAGCGTGGCAATTGCTGTGTCCTGAACACCGGTGCCGGTCAGGTCGACAATCGTGATGTCAGAGGCCAATTGGCGGCCTGCTTTCTGGCCTGCGATAATCTCACCCAATTCGGGATAGCTGTTGGGATTTGTGACAGAGCCTGCGGCAATCGCAGGCCGCAACTCGCCTTGTTTGATCGACTGCGAGCGGCGGTCACAGATAAACAACGTCGCGGCGGGGATCACGTCTTGCGCCAGTTCGGTTTTGTAATCCGCGTCGGCGCCAACGGCGGTGATATGCTGGCCCGTACGCAGCATGCTGGCGTGAATTAGGGGCGTGCCCGATGGCGTGGTGGAGACCACGATATCGGCGGCCGTCATCACATCGGCGATGCTGCCGACGGTGACTTCAATCCCCAAACGCGCAGCGCAATCGCGGGCGCATGCGGCCGCTTTCTCTGCGTCACGGCCCCATATAATCGCCCGCTCAATCCCGCGTACCAATGTTAGCGCTTCCAGTTGCAGACGCGCTTGCGTGCCACTGCCCAGAATGCCCGCAACTTTGCTGTCCGCGCGCGACAGATGTTTGGCCGCAACCGCGCCCGCCGCCGCCGTGCGCACATCCGTCAGATAGCCGTTGTCCAGCAAAACAGCTTTGACAATGCCCGTGGTGGCGTCAAACAACACCATCAAGCCGTTCAAGCTGGGCAGACCCAATTTTGGGTTGTCGAAAAAACCCGGACTCATCTTGATCGCAAAGCTGTCGATCCCGGGCACATAGGCGGTTTTCACATCGACTTCGCCGTTATGTTCCGGCACGTGAAAGCTCAGGATCGGGGGCATCACCACGTCTTTGGTCGCCAACAGGTGAAACGCCTGTTCGATACAACTCACCGCATTCGCATCCAAAGAAATTGCGCGGCGTAGGTCGGCTTCAGTCAGGATTTTGATATCAGGCATCGGGGCCTCCTGTGTTTTGCGGCTTGGCAGAGACATCCACGTCCTCGCCATCAATCAGACGTTTATGCAGCGCCATATCAATGTTTTGGCCGCTGATCAGGGAAACGCAGGTGCCCGGATTGGTGATTTTGCCCGCCAAAAGTGCAGCAATACCCACGCTGCCTGAGCCTTCGATGACCTGTCGTTCCTCCCAATAGGCATGGCGGATTGCCGCCGCGATTTCGGCCTCTGTCACCAGCACCACATCGTCCACCAGATCGCGGGTCATTGCGAAAGTATAGGCATTTTCCAGCCCGATACCGCCCCCAAGAGAGTCCGCAAGCGTTGGTTTTTCTTCAACAAATATCGGCTTTCCCGCCTTAAGGCATTCATACATTGCCGCGCCGTGTTCCATCGAGATACCGACGACACGGATGGCCGGATTGACCGCCTTCATCACCATCGCCATGCCCGAAATCAAACCGCCACCCGAAAGCGGCACAAGCACGGTTTGCAGGTCCGGTGCCTGTTCCAGCATTTCCAACGCCACGGTGCTTTGCCCTGCGATAATATCGAGGTGATCAAAGGGCGGCAGCATGGTCATGCCTTCAGCGACCAACCGGTCCACTTCGACCTGCGCGTCATCCTGACTACGCCCGACAATGCGCACTTCGGCCCCGTGGGATTTGATGCCATCCACCTTGTTTTGCGGCACCAGTTCGGACATGCAGATGATACAGCGTACCCCAGCCTGCGCCGCCGCATAGGCCAATCCGCGTCCGTGATTGCCCGTGGATACGCCCACAATGCCCGCGTCTTTTTGAGCCTGCGAAAGCGATCGCACGGCATTGGTGGCTCCGCGTAGCTTGAAGCTGCCGGTGATTTGGGTTTGCTCTAGCTTGAGCGAAATATCCGCTGCGCAAAGCGCACTGAGTGAAGGGGAGGCGACCAGCGGCGTCTGCCTAATGCCGCTCGCGATCCGTTGGCGCGCGGCAAAACTGTCTTGGAGCGTGATGTGCGATGTCATTATTCGTACTTCCGTTTCGGTCTTAATGTTGGAAAAGGCGGCCATATCCGACCACGGGCTTTGTCGATCCGATTTCACGCAAACAGCGCCAGATCATCGCCTGATTGGAGGTTACAACGGGCTTGCCGATGCGCGCCTCAATCCGCGCGATACAGACAGCGGCCCGTAGGCCCGTGCAGGACAAAAATAGCGCGTCGGCATCGGGATCCATCGCAGCACACGCGGCCTCGATGATAGTGTCCTCCGATAGACGTGCAATCTCGCGGTCGTCGTCTACGCCCAGACAATTGGCGCGCACCACCTCCGGGCCGTGGGACGAAAAATACGCAACCACCGCGTCCGAGATATGCGCGGAGTAGGGCGTCAGGACGCTGATTTTGCGCGCCCCTAGAGCCTTGAACGCTTCGAGCGCTGCGGAACTTGGCGTGACAAATGGTGTGTCTGGCTTGCCCGCATTCAGATATTCCCCAACGGCGTCATTGCCCAAAACCACCGAGGCGGCGGTGCAGCCATAGGCGATGACATCCATTTTTTCATCGGGCAGGATTTGGGCCGCGGCCTCGGTCAGTCGCGGACCCGTGGCGAGCAGATTTTCCCTTGTGCCGGGGTTTTGGTAATCGATGCGATTAGCATAAACTCCGATGTCCGCGGGATCACATATCCGCGAAAAATCAAGTTCAGTGGTGTGATCTGTCGCCAGAACAACAAGCGCAATCCGCTTTTTGACGGGGCGTGCATCCATTTCAATTGGGACGGCTGACACCGTTGAGGTCACATTCATTGGCATTTTATTTTCCTAAACAACCATAACAGGGCAGGCCGCAAGCCCCGTGACTTTGTGGGAGACACTGCCCAGCAGATATCCTTCGAATGAGCCAAGTCCACGGCTGCCGATCACGATCAAATCGTTCTGATGCTCTTGGGCAAAGCTGACAATGACCCGCGCGGTCGGACCGGATTTCACAAAGGCTCTGACGTCGGTGTACCCAGCTTTAGCCGCAATCGCTTTGCCGTTTTCAGCGACCTCTTTTGCATGGCCGCGCATGATTTCATCCAGATTGCCGGTTTGATCGGCGCCTACCATAGAAATCGACGCCTCAAGCATCGAATGGTGGCGATAGACGGTCAGGAGTGTGAGCGAACACTCCCCACAAATTGCGCGTAATTCCAAAGCCTTGCGCAGGGCGGTTTGTGCCCCTTGCGAACCGTCAAAGGGGACAAGGATTGATTTAAACATCTTAAACTCCTTGTTATTTTGAAAACGCGAGGTCGCGCAGGAACAGGGCGATCTGAGGGAAGTAGATTAGCGCAACCGCAACACTCAGCAGCATGAAAATAAACGGCGGCGTGCCGCGAATGACTTCGATATAGGGACGCTTAAAGACAGCCATCGCCGTAAATATATCGCAGCCAAACGGCGGGGTCGCCGAGCCAATGGCCACCTGCAACGTGATGATTGTGCCCACGAGGACAGGGTCAAGGCCAACCGACTTCACTACGGGTGCAAAGATCGGCACCAGAATAAGGATCACCACAATGGGATCGACAAACATACAGCCGATGAAAAAGGCAATCGAGATCACAAACAACACGCCAATCGGGCCCATGTCGGAAATGCCAACCGCACTGAGAATTTCCTGTGGAACCTGCGCGAACGAGATCACCCAAGAGAACGCCGCCCCAGCCCCAACGAGGATAAAGACAACCGCAGTGATCAGCCCTGTTGATTTCGCGGTTTGATACACGTCGTCCAGTGACATGGAGCGGAAAATAACGACCTCAAGGATCAACGCGTAGAGCACACAAGCCGCCGCCGCCTCGGTCGGGCTAAAGATCCCGCCATAAATTCCGCCTACGATGATAATTGGAAAACCCATTGGCCATAAGGCAAGCCGCAACGTGCGCGCGCGCTGACGCCAAGTTGCCTTTGGCTCGGTCGGGACATTGTTGCGGATCGCGTAAATGTAGCTGTAGATCGAAAACATAACGAGGATCAGCAGGCCCGGCCCAATGCCCGCAATAAACAGCTCGGCAATGGAGGTATTGGACACAACGCCGTAAATAATCATCCCGATCGAGGGCGGGATAAGAAACGCGATGTCGCTTGCATTCACGATCAGGGCCAGCACGAAACTGTCCTTGTAACCAGCTTCTAACATACGGGGCCGTAGGGGCGAGCCAATGGCAACAACGGTTGCCTGAGTTGATCCTGAAACCGCGCCAAACATGGTACAGGCGGCGGCCGTCGAGATTGCCAGCCCGCCGCGGATGTGGCCAACAAAGGCCATGACGACATCAATCAGACGCCCTGCCGATTGGCCGCGGGTCATGATGTCAGCGGCAAAAATAAACATCGGTACGGCAATTAAAGACGCGGGGCGGATACCGGCCAGCATTTGCTGCACCATGGTTTCCATCTGCCCAAAGCCGTCAAACATCATCAGAAACCCGATGAACGCGCCAATAATCAGCGGGATCATCATCGGGAAACCCAACAACAAAAGCACGATCATGACGCTGAAAATAGTCGCGGCCATCTGGCGGTCTCCTCAGATTTCGATTTCTTCGTCGTCATATCCCTCGAGCACATAGGTCGAGAGGTAGATGTCTTTTGACGTGAGATTTTTGATTGCAGTCAGCAGATATTGGGTGCCGGTCATGAAAAAACCCACGGGCGCCCAGACCAGAATGACCCAGACCGGAATTTGCAACGAGGGAAGAATCCGCCCGCGCGAGGCCTGAGTGCCGATATATTTGACGGCGTAATAGCATAGCAGATACATAAACAACGCCGTCACCAACGAGATAATCACCATCAGAATTTTGCGCATGCGCGGTGGCAATGCATCATAGATTGCGGACATTCGGATGTGGCGACCATGGCGCGCCGCATAGCTGATGCCCGCGAAAGTAATGAGGATAATCAGTATCCGGTTCAGCTCTTCGGAGAAAAAGATCGAATTCCCCAGCAAAAAACGCCCGACCACATTGGCGATTGTATTGGCCGCCATAAGCAGCACGCCGGTTGCAAGGAGGAAGGACTCGGTGCGGCTGATTGCACTGTCAATCACCCCTAAAAATCCGGGCAAACTGGACTCGTGCATTGCGCGTTTTGGTTGATTGCTCATCATGCTACCCCTGATTGCATGTGCGTTACTGAGCGAGAGGACCCTCGCTCAGTAACATCTTGTCCGTGACGCGTCTTAGTTCGCAGTCGCGGCCAAATCATCTTTTAGCTGCTGCAGGATTTTCGCACCGCTATCACCGGTCATTTCGATGAAGGCCGCTTCGACTTGCACGGCAGCCTCTTTAAAGCAGCTGCGCTCGTCTTCGGTCAAAACCGTGACGACCATTTCCGGCTTGGCTTCCATAATTTTAGCCAGTTCGATATCGGCAGCTTGCGCTTGATAGACCACAGTGTGATCATAAGCAGCGGATGCGGCACTCTGCACGACCAACTGATCGTCTGCACTCAGACCGTCATAGAAGTCTTTGTTCGCCATAACGGCCGTGGTGAAATTATTGTGGCCAGCATAGGTGATGTAGTCAGTAACTTCAAAAATCTTGGTAGAATACAGGAAGAATGTTGGGTTTTCTTGGCCCTGAATGATGTTGGTTTGCAAACCGCCATAGACTTCACCCCAAGGCAGGGGGGTTGGCGTCGCGCCAAAGGCTTTGTAGCTTTCAACCAGCAAGGGGTTGGTCATGACTCGGAACTTAACTTCGTTTAGATCGGCGCAGGTATTGACTGGTTCCTTGGTCGTCATGGCAACTTCGCCTTCGGGGAACATATTCAATAACTCAAGCCCTTGATCGGCATAAAGCGGCTTGAACATGCCGTTGATCGCTTCGCTCTCGCGGTAAAAACGCGCCAAATGCTCTTGGTCGGTTGGCAACAGATACGGAACAAAGAAAACTTGGGCTTCGGGGATCAAAGAGCCGGTAAAACCAGGTGATTGGTCCACGAATTGCAGAATTCCATCCTGTGTTTGCTCCATGATATCGGCCGATTCACCAAGCGTACCATAAGGGAACAATTGGACCTCATGATCCGAATTCGCTTCGATCTCGTCCTTGAATTTTTGTGCGTAAACGCCCTGCACGTCGGCCATCGACTCTTCAAAGGCATAGCGCCAAGTTTCGGCCAAAACACCGCTGGGTGCGGCAAGAGTCAAGCTTGCTGCAACGCAGGCCTTTAGTGTGAATTTTGCGGATTGGGTCATCGTAATCTCCTAAACCTCAGTGACATCAGATTTTCATCTGTGTCAGACTTGAGGTAGATTGTCCTGCAAGTCAATTTCTTTATTGTTGCAGGACAATTCTAGTAGGTTAGGGGCGGCAGGGCTGCATGGGGGCGGGCAAGCATTCCGGCTAAAAGATTTAACGCCTGTTTGAAGCGCTCATGGTCCTGTATACTGCCCAAGGACACCCGCACAGCATTTTGCGACGCGGTCTTTGGGGTCAGGAAAGGCGTATCTGGGGCGACAGAAATACTTAGTTCCCGCGCATAGGCGACGAAGCTATCGGTCGTCCATCCTTCGGGAAGTTTCAGCCAAATATGAAGTCCAGAAGCGTGTCCGCTCCATTGCATCCCGTGCAGCGCTTGCTTTGCAATCTCATAGCGTTTGCAAAGTTCGGCACGCTGCCACATCGCCAATTCCAGAGCCGTTCCATCAAGCACCCAGCGGCTTGCCAACTCACACATCAAGGGCGTGGCCATCCAGCCAAACACAACAATACGGCTCGTTAGGGCCGGAAGCAGATGATCCGGCGCAACAAGATAGCCCGCGCGCAGGCCGGAAATGGTGCATTTTGTAAAGGACGTCAGATAGATGGAACGCTCTGGTGCGAGGGCCGTCACAGGAGTTGGGCGGTCTTTTACAAGGGGGCCAAAGGTATCGTTTTCGATGATGTACAGGCCAAATTTTCGCGCCACCTCCACAAGCGCGCGGCGCCGCTCTTCTGGTACCATCACGGCTGTTGGATTTGCCAGTGAAGGAAACAAAAACAGTATCTTAGCTTCTTTTTCCCGACAATATTCTTCAAGCGCATCAGGGCGAATTCCGAATTCATCGGTCTGAATGCCGACCAAATTTAGACCAAGATAAGAGCATCCTGAAACTAGCATGTGATGGGTAATATCGTCCGCCAGCACCGTGTCCCCGGGGCGAGTTAAGGCAGACAACGCAGCAGACATGCCATGACTGACGCCGTTGGTCATAATGATTCTATCGGGCGATGTGTCTACGCCACAAATTGACAACCATTTCACGCCGGTTTCCCGATGGGCATCGTGCCCGACGTTTGGGCGGCAGGATAAAAATATCGAGGGATCCAACTCGTCTGGGAGTCGGATCAAGGCTTTTTGGAAGCGATCAACATGCAGCTTGCTGAACATTGGGCGCGATATTGAAAGGTCAAATCCATTGCGCCCTTCGGACTTAAGTTTGAAGGGTTGGTCTTGGGTCACATTGGGATCAAGAACATAACTGCCACGTCCCACATGCCCGTCAATCAGGTTTTGCCGCCGCAAAGTTTCATACGCCTTGCTAACCGTGTGAACACTAAGACCAAGCCGTTCTGCCATCTTGCGATGGGTCGGCAACTGCTGGCCTTTTTGCAATTTACCGTCAGAGATCGCATGTGCTATTGCCGAGGCAAGGCCAGTATGCAGCGGATGTTGGAGAGTCGCGGGGTTGGGATACCATATTGTCATGCGACAATCCTAAGGTGATTTCATTGACGATACAATCCCCCGTAATTCTGCTCAAACTTCGTGATATTTGATACCAGCCTCGTAAAGTGCAGGACCGCCATTCACCATGCCATTACCTCAACAATCTTGTCGGTTGCGATGGGCCCTATGCGCCGCAAGGATTGGATCAAGTGACTGTGGGCCGCCTAAGTACTTCAATAAAATGGCGAACAATGATTGCGGGGTGACCAAAGGCCTTAACCATAACATCGCTTCCTGACCATTTTTATGTTTTTTGAACAATAAAATGAGGTGTTGTTAGGTTCCTGTCGCTGAAATGGCTAAAAATTTCGACGCACGCAGCCTCTTAACTTGGAAAGATTTTTGCCATTTCCCGATCAAAATGTGCCCAAGTCATCGTTGCTTTGTTGCCCGCGTAGCCATTATAGAACGATTTTCCCGTTGATGTTGGGAGCCCTGCCCAGATTTTAGCCATATTATGCATAAAATCATGGCGCTCTATTTCGCCCTCGCTAAAGGCGTTGAGGCCTGCTTCTACGAGGAGTACATCCGCCAGTTGATCTTGGACCTCAGCCGAAAATACTGCACGCTCATTCACTCCCAAAAAATCGACCAGACGTTGGAGAGTTGCTGGAATAAACTGATACCGGCCAATCGCGTGATTTTGGTTTGGTGTTTGTTCGATCCAGTCGAAAATTTCCGCAAGCGTCATGTCTGTCGGCTTTTTTGCAGGCCGAAGCCGAGCGCCGTGTTGAATGGCATCGTAACCTTTTTTGCCAGCTTCCGCTTGGCCGATGACATGGCGTATTCCTGTGGCTTGAAGGGCGTATTTGCTGAGTTGAACCTCTCGCTCGATCTTGTTTTCTTTGACAGAGTAGGGGGCAAATAAACTGGTGGCCCGACGTCCGGCGAAAAGGCTGGCCGTACTGAGCGGTTCATCGGGGCCGGAAGTTAAGCTACTTAGTTCAAACAGAGAACCGCTGCTTTGGGGCAGGGTGGAAACCCGAAATAGGGACGCCCTTTCGGCAAAAACAGGGGAGAAAAAAGCCGTTATAAACAACAGCAAGACGCCGGTGGCTAGGGATCGTTTCACGAACATTAAAACCTCAATTTAGAAGCTGGTATCTGGCTAACCCTAGAGTCAATGTGTTGATATTTTGTTGCCGAGATTTTCAATGCGGGGTTTTGGCACGGCCCATGCGAGAAGTTTGTCTCACGCACGTTTTCTTTTCTGCCAGTACTCGCTATGGTTCCTTAAATTCCTTTCTTCGTTAAAAACGAGGAGCAAAACTGGAAGACCATAGCGATGAAACAAGTCCGCAAGGCCACGACCGATGAAGCCCTTATTAAGCAGTTTTTGGAAAATGGGGGAAATGTCAGTGTTGGGAAAACAAAACCCTTGCCCAGTGAGCTTGGGATCAGCAACAACAGTTGGAACGTCAAGCTGACCAAAGAACAAAAGGCTGCGAAGCGCGGAAAATAAGAAAGTTTCTCGCCACGTTGTTTGGCGTTCAAGGAAAAGTCACATGATAGTCTATGGAATTAACACCTGCACAGATAGCCAGAAGGCCATCAAAACCTTGGAAGCTGCGGGCAAAGAGGTAAATTTTCGCGATATCCGCGCGAACCCAATGAGCGAAGCAGAATGGGCCGAATTAGTCGGCGAGTTTGGTGATCGTTTGTTGGATAAGAAGTCAACGGAATGGCGCGGCCTGAGTGATTGGTTGAAACATTCCGAAGCGGAAGATCAATTGGCCGCCAAACCCAAATTGATGGTCAGTCCCGTTATCCGCGATGGCGAAACCTATTATCTGGGCTGGGATCAGGCCGTGCAAGACGCGTTACTTTGACGGGGCCGCCCATCAAGTTACGTTTTTTGCCCTGCCGCATCCACAATAAACGCGACGATGTTCTCTTGAATGTCGACCTCTTGCGCGTTGATTGCCTGATCTAATGCCTGAAAAAGGCGCCGGTTTGCGTTCAATTGGTCGATCAGCGACAGAATGATCGGCAGGGCTTCGTCATTGACCTCCATATCATCGTTGAGGTCGGCAATGAGTTGCAGACGCGCGAGATCAAGGTCGTCAAAGAGGGGGCCGCTTTGCCCCGTGGCGGGGGCCACCCACGCTTCTTGAACGCAAATCCGGAGCCGCGTGACACTCAATCCTTGGACTTTTACCAGAACTTCCGCTTCGGTCATCATTTCGTTTCTCCCTTCCAGCCAGCCCGCGCGCTATACCCACCCGCCTCGCGCATCTCCTCCATGGCACTCACGAGGCTTTCGCTGATCTCGTCGGGCAGGACAATCTTGAGCGTCACCAATTGATCGCCGATTTTACCTTTGCCAGACGGGGCCCCGCGCTCCTTGATGCGCATAACGCGCCCGCTGCTTGAACCAGCAGGAATGCGCAATTTTACGCGGCCCTTTACCGTCGGAACTTCCACTGATGCGCCCAAAACCGCCTCGTCAATCGAGATGGGAAGGTCGAGAAGAATATCATCTCCGTCGCGGGTGAAAATGACGTCGGGTGCTACAGATATTTCAATCAGAGCGTCCCCTGCAGGGCCGCCGTTGATCCCGGGTTGACCGCGCCCCGCAAGGCGCAGGGTTTGCCCTTCTTTGATGCCAGCGGGGATCGAAACTTCAAGTTTACTGCCGTTGGGTGGCGTCAATTGTTGTTTGGCACCCGTGATTGCGTCGCGAAAACTAATGGTCAGGTGAAAGCGCAAATCGCCCCCGCGCATCGGCATATTCGCCCCTTGCCTGGCGCCGTATCTAGGGTCGCCCCCAAAGGCGCGCGAGAAAATATCGCCAAAACCGTCGAAGTTCCCCTCGGGTTCATAGCGGTGCCGCGGGCCGTTTGACGAGAAATCCTTATAGAAGCTTCTGTCCGGTTTTTCCGCACCCGAGGCGTCGATTTCCCCCGCATCAAAACGGCGCTTTTTTTCCTTGTCCGTGAGGAAGGTATAGGCTGCGGAAATCGCTTTGAACCTGTCCTGACTGGCGGCATCTCCCACGTTGATATCGGGGTGCAGCTTTTTGGCTAGGGCGCGAAAGGCCTTCTTGATTTCCGCATCGGTTGCCGTGGATTTGACGCCAAGCTCTGCATAGGGGTCTTGAATTGTTTTTGACACGTTGTGAGCCTTATTCGTAATTTTGCGCAATGAGATCAGGCAAATAAGCCGCCTCAAGCCGCTTTCACGTTGTCGCCTAGAGATAGGACGCGGCAACTTTCATATACAAAAAGCCTATACACAAATTTATCAAGGGTCTATGCGCTTTTTGGCGTCCAAACCCCGAACAAAAGCGGCAAACTTACGCCAATGCGCGCGTAATCATTACCCCACTCCACGCCGAAAACCCCGTCAGAACGCCGCCCCATATCATATCGACGGCCACCTGTTGCAGCGACCAATCCCGTAAGGTCGCGTAATTGGTGAATTCATAGGTTCCATAGGCCAAAAGCCCCAAGGCCACCCCGCCAATCAGCGCCGCCGTCGGGTCTCCTGCTCGCAGGGCAGGGACTGAAACAAACCACAGCAACCCAACGATATACCCCATATAAAACACAAGGGCGGGACCCACCCGAAATGGGTCGGCGAAGAGATGGGCAATGTGGCGCTCAAAAACCGGTTTTATCAGTAGGCGCAGACCAATGGCGTCGAGCGCGAAAAATATTACCGCTGTTGAGAGGTAAAGGATCGTGATTTTCATGCGTTTGCATCCTTTAAAAAGGGGCGCACCATCCGCAAGCCTAGACCTGCGATACCGACGGAGGCGAGGGAGATGACGACCCAGTTTGGGCCAGACAGGTTTGCGACAACGACCCAGATCAGGGCCCAAATAACGGCGACGGGATAGCCCCATTCGCGCGGACGGGCCGCCTGCACGGAGGCAGCAACGGCCAACACGCCAGCGAGGCACAGGATTGCGGCGGTTTGTGCGGAAAGGAGGCCATATCCACCAAGCAAGACGCCAATCGCCACGCCCGTCGCCGCCGTGAGCCAGCCCGCATAAAGCGCAACGGGTCGTCCTTTTAGCCAAGGATCATTTGGGCCCGCGCGTAGCATTGCAAAGATCGCAGTTACGGCCATTGCAATGATCATCACCGTGGCCCAATGGGGCGAAACATTGGCGACAGCAATCCAAAACGTCCCAATAACGAGGCTTACAGCCAGCCACGGCCGCATCGGGTGCCAGTCTTGCGAGTCCGGCGCGCGCCAGACACCGTAAGCTGCGCCAGCAATCAGCCAGAGGTAAATCACCCCCCAAATCGAAAACGCATAGCCCGAAGGCTGAACAGGTGGGTCGATTTGCGGGATCGGAAATTGTGCGGGTGTGAAGCCGTTGAACCCGATTGTCGCCAAGGGGGACAGGGCAAAGGTCAGCGTGGCACCTAAGACCAAAGCGGCAAGGGTTTTGGACTGTTTCTGGGTCATTGGGTCAACCGTCGGGTCAGGGGCAAAGCGGCCCAATAGGGAAGGGCGCTCAGCAGTTTCAGAACATAGGTAAAACGGCGCGGAAAGTGGATTTCAAAGCGGCCTGTGTTGAGGCCGTCAATGATCGCACAGGCCGCTACTTCCGGTGTTACGATGGCAGGCATGGTGAACGTGTTGCGCTGGGTGAGGCGCGTTTCGACAAAACCGGGGCTGATGAGGCGCACGTCAAAACTTCCCGCAAGTTCCGCCCGCAAGGATTCCGCCAGATTGATCACGGCTGCCTTTGTTGCAGAATATATCTGACCCTGCGGCAAACCGATATAGCCCGCGACAGATCCGCAAAGCGCCAGTTGCCCCCCTGCGCGCAACAGTCTTGGCGCGATTTGGGCAACATGAAAACTCCCCGTCAGATTGACGGTAACGATTTGCGCCGCGCGCTCAGGCGAGAGGTCAGAAATCTTCCCCGGATCATAAAGAGCAGCCAAATGGATCACACGGTCCAAGGGCGTAAACGTGGCGATCTCCTTGGCCGCTTTCTCCAAGCTCGCCCGATCCCCAACGTCCAGCGGCACGATCACGTGGTCTGTTCCAAGGCTTGCCGCCAACTCCTGCAACTTGTCCTCTGATCGCGCTGAAAGGATCAACCTTGCGCCGCGCCCCGCCCATTCACGGGCCAAGGCCGCGCCAATACCGTCGCTCGCACCAATAATCCAAATCGTTTCGGGCTTAGGCATGCGCCAACTCCACTTGAACGACATCGGTTTGCCCGACGGCAAAGGACGCCGCGCAAATGCCGAGGTAGAATTGCCAATTGCGCAGGAACCCGTCATCAAAGCCCATCTTGCGAATGCGTTCCGATTTTTGGTTCAAACGGTCATTCCATACGGCGCATGTCCGCGCGTAATCGGACCCAAAGTTATAAACGTCCTTTACGACCAACCCCGCCTGCCGCGCCTGTTCGGAAATGACCGCGTTGGACAACAGCATTCCGCCGGGAAACGTATAGTGGCGTATATAGTCAGAGCCCCGCTGGTAGGTATCGAAATAGCTGTCTGGCACCGTTATCGCTTGGATCATGGCACTGCCGTTCTCGGCCAAGCGTGCTTTGAGTGTTGCGAAATAGGTTGGCCAATACTTTTGCCCCACCGCTTCAATCATCTCAATCGACACGATGCTGTCAAACGTCCCTTGGCTGGCGCGATAGTCTTGCAAGAGGATGTCCGCCCGCCCGTCAAGGCGCGCATCCGCGTAGCCTTTTTGGCTCGGAGAGATCGTCAGCCCCGTGACATGGCGTCCGCTTTCGGCCGCCCGTTCGGCAAATCCACCCCAGCCACAGCCGATTTCCAGCACGCGCTCGCCTTGCCCCAGACGATCAAGAATACGGTCATATTTGCGGTTTTGCCCACGGGTTAAATCCGTGTCGCCCTCCGAAAAAAGTGCGGAGGAATAGGTCATGCTTTCATCCAGCCAAAGCTGGTAAAATTCATTGCCAACATCATAATGGGCGCGGATATTGCGTGCCGCCCCTCCACGCGTATTGGCCCGCATCAAACGATCCACCACGCGAAACTTCAGGCTGTTCCAAAAGCCCGCATAGGCGTAACCGCTGAACTGTTCCATATTGAGCAGGGCGATACGGGTTAGGTTTTCGACAGAAGGCGTATCCCACAGACCTGCCACATAGGTCTCGCCCAGTCCAATATCGCCGCGCCACGCAAGGGCGGGCACCACTGACCAGTCGTGGATTTGCATCTCGGCTGCAGGGGTGCCCGCGCCAAAATCGTAAACTTCGCCCTCTGGTGTACGCAGGCGCAAACTGCCCGTGGTGATGCGGGCGCAGGTGTCCAAAAAATCGTGTTTCACACGCTTACTAAGAAAAAGCATCAGGTTACCTCGGTAGTGGGGGGAGCGGGACGGGTGCGATATTTTGCGCCTTTAAGTTTTAAACGCAGGGCTTGCCAGTGGATCAAGATCATTGTGCGCAGGGCGCCAAGCGGGCGGCGCAGACTTGCGTTGATGAGGCGTGCATTAGTCATCGGCACGCGTGGTCCCGCCAGACAGGCGACAACGCCCTCATCGCCGTTACGATGCAAAATGCGGATTGAAATTTTCTCTGCGCGGATATCAAAACTGAATTCATAGGTGCCCGCGACCTCTTGAAAGGGGGACACATGCAGGGCTTTCGGCGTGGTAATCCGTGTGTCGGCGGTGATGGGGGACAGGTCGGGTTGATGGCACAAATAGGAGTGACGGTCGCCAAACGGGGTCGAGACTTCGGCAATCGCGGCGATCATATCCTTGCCCTCCAGAACTAACCAAAAGCTGACAGGGTTGAAAATATAGCCCAAGACTCGTGGCTGTGTTAACAAGAGAATCCGCAAATGCGGGCGGGTTAATCCATGTGCCGCCAAGATGTCGCGTACCCATTTTGCGCCGGTCCCTGCCTTAAGTGGGCCACCGTGATCCCGATCATACACCGACATGAGGTTGAACCGATTGCGCGAGAATAACTTCGGCTTCTCCTGCATGCCCTCCGCATCAATGAGCACATAATCGACGGTATATTTGAAGCGATGCGCTATCGCGCCGCGACGGGTATGGGTGGTGACTCCTTTGATATATTCGGCACCTGTGGTCATGCGTATTGCCCAACCATTTTGCGCGCAATACGGGCTGCACTGGCGAAACCATCCTCGTGGAACCCGTGGCGCGTATAGGCGCCCGCGAACCACGTGTTATTGTCGCCTTGAATCGCGTTGAGTTGGCGTTGCGCCACCAAGGCGGGACCGTCAAACACCGGATGACGAAAGGTTTTTTGATCATAGATCAAGTGGTCAGGCACGGGATCAATCGGGTTTAACGAGACAAACAGTGGGTCGCTCTCAGGGATATTCTGCAGGCGGTTCATCCAATAGGTGACGCCAATGCGGGGCTCGGGTTGTGTTGTGTCAGCCTTGTAAACCCAACTCGACCATGCGGCTTTGCGGGTGGGCATTTGCGCGGTGTCGCGGTGCAGGATCATTTCATTGTCCTGAAACTGGATCGCAGAAAGCGCTGCGCGTTCTTGGGGTGTTGGCTGTTCAAGAAGGCGCAGGGTTTGGTCGGAATGACAGGCAAAGATGACCTGATCAAACGGCGCATGTGGTCCTGCAGCGCTGTTGATAATAACCTGCCCCCCCTCACGGCGCACGCTTTGCACAGGCGTTTTGGTACGTATGGCAACTCCGCGACCGCGCAAATAGTGTTCAAGACGACGGACATACTCGATACTTCCTCCGTCCACCGTCCACCATTGGTGTTGGCCAGAGGTACTCAAAAGCGCGTGGTTGCGAAAAAACTGTACCAGAGTGCGTGCGGGAAAACCGCGAATATCGGAGGGCGAGGTAGACCAGATCGCACCACAGAGCGGCATCAGATAGAAGTTTTGAAACCATGGCCCGAGGTTAAGCCCATCCATCAAGTCGCCAATTGTGGTGCTGTCGTCCTTTGCCAGCGCCTCGGCCTTGGCGTTAAATCGCAAAATATCGCGCACCATGCGAGCAAATCCAGGACGCAGCAGGTTTTGCTTCTGGGCTACGAGCGCGCGCAGATCGCGCAGCCCGTATTCGATGTTTCCGCCATTGATCGACGCGCCAAAACTCATGTCGCTTTTGATAACGGGCACGTCCAAGTCCTGAAACATCCGCGTCAGATGGGGGTAGTTGGCGTAGTTGAACACAATGAACCCACTGTCCACGGGCTGATCGCCATTTTTTCCCGCCATTACTGTACGCGCGTGGCCGCCCAACTTAGGGGCAGCCTCAAACAGGGTGACCGCATGATGCGGCGACGATAGATAAGCGGCCGCGAGTCCCGATATGCCACCGCCAATAATGGCAATGCGCAGGGGACGGATTTTTGGGGCATCAAATGACATGTTCTCTCCGAGCAATTTATTGAACTGTATACGTGTGAGAATTTTTTTGGATCAAAAATGATCTAATTTTCATTTGGCTTCGTAATGTGGTTATGATGATAGAAACGATTCATAAAAAACCCGCAACGCGGAGTGCAAATGCCGCGCAGCGAAAGGTCATGAAACTGGTGACACAAACGCCTGTCGACGTCTCTGAGCCAGTCTCTGAGCAAACCGTGTGGATGATCGCGATCCGCGATACACGCGATCGCGACGCGTTTGCGCGGTTATTTGACCATTTTGCGCCGCGTCTTAAAGGGTTCATCGTCCGGTCGGGAACCTCGTCGAGTATGGCGGAAGAGATCGTACAGGACGTGATGTTGACGGTTTGGCGCAAGGCCGACATGTTCGACCCGCATCGCGCACAGGTGTCTGCGTGGATTTATCAGATTGCCCGCAATCGACAAATTGACGTGATCCGCAAAGAGCGGCGTCCGTTGCCCGAAGAACTCGGCGAAGATCCCGGGTCAGAGCCAGACGCGAGCCAGATTTTGGCCGTCGATCAAGAAACCCAGCGTATCCGGCAAGCCCTAACGAAGCTCAAGCCCGATCAACGTGACATCATCCAAAAAGCCTATATGGGCGAGCTGACCCATCAGGAGATCAGCGCTCAAACCGGCCTGCCGCTTGGCACAATTAAATCGCGTATCCGACTTGGTCTGGAACGCCTACGGCACGAATTGAAGGAACTACGTTAAGATGACCTCAATCCACCATCATACCCCCGACGCCATGCTGAACGCTTACGCGTCCGGCAACTTACCACATCCGTTTGCAATGGTCGTAGCGGCGCATGTGTCGATATGCCTCGAGTGTCGCGCGGCGCTTGAGGCGCATCAGACTGTTGGCGGAGCGCTTCTCGAAACCACCGACGTTGCCGATGTGTCGAGCAGCCTAAAAGCGGATATCATGGCGCAGCTTGACGCGCCCGCTCCCGTGGAACCTACCTACACGCGTAGTGGCGTTTACCCGGGGCCTGTGATGGCCGCGCTCAAAGGCAAACCGCCACGCTGGAAATCCTTGGGGCTTGGGGTGCGGCAATGCATCTTGTCTGCGGATAAAGAAGGCTCAACGCGGCTCCTTTATATCCCTTCAGGGCGGGCCGTTCCCGATCACAGCCATAGCGGCATGGAGCTGACTTTGGTTTTGCAGGGGAGCTTTAGCGACGAGACGGGGCAGTTTGGTGTGGGCGATCTTGAAATTGCTGACAGCGATCTTGAGCACACGCCCATCGCAGGGGCTGGTGCGCCCTGTATCTGTCTTGCAGCCACGGACGCACCCTTGCGGTTCACGTCGTTTGTGCCACGCTTGCTCCAGCCGCTTTTCCGCATTTAGCGCGAAAACTATATTGCCGTTAGGGAAAAATCCATCAGGCAATCTGGTGGATTTTTTTATTAAAACAATAGCTTGCGGCGTTAATTTCATGTGAAGTTTAAAAGTGATCCAGTTCCGATTTTTCTCCGTATCAATAATACGAATGCAAATTAACACAGGACGATTTAAGTCCAGTATATGGAGAGACAGAATGAAAACGACATTGAAAGCCACAGTCACCGCCCTTGCTCTTAGCCTTGCCGCAGGCACTGCGAATGCCGCTAATATCGTTGAGATTGCCGCTGGAGATGAGCGCTTCACGACCCTTGTGGCCGCCGTTCAAGCGGCTGGACTTGCGGAAACGCTCTCGGGGCCTGGCCCCTTCACAGTTTACGCGCCGGTGAATGATGCTTTTGCCGCCTTGCCCGAAGGCACAGTTGAAACATTGTTGATGCCCGAGAACAAAGGCCAGCTCACAAACGTGCTGCTTTACCACGTGGACGACCGCAAATTGACCGCCAATATGATCCCCACGGGCTCGACATATTTCGCACCTATTTTGGACAGTGAACGCCTGTGTATCACTGCGGGAAGTGACGGCGTTATGATAGCGGATGGAACTGGCGAAATGGCGAATGTAATCATCGCGGATATCATGGCCGACAATGGTGTGATCCATGTGGTTGACAAAGTGTTGCTGCCCGGCACGCGTCCAGCCTGCAACTAAAGCAAACCCCGTGGTGCGCGTCTTAAAAAAGAACGCGCGCCACGTATCTTTTTGCGGTAGGTAAACCTATGAGACTCGGCGATGAAATCACAGTGAACGATCGTTTTCAGACAGGGTATACCTATGCTCTTTCTGCGCCTGTTGGGGCGGAATTTGCCGATGATTTCAACCCTGTCTATACCCCGCAGAAAATGCTTGAAATGGGGGTTTTCGAGGGGCGCTACCTGAATGATTGCACGCAAGAGTTTCCCGCGGCGTGGTTTGAAAACGCCAAGATCAGCTCAAAACCGGACCCCGCTTTGAATTATTTTGGGATCAAAAGCCGACAACCGCTTTCTGTTTGGCAGGAAAAGGGTTGGATTTATGGCCCTGATCCTCGCGGTTGGTTTCAATGGTATTGTCGGTATTTCCTTGGCCGACGTGTTGAGGACATTGATCGCATTCAAATCAAACGATGGCGTGGATTTGCACGCCATGCAGGCCAAATTCGCGCCAACTGTTACCCCGGAGATATTTTTTGTCGCCCTCGGCAACGGCAAGCATTATTGCAGTGGTCCTATGATCCGCTACTCTGATCGCTCTGGGATCGTAATTGTTTGATATCGCGTATTTTCAGGGTTTATACCCCACGTAATCCTCTCAATATGATCCTTAGCTAGAGTCATCTAGGTTCCGGTCCGTGAATCAAATGCTCGCGAGACTTTCAAAATTAGTGTAAGAGATAGCACATGAATATGTGAAACGGGCATACCCGTCTGTGAGGTAAATTCACGGCAAGCGACCTCTAATTCAATTTGGAGGGATTTTAAAAATGACCAATATTATTAAATTAGACGGCACAGAAAAGATTTTTGCATCAGACGTGATCGAAGCCCTTGCCGGGTCCTTGCGCGGCAGCGTCTTTTCCCAAGGTGCCGTAGAGTTCGACGAGAGCCGCACGTTATGGAATGCGATGGTCGACCGCCAACCCGGTCTTGTTATTCGGGCGATGGGGGCGAGCGACGTGCGCGCTGCCGTCAATTTTGCGCGTGAAAACAACCTGTTGCTCGCCATTCGTTCCGGTGGGCATCAGATTGCCGGACATGCCGTAGCCGAGGGCGCGTTGCTTTTGGATCTGTCGCATATGCAAAGTGTCCACGTGGATCCGTTCGCAAAAACGGCCCGTGTGGAACCGGGGGCTTTGTTGTCTGACGTCGATAAGGAAACCCAATCACATGCCTTGGCCCTGCCTACGGGTATCAACTCCACGACAGGGATTGCGGGGCTAACTCTTGGTGGTGGATTTGGCTGGATCACGCGCAAATTCGGGATGACCATCGACAGTCTTCTGTCCGTTGATATCGTCACCGCGGATGGCAGTTTTTTGACGGCGAGCGCGGATCAAAACGCTGATTTGTTTTGGGCGGTCCGTGGGGGTGGCGGCAACTTTGGCGTTGTTACTTCCTTTGAATTCCGCCTGCATGAAGTGGGGCCTTCCGTGCTGGCAGGTCTGATCGTGCATCCGCTTGAAGATGCGCCATCCTTGCTGCGCGCCTACAACAAAATCGCGGGTTCCGCGCCTGACGAGTTGACCGTCTGGGTTGTTATGCGCAAAGCGCCCCCTCTGCCGTTTCTCCCTGAAGACTGGCACGGCAAACCGGTGCTTGTCTTTGCAGCCTGTTATATTGGTGATGAAGCCGATGGTGGAGAGTCCCTCAAGCAATTGCGTGGGTTGGGAAATCCGATTGCGGATGTGATCGGCGAGGCACCCTTCGTGGGGTGGCAAACCGCGTTTGATCCTTTGCTCGCGCCCGGCATGAGAAACTATTGGAAGAGCCATGATTTCAATGAGCTTTCTAGCGACGCCGTGTCGGTGCTTCTAAAGGCCATCGAAACATTGCCCGATCCAAACAGCGAAGTTTTCATTGCGCATGTCGGCGGTGCTATGGCGCGGGTTGCCGAAGACGCCACGGCCTATCCTCAACGATCCGCGCATTTTATCATGAACGTTCATACCCGATGGGCGGATGAGTCTGGTGATGCCACCTGTATCGGATGGGCGCGGAAATTATTCGACGACACGGCGCAATACTCGACCGGAAGTGTCTATGTGAACTTCATGCCCGATGATGAGGTGGGGCGAGTAACGGGGGCTTACGGGAGCAACATGGAGCGATTGGGCCATGTGAAGGCCAAGTATGACCCAAAAAACCTGTTCCGCCTCAATCACAACATCAAACCCACTTCCGCATCCCGCGCGGCTGAATGAGGGTAAAATTCCATAAAATACGCACCAGCATAAAGGATTGATGATGACGGATACTCCAGAAGAAAGCCTCGATCCTGCGAATTGGGCGGATATGCATAAAACGGCGTCGCGGATGATTGACGACGCCGTTGCCCATGTTGAGGGGGTGCGGGAGCGTCCGGTTTGGCAGCAAATGCCGCAATCGGTGCGCGATGGTTTCCTCACGCCTGTGCCCATGGAACCCACGCCATTGGACGCGGTTTATGACGAGGTTCTGTCAACGGTTTTCCCCTATGCGATGGGGAATATTCACCCACGGTTTTGGGGCTGGTACATGGGATCGAGCAATTTTACAGGCGCGCTGGCTGATTTTCTGGCGGCCATTGAGGGGTCCAACCTTGGCGGAGGGGATACAGCGGCAGCCCAAGTTGACCGGCAAGTCGTGAACTGGCTCAAGGAATTGATGGATTTTCCAGCGTCGGCGAGTGGGACATTGACCAGTGGCGGGTCGATGGCAAACATGGTGTGCCTGACGGTTGCGCGCAACAAAATGGCGGGCGTCGATGTGCGCGAGGAAGGGATCACGGCCCTGCCCAAACCGCTGCGATTTTACACCTCAGATCAGGTCCATAGCGCTAGCCAGAAGGCGTTGGAAGCCCTCGGCCTTGGTCGACGCGCCCTGCGGGTGATCCCTTCGGACGCCAACTTTCGGATAAGCATACCCGCGTTGGAACAGGCCATCCAAGAGGATCGTGCTGCGGGGTGCGAACCCGCCTGTGTAATTGCCACGGCGGGCACCACAAACACCGGCGCCATTGACGATATGCAGGCCATTGCAGCGCTGTGTCAGCGGGAAGGCATGTGGTTTCACGTGGATGGCTGTATTGGCGCCTTGATCAAAATTGCCCCCGTTAATCGAGCAATGGTGGACGGGATTGAAAAAGCGGATTCCTTGGCCCTTGATCCGCACAAATGGCTACATACACCGTTTGAAGCGGGGTGTGCTTTGGTCAAAGACGCGCAGTTGCATTTCGAAACCTTTGAGTTGCATGGCGAATTTCTGGAAGAAAAACCGCGCGGTATCGCGTCGGGTGGATTCCTCGCGGATTATTGTTTCGAGTTGTCGCGCGGCTTTAAGGCGTTGAAAATATGGATGTCGCTAAAAGAACATGGGGTGGAGAAATTTGGCCGTCTAATTGATCAGAATATTGCGCAAGCCGCCTATTTGACGGACCTCATCCACACGGACTCGCATTTGGAACTCATGGCACCGACGTCGATCAATATCGTCTGTTTTCGATATCGTAATGCGGCGGGCTCGGATGAGGACCTCAAGGCGCTGAACACCGAAATCATGCTCCGCCTGCAAGAAAGCGGGCTGGCAGTACCGTCCGACACCACGGTGGGCGGACGGCATTGTTTGCGTGTGGCGATCAACAATCATCGCACCAAACGACAGGACCTTGATTTGTTGGTGCGAGAGGTCGTTAAGTTAGGACAGGAGCTTGAGTTGCCTGCGCCTTAGTCGCTTCCGCGCGCGCCCCATGTGTCCGAAAGGCGATAGCCTTCGGGCCAAGGATCAGTGGGGTCGAGCATATGTTGGTGGATGCCCGTAATCCATGCTTGGCCCGAAATTTCGGGCACAACGGCAGGGCGGGAACCGACCGTGGTTTCGCTGACGATGCGGCCCGTAAAAGTTGAGCCAATGACTGACACCGCCGTTAATGTGTCGTCCAATCCCATCTCGCCACGGGCGTGCAAAACCGCCATCCGCGCCGAAAGGGCTGTGCCCGTTGGCGAGCGATCGACCTTGCCCGGTTGAATAGCAACCGCGGCACCTGCGCGTAATTCATTTCCGTCGCGTGTCACGGGACCCGCAAAAAGGCAGAATGAAAAATGCGTCCAGTCGGGATTGTCGGGATGGTGAAACGCCAGCTTTTCATTGGCTGCATTGGTGATGCGCACGCCAAGGCAGGCAATCTCATGCGCTTCTTCGGCGACCAATGACAGGCCCATCGCTTCAGAGTCGACAATCACAAAACTATCGCCGCCATAGGCCGTATCGACCCGCAATGTACCAAGGCCATCGACCTCCAGTTCGACGTCCAGATCGGCCGCAAAGCTGGGCAGGTTTTGCACGGAAATCTTCTCGGCCTTGCCGTTTTTACATGTCGCGCGCACCTTCACCAACCCACCGGGCGCTTCAAGCACCAGTTCGGTGACAGGCTCAATCATCGGGATAATCCCGCTTTCCAAAAGTACGGTCGAAACGCAGATCGAATTGGAGCCGGACATCGGGGGCGTGTCTTCGGGTTCCATGATGATAAAGGCCGCATCGGCGAGCGGGTTTTTCGGTGGTACCAATAGGTTTACATGGCGAAACACGCCGCCGCGTGGTTCATTTAGCACGAAATTGCGTAGGGTTTGGTCCTTGGCGATCCAACGGCTTTGCTCCCAGAGCGTCTCACCGGGGGGCGGGGTCACGCCACCCACAATCACGTCGCCAACTTCGCCTTCGGCATGGGCCGAAATCACATGGATGGTTTTTGTACTGCGCATTTTTGGGACCTTAAGGTTGAGGCGTAAGCCAGTCGGGGAGAGTGTTGGGCGCTTGGCCTGTACAGGCGGCGCGGGCGCAATCGGCGAGCGAGCCAAACCGCACTTCGCGCCCACAAAGACCTGGCGCGTAATGCGCGTATTTACCAGAATTGGTCATCAAGGTTTTGGCGCTTGGGGGGAATACGGGTTCGGAAATCGAACACCAGCAAATATCCGGCACGACTTGGACGCCTGCGGCCTCAAGGATGGCCAATGTGCCGTCCGCGCGGGCTTGGGTGAGGGTGTCGTGGCCCAAAGTGACAATAACATCGGTTTCGTTGTGACGATGTTTCCCCTCAAGAAGTTTCGCCAAAGCGTGGCATTCAGATAGCGAGAAATGGGGGCTGCCAAAGGCCACGAGATCGATTTGGGCGGGGCCGGGATTGAACTGTTTCCAAATCCGCGCAAGGTCAGGGAGGCCCGCGTACACGGTTTCGGCGTTAGGGGAGATCATCGTGGATTCCGGCGTAATGCCTGCTACATGCATCATCGGCGCCGCGGAGGTGGTGCCAAACGCAGCGCACATTGCTTTGAGATAGTCCTCATTCGGGGAAAGGTTTTCCAACCCTGTCAGAACGGGGATACATTCAGGGGCCAAATGTCCGGCAAGATATCCCAGCATCGGCCAAAGGGAGTCATCGTGCTGCGCGGGGAGGGATATTTCGATGATCCGAAGGGCGGCGCGGTGTTCATCAAGATAGGCACCAGACAAAGGAGCGCGGCCTGTGAGGGCGATGCAAAGATCAAAGAAATCGGGGTGTTTCACTGTGCGCGCGGCCAAAACTGTATTGGCATAGACCACGGCGTTAGATTCCGCCCATGCGATCATTTCCCCAGCTTTGGGGGTGGTGTCGAGCAAGTAGGGTGCGCAAGTGAAACTGGGGCGTGCGCCCATTTTCACATAGGCATCGGCAAGGCGGCTTGCGGGCAGGCCAAAGTCGGGCGGGATGCCCTGCGCGCGCCAATTGGCATGATCCACAGAGATGGCATTCATCGTAGTTGGCACCCGTACTTGCGCGCCCATATTGGCCACTTTTTCCGCGAAAACCAGATTGGCGGGGCTGGCGTAAATACAGCCGTCGATGTGCACTTGGGTCACGTCGATCAAACTTGTGGCCCCTTGCAGGGCTGCCATGGTGACGATGGTTTGCATGGCCATTTTGGGCGCTTCGCCGTCGGCACCTGCAAGCATGGCGCGGTCGCCGTCTGAGAGGTCAAGCGCGACGTCGGCCAAGGGGGACAGCGGGATTGTCAGGTTTGGCGCGGTGATTTCGGTTGGCGAGATTTGCGCGGTGGCGGCTTGGGACAGGGCTGCGAAATCTGCCGCGTCCAATTGTGCGACGGGGACGTTCATGTCAAATAGCTGCTGTGCGATCAACGCGCCGAGGGTCAAAACATCCTCATGGTCGCGGAAAATAAACGCGGCAGGGGCGTGGCCGTTTTGGATCAATTCAAGCACCACGCCAGAGCCTGTGCAAGATCCGCGACTGGTGGGCATCAGCACGATTTTCCCCGCGAGGGATTGGCGGTGCCACGGATGATGTGCGTCGATGACGACGCCTGTGGAAGCATCAACGCCGCCCCAAAAACTAAGGCCTTCTTCGGACGCCAAAACGGGTCCGTTTGCGTGTCCGGCAAGGATGCTGCGTGTCATAAGTACTTTCTATTTAACCACAAAACCATGCGCGAAGGGGTCGCGTTCATCGTCTATGAATATTGTATTGATGCCCGTTACGCGGGCCCATCCGGCAATCGACGGGATGATCGCAGGCTTATCTGCAACCGTTGCCGCTGCCTCGACGCGGCCCTTGAAGAGCGAGCCGATGATGCTCTCGTGGATAAAATCATCGCCGACGGAGAGTTTGCCTTTTGCCGCCAATTGCGCCATGCGCGCGGAGGTTCCTGTGCCGCAGGGCGAACGGTCGATCGCTTTGTCGCCATAGAAAACCGCGTTGCGTGCGCTGGCTTCTGGATGCTGTGCCGCGCCCGTCCACAGGATATGCGATAGACCGCAAATCGAGGGTTTTTCTGGATGGGTAAATTCGTATTTTTCATTCAATGCTGTGCGAAGTTTTTGGCTAAACCCCACCAACTCGCCTGCGGAAAAATCGGCCATATCATTGAAATTTTTCTGCGGATCGACGATGGCGTAAAAATTACCGCCATAGGACACATCAACAACAACTTCGCCTAGGCCTGCGACGTTGGCCGTAAGCCCTTCGGAATGCAGGAAACTCGCGACATTGGTCAGGCGCACTTCCTCGATAAACCGCCCGTCCTGAACATAGGTCACATCGACCCGACCGGCAGGGGTGTCTAGCCGCAGCACGCCCGCCGTTTCGGGGCGGATCAAACCGTTTTCCAGCGCGATTGTGACGGTGCCGATGGTGCCGTGGCCGCACATTGGCAAACAGCCAGAGGTCTCGATAAACAACACCCCGACGTCACAATCCTCGCGTGTGGGCGGATAGAGGATCGCGCCCGACATTTGGTCGTGGCCGCGTGGCTCAAACATCAAGCCCGTGCGGATCCAGTCGTATTCAGCCAAGAAATGCGCGCGTTTTTCCAGCATCGTGTCGCCGGGTAATTGCGGCGCGCCACCGGTTACAAGGCGCACGGGGTTGCCACAGGTGTGGCCGTCAATGCAAGGGAAGGTAAATTGGGTCATGCGATGCCTCTAAAAACGCGCAGGAGAGAACGGGGATAGGTCCATCGCGGGGGCTTTGCCAACGAGCAAATCCGCGATGATTTCAGCAGTGCCCGCCGATTGGGTCAATCCAAGATGCCCGTGGCCAAAAGCACAAATCACATCAGGGCGTCCAGGCAGGGGGCCGAGAGCCGGAAGAGTGTCGGGGAGCGATGGACGGAAGCCCATCCACTGTGTGCCACCCGTGGTTTTTAACGCAGGCATGAATTGTTTGGCTTTGGTCAGGAGCGCTTCTGCCCGCTTATAATTTGGTGGAAGTTTCAATCCGCCCAGCTCAACCGCTCCGCCAACACGGATGCCGGTTGTCAGCTTGGAAATTACAAAACCATGGCCGCCGAACGTCACGTGGCACCGCAGATCGACCGCGTCTGGGGGCAGCGTGGTGTTATAGCCGCGCTCGGTTTCAAGCGGGATTTTGACACCACCCGTCCGCGCAAGGTGGTGCGAGAACGCGCCCGCCGCAAGGACGATTTTGCCGGTCATTTTTCCGACACTGGTCTGCACACCGCCGTCAACCAAACTCGTGGCTTCGGCGATTACAATTTCGCCGCCCTTGGCACGGAACTGCTCGGCAAGCGCGAGGGTGTATAGCTTGGGGTCGGAAATCGAGTACCATTCCGGCGTGAATGTTGCATGGGTGAACCGCGCATGAAGACCCGGTTGGACCTCAGCGATTTCGTCGCCTATGAGGTGACGGAAGGGGATGTCGGCGTCTTCACGGACCTTCCAGCCCGGCAGGCTGGCTTCAAACTCGGACCGCCCCTCATAAACCAGCAATTGCCCGTCGTGGTGCAGCATATCCATCAAACCGTTGTCGCGCAAAAATGGTTTGAGCGCGCGTTTTGAAATCGCGTTCAATTCCGTCAAAGCAACCGTTGATGCGCGCACTTCTGCGGGCCAACTCGCGCGCCAAAATCTGTACATCCATGGTGCGATTTTCAACGCGTATTGAGGCGGGATCGACAGGGGGCCTAACGGATCGAGTAGCCATTTCGGAGCTTTGCGCATAACTTTTGGTGAAGCCAGCGGCAGGATTTCGGGAAAGGCAAACGCGCCAGCATTGCCCGCAGAGGCCCCCGCAGAGGGGCCTTCACGATCAATCACACGGACAGTAAGACCCCGCGCTTGAGCTGCCAAAGCAATCGAGAGACCGACTACACCGGCGCCAACCACCACGGCATCTTGGGTGCTCATTAGCGTACGCTCGAAAGAAACTTTTGCGTTTCCGCATGCTGTGGCGCGTCGAAGAACTGTTTGGAAGGCGCGATCTCGGCCATAACTCCTTGATGAAAAAAGGCGACCCGATCCGAAACATCGCGGGCAAAACCCATTTCATGCGTCACGCAAATCATCGTCATACCCTCGTCTGCAAGCAGTTTCAGCGTGTCCAACACCTCTCCCACCAATTGCGGATCAAGCGCGGATGTCACCTCATCAAATAACATATATGCAGGCGACATAGCTAGAGCGCGCGCAATCGCCATACGTTGCTGTTGGCCACCGGAAAGCCGTCCAGGATAGACCAAGAGTTTCTCGGCCAAGCCAACATGCGTGAGGTGTTTGACGGCGATTTCTTCGGCTTGTTCGCGCGACATTCCCAACACTTTGCGCGGGGCCAAAGTCACGTTTTCCAACACGGTGAGGTGGGGGAAAGAGTTGAACTGTTGGAACACAATACCGATATTGCGGCGCAGTTTGTTAAGGTCGGTGGATTTTGCATGCACCTCAATCCCATCCACAAGGATGCTGCCGTGGCTGATCTGTTCCAAACCGTTGATACAGGTCAGGAGCGTCGATTTTCCCGAACCAGAGCCGCCGATAACCGACACAACTTCTCCTTTTTGAACCGTCAGGTCTATGCCCTTAAGCACTTCCAATGGACCAAAGGATTTACGAACGTCTTTAATCTCAATCATTCTCACGCCACCTTTTTTCGAGTTGGCTTCCAAGCCGAGCGATGGGGAAGCTTAGGGCAAAGTATATAACTCCTGTGACCATCAGGATGAACATAGGTTCTTGCAGGCGGGTCACAAGGATCTGGCTGGCGCGCAGCAGTTCGATGATGCCCAGCCAGAGGACCAATGAGCTGTCTTTCAAAACGCCGAGGGTAAGGCCAATCCAGCTTGGAAGGGCCACCCTAAGCGCCATTGGGAACACGATTTGCGTCATGTCTTGGCCCCACGACAGACCCAACGAGCGCGCCGCGCGACGTGTGACCATCGGAACCGCATCAATTGCGCCGCGCACAATCTCGGTGCAATAGGCCGATGTATAGAGCGCCAAAACGACACAAGACGTGGCGAAGGGCGGCATATTTAGGCCCGCGATCGCTTGGAACGCATTCGCCAAAACCAACTGGATCAGCAACGGCACAGAGCGAAATATATCCAAGACAAAGATTATAGGCAGGGCGGCCCACGTACTTATATGGGCGCGAAGGACGCCAAAGAACAGCCCCATAAGTGTGCCGCCCGTCACAGCAAAGGCCGTGACCGCCAGTGTCATTCCTGCGCCTTTAGCGAGGAACATCAGGTCGTTAAGGTTTAAACCGGTATCAAACATGGTACTCTCCTTAATACCGGAACATGCGCCATGCGATCAGCCGTGCGCCAATCGTCACCGCTTTTGCAATGAAGTAGTAGAACACAGCCGCAAGGGTAAAAATCTCAAACGTGCGAAAGCTTCTCACGTTGATATCTTGGGTTACGCCAGCGAGGTCGGTGTTCATTCCTACGGTCACGCCCAATGAGGTCATCAGGATCGCCCAAACCATTTGGTTGGTGGTGGGCAAGAAAGCGATGCGGAACATTTGCGGCATCACAATCAGGCGGAAGGCCTGAAGGGGGCGCATCCCGAGGGAACGTGCCGACCGCGTTTGGGTGTCTGGAATGGCGCGCAGGGCGCCGCGAAATGTCTCGGCCAAATAACCCGCATTATTGAACGTAATCCCAGCCAAAAGCGCCACGAAGGGGCTGAGGTGGATGCCAAAACTTCCCAATCCGAAATGCGCCATGTAAATCTGGAAAAGGGCAGGCGTGTTGCGTGCCACCTCGACCCATACTGTCGCGGGCGCATAGATCAGCTTGGATTTTGAATTGCGCGCAACGGCGAGGATGACGGCCAAAAGGATACCCATGACCATCGACAAAAGGGCGATCTCAAGTGTGACCAAAGCTCCGTCAAATAATTGCGGAAGCTTTTGCAGCGCCTGACGCCATTGGAATGTATAGTTAAACATCGCGACCCTTTGTGTGGGAGCTTGCGGGAAAGCAAGGGGGCCCGAAGGCCCCCCGCCGATTTAACGGTAAACGTTAGGAACAGTTAGTTCAGGTGCGTCGCCGCCAACCCATTTGCCATACAGCTCTTGATACCGTCCTGTGCGGACTTGTTGGTTAATGAAGAGATCAAGATAGTTCAGCAGGCCGTACTCGTTACGCAGCGCGATAAGGCCTACGTAATCAATGGCATAAGGCGCGTCGCCTTTGATAGTTAGGCCTGGGTATTTGCCCGAAGCAACGATGGAACCAGCCACAGTTGAAGTCACAACCGTCGCGTCAATTTGGCCTTGCGAAAGGGCAAGGAACACGTCTGCTTGGGATTGGTATGGACGGAAGCTACCTTCGCCCCATTCTTTGACGTTGTCCTCAAGTGCGATGCCTTCGAAGGTGCCGCCAACTGAACCAACAGTTTTGCCTTTCAAGCCGTCAAAATCTTCAACACCAGCATCTTCGCGGGTCAAAACAACGTTTGTGAAGGCGAAATAGGGGATCGTGAAGCCAGCGGTTCTTGCGCGCTCAAGCGTGTCAGAAGTGGAGGCAACCCCAACATCAACACGGCCCGAAACCAAGGCTGGAATACGGTCAGGGAAGGGTGTTTCAACGATTTCTGCTTCTACGCCGAGTGCCGCTGCAAGGTCATTGCAATAGTCGACGTCAAAGCCGATTGGGTTGTTGTCCGCATCGCGTGACCCCATTGGTGGGAAATCCAACACCACAGCACAGCGCAGCGTGCCAGATGCCATGATATCGTCCAATTTGTCCGCGTTTGCCGGTGAAGTAAGCGCCGTTGCAGTCAGCAGGCTTCCAATAATCAACGAAGTTTTCATTTGTCGTTCTCCCGTGGTGGCATTGTTTTTTGATTCGTCTGTGAGGCGACTATGGTTGTGCATTTTACTTGAATCAACTAAAAATATTATTTGTATTTAATTAGTATACTTAACGGGCGCGACTTGTCGATAAAGGCCGTAGAGCGCCCTGTTTAAGGGGCGAATCGACCTCGTTTGCGCAAATGAAATGCGAACTCTTCGACAGGAATGAGAAAGTGACGGGGGAGGTGACTTGCTAAGATTATCCTCTATGTATACAAATTATATACAATTGGCGACCCGCCTTTGTCTGAAATATCCGCGACGCCATCTAATGAAAGTAAGGACTACCAAAATGACCGACGCAACGACCCTCACCGCCCAAGAGTTGAGCGGATTGATCGAAGAGATATTCCTCAACGTTGGGTTCTCGGTCACACAGGCAGGCCCCTTGGCGCGCGTGATTTTGGCGGGAGAACAGGATGCGTGTAAATCACATGGCATCTATCGGATTGAGGGCTGTTTGCGTACGTTAAAGCAGGGAAAAGTGGACCCACAAGCGACGCCGAAATTGCAACAGGATGCCTCCGCAATTGTTCGGGTCGACGCCAAGGGTGGCTTTGCCAATGCAGCGTTCGAGTTGGGCGCGCCCGTGCTGGCGGAACGCGCCCATAGCTTGGGGTTAGCGGCGCTTGTGATCAACGATTGCACCCATTTTTCCGCGCTTTGGCCAGAGGTTGAGGCGCTCACCGATCTTGGCCTTGCCGCGATTGCGATGTGCCCAAGTTACGCGACAGTTGCGCCAACGGGCGGCACAAAACCTTTGCTCGGCACCAATCCGCTGGGCTTTGGTTGGCCCCGCAAAGGCGCGCACCCCTATGTGTTTGATTTCGCCACCAGCGTCGCGGCGCGCGGCGAAGTTGAGTTGCACCGTATCGCGGGGAAACCGCTTCCCGAGGGCTGGGCGATGGATGAAAACGGCACGCCCACAACCAATGCCACGCTGGCTTTGGAGGGGGCGATGCTGCCCTTTGGCGGCCACAAAGGGTCGGCCATTTCCACCATGATCGAATTGCTCGCGGGGGTGATGATCGGCGATATGACCAGCCCCGAAGCCTTGGAGTTTCTGGGAGCCACCAATATCGCGCCGCGCCACGGCGAACTGATCATTGCCTTTAGCCCCGAAAAATTTGCCGCAGGCCGCGGGGGCGCGAGCTTGGATCGAGCGGAAACCCTGTTTGATGCGATCCTTGGTCAGGGGGCGCGCTTGCCGTCGCAACGCCGCTTTGCAGCGCGGTCCGAGTCTCAGGCTAATGGCATTCGCTTGACGGCCGAAGAGGTGGCTTTGTTGGAACGCCTGCGCAAAGATGGGTTGAAGGCCGTCTCTTAAATCCTTTTCCATAAACGAAAAAAGGCCCGCGAGGCTCTGCGGGCCTTTTTGATTTGAATGGGGCGCTGTAGCTTAAAGAACAGCGCCTGCAAGTTTGGACCAATCGGCATACCACGCGCGGAACAGCTTGAGTTGGGCTTCGACAAAACCGCGTTGGCTGTCCGAAAGCGCGTCGCTCTCATTGAAATGCAGCGTGTATTCCGCGTCTCCGTTCAAAACCATCATATGTTTGAAGAACAACACCAAGTCGGCACCTTCGTCAAATTTCGACAAAACGTTAAGCGCGGTTTCCAACTCGGTTGCGCGTTGGCGTGACAGTGCGTTGCCTTTGGCGGCATCTTGGCTCAGGGCGACCAGATTCAAGACTTCGGAGGGGAGGACGTTGCCGATACCCGTGATCGCACCTGTCGCGCCGCAATTGACGAAACCATGCACAACAGCGGTGTCGACACCGATCATCAGGCTCACGTCGTCGTTGCCGCTGGTGATGTGTTCTGCCGCATAGGACAGATCATCATAGCCGCCGAACTCTTTGAAACCAATCAGGTTTTTGTGATCCTTGCGTAGTTCAAAGAACAGGTCCGCGCGGGTGGCAAAGCCATAGTGGGGGCTGTTGTAGATCACGGCGGGGAGGTCGGGGGCCGCGGCCAAGATGTCTTTGAAATGTGCTTTTTGTGCCGGCATAGAACCGCCACGCGACAGCACGCGGGGGATAACCATCAGGCCTTGGGCGCCGACTTTTTGCGCGTGGGCCGCATGGGCAACCGCCAGTTTCGTGTTCACAGCGCCCGTGCCGACGATCAAGGGAACACCCGCTTTAACGAGGCGCTCAACGCCTTCCATCCGCTGTGCATCCGTCAAAAGCGGCCAGTCGCCCATCGAGCCACAATACACCACCGCCGACATGCCCGCCGCGAACAGTTCTTGTCCCTTTCGGACCAAAGCGTCGAAATCCGGGGTGCGGTCGGGGGTGCAGGGCGTCATCAGGGCCGGAATGGTTCCGGAAAAAATGGGGCGGGTCATTGTGATCTCCTAAAGTGTCGTGCGCGTGCGGGATTAGATTTAAAGGCGCAGCGCATAGAGTTTGATTCTATATCTTGAGCGCGATAATACGTGTTGGATTTTATTTGTCGACAAGTTTTGTTCTAGAGTCGAACAATCGTCATTACTCTTGCTCCAACGAGCGGGTTCCAATATCCTTCTTGTGTACAAAAAGGATTCATCATGACAAAGTCAGACGCCATCAAGAAACCCGACCGAAAACGCGGGTCTGGAGTGAAGCATGTGTACGATGTTTTGCGCGATGAAATCATCGATTTGGTCCTGGAACCGGGCAGTCCAATTGACGAAATCCAACTGGCGGAACGCTTTGCGATGTCGCGCACGCCGATCCGAGAAGCACTGGTCCGCTTGTCCGTGGAGGGGTTGGTGACCACGTTGCCAAATCGCTCGACCGTGGTGTCCAATATAAATTTCCTCAAGCTGCACACGTTTTTTGATGCGCTTACGTTGATGTACCGCATGACCACGCGGTTGGCTGCAGAGTACCACACGCCAGAGGATTTAGAGATTATCCGCGCGCATCAGGCCGAGTTTGAGCGCGCCGTTAAGGACCAAGACGCTTTGGCGATGATAGCAACAAATCGCGAGTTCCATGCGGCCATCGCGGTGGCGGGGCAGAACGTGTATTACGAAGGGCTTTTCCTGCGGCTATTGGATGAGGGGCGGCGGATATTGCGGCTGTATTACTCGTCTTATCAGGATCAACTTCCGCCACAATTTGTCAGCGAGCACGAGGGCATGATCGACGCGATTGCGGCAGGCGACGTTGAGCGGGCCGACGAAGTCGCACATGCGCATGCGGACCAAATCGTCGCTCAAATTCAAAGGCTTATCTCAAACGATCGCCGTGTAAAAATCACCCTTTAGGATGAGGGAGGCGCCCTCAATGCTCCTCCCTCATCTGGTCTACTTCTTCTAGTGTTTTCCCAAGCACCGTAAGGAGCATCTCCACGTCCTCGGCGTCTATCGTTAGAGGCGGGCGTATCTTGAGAATATTGTCAAATGGCCCCTCGCAACCGATTAGAATACGGTGCGCGCGCAGGCGGTTTTTGACATATTCGGCAATCTGAGTAGCGGGAGCGCGACTCTCGGGATCCCACACCAAATCAACGCCGATAAACAGGCCATAGCCGCGCACATCGCCAATCACGTCGTGGCGTAGTTGCAGCGCCGCCAACCCGTCAAACAGCCGCGCGCCCATCACGCGCGCATTCTCCATCAGGCCCTCATCGTCAACGATATCAAGGACTTCTTTGCCCATGCGACAGGACAGCGTTGAGCCGCCGAAGGTCGAGAAATACTCCGGCCCCTTGGCAAAAGCTTCAGCAATTTGGCGGGTGGTGACGACCACACCGAGGGGGTGGCCATTGCCGATTGGCTTGCCCAAGACCACAATGTCGGGCACCGCGTTTTGTTGCTCAAACCCAAAGTAATAGTCACCCAATCGCCCCAATCCCGTTTGCACTTCATCGGCGATACACACACCATCAGCCGCGCGAACCCGTTGATAGACCGCCGATAAATAGCCTTTGGGCGGGATGATTTGGCCGCCAACGCTGGGGAAGGTTTCGGCGATGAAGCCTGCCAGTTTTCCGTCGCGTTTTTTGATAGCCGCAAGGGCGTCGTCCACAAGGGCGGCAAATTTCTCGGCTCGATCTGGATCGTCGCGGTGATAGCTTCCGCGATAGTCGTCGGCGACCTCGACCAATTGCACCCAATCGGGTTGGCCTACGCCGCCCTTGGCGTTAAATTTATAGGCCGAAATGTCGATCGCGCCGGTGGTATTGCCGTGATAGCCATGATCGGGCGTTATCATGTCTTTGCCACCCGTTTTGGCGCGGGCAAGCCGCAGGGCGAGTTCGTTGGCTTCGGACCCAGAGTTGACAAAGAAGCAGACCGACAGGCTTTTTGGCATTTTCGAGATGATTTTTTGCGCAAATTCGGTCTGGGCCGGATGCAGATACCGCGTGTTTGAATTTATCCGTTTGAGTTGGTCCGCCGCGACGGCCTGAATGCGGGGATGGGCGTGGCCCACATGCGGCACGTTGTTATAGGCGTCCAAATAGGGGCGGCCCCATTCGTCAAACAGATGGTGTTTCCAGCCGCGCACCAGCATCACAGGATCGGCATAGCTTAGACGCAGATTGCGGCCAAAAAGGCGGTCGCGCTCAGCCTTAACTGCGTCTTTGTCGGTGGGGGTGAAGACCACTTTGGCGTCAGGTAAATTCATCAAAGCAGCGGGATTGGGACAGATCGCCCCCCACAGATACATCTCGTCCGGGTCCGCGACACCGGGCCAATCTTCGCCCATGCCATCGGTCGAAAGGGCCAGTTGGAAATGCACATGCGGTGCCCAGCCACCTGATTGCGTCACATCGCCAAGACGGGCAAAAGCCTCGCCCTTTGCAAGGGTTTGGCCGACCTGCAAAGTCTCAAGAACTTCGGGATTAAGGTGGCCATAAAGTGTGAAGAACGCGTCGCCATTTGGGGTCTCGTGGCGCAGAATAACGACGCCGCCATAGTCCAGATGAGCGGTGCGATTTTCAACCACATGAACTGTGGCTTTTATCGGTGCATGCAGGGTGGTTTGGGCAGGAGCAAAGGCATCAATCGCCAAATGCACCGAACGCCGATTTGAGGCTTTCCATGGTCCACGGCGAAACGCGGGGGCGGTATAAATCAGGCGGGGTTCGTTATAATAGCCAAGCCAAATGCGACCGTTATCCTCATATTCCTGCCCAACCAAGGCGGCTTCAGCCAACGGAAGGTCAAACGGATTTTGCGGCCATGTGGAGTGTTCCACCGAAAGCGTACCCATCGGGGCCCGCGCCAAATCTTCGCCCATAATGGAGGCAAAACTCCCGCGCTCTTGATCGAGCCACGCCTGAACGCGGGGCGCAGCATCCGTGATCGGCAAACCGCAGGCCGCGCGCAGACGTTTGCCAATCAATTCTTCGTTCACCGCGCCTGCTTCCAGAAAATCCCACGCGGGTTTCTGGGAAATGACAACATAGGGATCATGCGGGTTTTCGAGCGCCATTTGGGTTGAGTTCACCACGCTTACAGCAAGGCGCATGCGCAACAGCGGCCAGATCAGATCGACCTCTTTAGAGGTGAGCGGGTAGGCGGCGTGATAGCCCGCAACCAGTGCGGCCAAGGCCTGTTCGGGGTCCGCTTGGCCCAACACCATATAGGCGCCCGCAATCGCGAGGTCGCAAATGCGCGGGCTGGCGCAGATGTCGCCAAGGTCAATCAATCCCGTCACATGGGGGGGCTTCGTTAGGGTGCCGCCGACGATGACGTTATAGTCGTTCACGTCGTTGTGGATGGCGACGTGGGGCAGGGATTTTAGCGCCGGTTTGATGGTGGAAAATGCGGCCAGAATGTCACTGATGAGTGCGCGGCGTTTGGGCGCGGTGATCCCCTCAAGATGGTCCGAAATCCAATCGCCTTGGGTCAAATTCCATTTGAAATCACGCGCAAGTGCTGGGTGTTTAAAATCGGCCAGCGCGCGGTCCATTGCCCCAATGGCATGGCCCAAATCGCGCAATAATGCGACGGACTGCGGGCGGAAATTGGCATAGGTCCGCCCTTCGGCTTTGCGCAACACCCAAACCAGACGCTTGGCGCCTGCCTCGTCTGGCACCGCGGCAAAAAATTCCCCTGAGTGGGTTGTTATCACATCGGGAACGGGGACGTCTGGTGCATTATGCGCGATGTGATTGAACGCGCGGCATTGGAGGTCGATGAAGTCGACGGGGCAGCCAATGCGCATGACTTTGAGCACGTAATCTTGTGTTCCGGTCGCCAGAAAGTTGAGATCCAACTCGCCGTCAAGCGGGGTTACGGTGGCGTGTATGCCCCAAATATCTCGCAATACGCTTTGCCAATGATGTGTCATATTGTGCCCGTTCGCTCTCAAGGTGTTATTTTTTGCGACGAATCGAAAAGCCGCGCGGCTCCGATTGAATCACTCTCAATTAGGGGGAAACTTGTTGGAAAATCAAAGAACAAATCTTGAACGACCACGGTGCGCAGTGGATGTTTGCGCCTCTTGGGTGGAATTTTGTGCCATTTCATGGGGGGATAAAAATGTCGATCTGCACTCGTTTAGGGTTATGATACGAGACGTTTTCGATCTGAGTTTTCGCGCTAAAGGTTCGGCTTTTGAGGTTATAGTAAAAAAATTATTGTTGACAAAAATCTTTATGCTAATAGCCTCGCCGGACTAACAAAATTCCTTGGGGGGAGGTCGGTTTGTGAAGGCTGAAAGGCGCAAGGACGCAAATGAACTCGGAGCGCGTATGCGTCGCCAGCGGCAACGTCTTTCGATGACGTTGCAGCAACTCGGGGCCGCATCCGGTGTTTCCGTTGGATATATCAGCCAGTTGGAACGCGGAAACGCGACACCAACCCTAGGTACGCTTTCCCAAATTGCCGCAGCCCTCAACGTTGACCTCGACTATTTCATCCGCAAGCCGCAAGTCGCCGATAGCTTGACGCGCGCAGGCAGTCGTCCACGCTTCGCCACGGCCGGGTCCTCTATTGAATACGAACAGATCGGTGCGGATTTTCCGGGGCACGAGCTGACGTCTTTTGTGATGAATGTTCCCGCAGGATATGAATCCGAACTTGTGAAACACCTCGGTGAAGAGATCATTTATATTCTGGAGGGCGAGATTTCGCAGATGGTCGGTGGGCGCGAGTATATCATGTCGACCGGTGATAGTTTGCATTATCTTGGGGAGAAACCGCACAGTTGGTCCAACCGCACCCAAGAGCCCGCACGGATTCTTTGGGTGGGACGAATGCACTATAAAAAGTCCGACCAAATTCCACAAATGGTCCCTGATATCACAGAGGACCTTACCAATTCTGACCCCGAAAAAACGATAGCATAGGGGCTGAAATGCGGCTGGAAAACCATGCCGCCAAAAACACTAAAAACGACAACCAAAGGGAGATACAACCAAATGACTTTTAAGTACAAAATCGCCACTGGGCTGCTTATGGCCACGATGGGCACCGCGGCTTCCGCGCAGTCGCTTGTCTATTGCTCAGAGGGTTCCCCCGAGGGGTTTGACCCAGCGCTTTTCACGGCTGGCACAACGTTTGATGCGTCCAGCCACCCCCTCTATAACCGCCTGACAGAGTTCAAAGTCGGTACCACCGAAACAATCCCTGGACTTGCCGAAAGCTGGGACGTTTCTGAAGATGGGAAAACGGTCACTTTCAACTTGCGTAAAGGTGTGAAGTTTCACAGCAACGATCAGTTCACCCCCACACGCGATTTTAACGCCGACGACGTGATCTTTACGTTTGATCGTCAGGGCAACGAAGAAAACCCATACAACACCGTTTCCGGCGGAACATGGGAATATTACGGCGGCATGTCGATGCCAGACTTGATTGAAAGCATCGAAAAAGTGGATGATTACACCGTTGTATTCAACCTCACGCGTCCAGAAGCGCCGATCATTGCCAACATGGCGATGGATTTTGCGTCGATCGTTTCCAAAGAATATGCGGATGCGATGTTGGAAGCTGGCACACCAGAAATGTTGAACCAAGCGCCAATCGGCACTGGTCCGTTCTCGTTCCAAGCCTACCAAAAAGATGCGGTTATCCGCTATCTGCGCAACGACGATTATTGGGGTGACAATGCCAAAGTTGAATCGCTGATCTTTGCGATCACACCTGATGCTTCTGTGCGTTACCAAAAAGTTCAGGCGGGCGAATGCCATGTTATGGCCTATCCAAATCCCGCAGATGTTCAGGCGATGAAAGACGACAGCGGTGTTGTCGTTATGGAGCAAGAAGGTCTTAACGTGGGCTATCTCGCGTATAACACAATGGTTGCGCCCTTTGATAATGCCAATGTTCGCAAGGCGTTGAACATGGCGGTCGACAAACAGGCAATCATTGATGTTGTGTTCCAAGGGTCTGGCCAAATTGCCAAAAACCCGATCCCACCAACAATGTGGTCCTATAACGACGCAATTGAAGACGATAATTATGATCCTGAAGCCGCCAAAGCGATGTTGGAAGCCGAAGGTGTTACTGATCTGAAAATGAAGATCTGGGCGATGCCTGTTCAGCGTCCCTACAACCCCAATGCACGCCGCATGGCGGAACTTATGCAGGAAGACTACTCCAAGATCGGTGTCGATGTTGAGATTGTGTCTTACGAATGGGGTGAATACCTTGAACGCTCAAAAGCCGAAGACCGTGATGGTGCCGTGCTCTTGGGTTGGACAGGCGACAACGGTGATCCCGATAACTTCCTTGCTGTTTTGCTCGGATGTGACGGTGTTGGCCAATCAAACCGTGCACAATGGTGTAACGAAGAGTTTGATGCGTTGATTCAGCAAGCGAAAGTTCTGCCAACACAGGCCGAACGTGCCAAGCTTTATGAAGAAGCACAGGTCATTTTCAAGGATCAAGCGCCTTGGTCGACAATCGCGCACTCGGTCGTCTTTATGACTATGCGTCCAGAAGTTGAAGGCTATGTTGTTCACCCACTTGGTGGCCATATCTTCAACCAAGTTGGCTTGTCGAACTAAGCTCTCTAAGCCCTTGGGGTGGCACGTAAATGTGCCGCCCCTGCCACTCACTTACCGTCCCTCTCATTTACCGTCGGAGCATCCCTTTTTGTCACACCCTCTGAACGATCGCCTATCCGCCTATGCCACTGTCGCCGCCGAGCTTGGTGTTGATGCCATCGCGCTGGTTCCTGGCCCAAATTTCACCCGTGTGGTTGAGCACAGTTTTATGAGCCACGAGCGGCCATTTGTACTTGTTGTTCCCGCAAACGGACCCGCCGCCGCCCTTGTGCCAAATCTTGAACTGGGCAGTTGGGAGCTTGTTGGTTTTGATGGCGCGGTCTTTGATTGGCGCGATCAAACGGGATATGACGAAGCTTTTGCCGGCCTGATGACCCATCTCAACATTTCGTCGCTCGCGGTAGAAGGGCAGGTCATGCGCGTCTTTGTGCATCACGCGTTGAAAAAGGCGCAGCCCGATCTGAAAATCCTCGATGGGGAGCGCGAAATCTCCGCGCTACGGATGCTCAAAACGCCTGCCGATATCGCCACCCTTCAGGAAGCCATCGACATTTCGGAACGGGCCTTGCACCGCACGCTCGCATCCGTAAAACTTGGCCAGACCGAAAAGCAGATCGAACAAACCCTCGTGCAAAATCTGTTTGCCGAAGGGGCCGATGATCTCTCGTTTGCGCCGATTGTTGCCGCAGGCGATGGCTCTGCACGGCCCCACGCCAAGGCGCGTTCCGACTATCACGTCAAAGCGGGCGACGCGTTATTGCTCGATTTTGGTGCCCGCAAGAACGGGTTTGCCGCCGATATTACCCGCACCGTTTTCCTTGATCACGTGACCGAGGAGGGGCGCGCCGTTTATGACACCGTGTTGCGCGCCAACCTTGCTGGCCTCGCAATCTCACGCGCAGGCGTCACCGCGCATGAGATTGATGATGTGGTCACCAGCGTGCTCGAAGCCTCGCCCTATGGCGATCGCATCCGCACAAAAACCGGCCACGGGCTTGGCCGCGAAGTGCACGAAGCCCCTTATATTATGCGCGGCAATCACGTGGCCCTGCCCGCAGGGACCGTCTATACCAACGAACCCGGCCTGTATGAGATCGACAATTTCGGTGTGCGCATCGAAGATGACATTCTGATCACAGAAGACGGATACCAACTCCTCACCCATTTCCCCAAAGAACTCATGGTGTTGTCATGTTGAACTATGTTCTAAGCAGACTACTGACATTCATACCAACGTTCATCGGCGTTACGCTGATTTCCTTCGGCTTTATCCGTGCCTTACCGGGCGATCCTATTGTGGTTATGGCGGGCGAACGCGGTATATCCGACGAGCGTTATGCGGAACTTTCTGCGCAGTTTGGTTATGATCGGCCCATCTATGAGCAGTTTTGGGACTACCTCGTTGGGGTGCTTCATGGCGATTTAGGCACTTCGTTTGTGACCAAAAAACCGGTGTGGGACGAGTTCTTCTCGCTCTTCCCTGCCACCCTCGAACTCTCGCTTTGTGCGATGATTTTTGCCATGGCTTTGGGATTGCCCGCAGGCGTGATTGCCGCGGTAAATCGCGGAAAATTCTTTGACCGTGCGCTGATGTCCACCGCTTTGGTCGGGTATTCCATGCCGATTTTCTGGTGGGCGCTTTTGTTGATCATCGTCTTCTCAGGCATGCTGCAATGGACCCCCGTTTCGGGCCGTATCGACCTGATCTATTACTTTCCCAACCCGACGGGCTTCATGTTTATCGACAGCCTTGCCTCGGGCCAGAAGGGCGCATTCATCTCCGCCGTCCGACATTTGATCTTGCCGACAATCGTGCTGGGAACCATCCCGCTTGCGGTCATCGCGCGCCAAACGCGCTCGGCGATGCTCGAAGTCTTGGGTGAAGATTATATTCGCACCGCCCGCGCCAAAGGCATGTCCCCTGGGCGGATCAACGGCATTCACGCGTTGCGCAATGCGTTGATCCCAGTCGTCACCGTCATCGGCCTGTCCGTCGGTACTCTTCTTGCGGGCGCGATCCTTACGGAGACGATTTTTAGCTGGCCGGGAATTGGCAAATGGATGGTCGACAGCATTTTCCGCCGCGACTACCCCGTAGTTCAGGGCGGCCTTCTTTTAATCGCCGTTATGGTCATGATCGTGAACCTCACCGTTGACATGCTCTATGGCATCATCAACCCTAAGATCAGGAAACGCTGATGGACGACGCCCTCTCTGTTGAGCCAGAAACTGCCGTGGAACGCCCCGGTCAGTTGCGCGAATTCTGGTTCTATTTCCGCGAAAACCGTGGTGCCGTGATTGGCCTCTATATCTTTGCGGTCTTCGCGTTTCTCGCTCTATTCGGCCCATGGGTCGCGCCCCATGACGCCACAGAGCAGTTCCGTGCCGCGATCTTACAGCCACCCGTCTGGCAAGAAGGCGGCACATGGCAATTCATTCTTGGCACCGATCCTTTGGGCCGCGACATGCTCTCGCGTCTCATCGTTGGGGCACGATATTCGTTCTTTGTTGGCGTCGTCGTGGTCAGTATTGCCGCGTCGGGTGGCATCCTGATGGGCCTTATTGCGGGGTTTGCCCCCAAATGGCTCGACAGCATCATCATGCGGATTATGGACGTTATCCTTGCGTTTCCGTCGTTACTTTTGGCGCTGGTGCTCGTTGCCATTCTCGGCCCATCCTTGACCAACGCGATGATCGCCATCGCTATTGTTCTGCAGCCACATTACGTGCGCCTGACCCGTGCCAGCGTGCTGTCAGAACGTCAAAAAGACTATGTAACCTCGGCGCGCGTCGTCGGGGCTGGGTATTTCCGGCTGATGTTTGTCACAGTCCTGCCCAATTGCCTCGCGCCGATTATCGTCCAAGCGGCGCTGTCCTTTTCGACTGCTATTCTTGACGCGGCGGCGCTTGGGTTCCTTGGGATGGGCGCACAGCCGCCAACCCCAGAATGGGGCACCATGTTGGCCGAAGCGCGGGAGTTTATTCTGCGGGCATGGTGGGTTGTGACCTTCCCGGGTCTTGCGATCCTTGTCACGGTTTTGGCCATCAATCTGATGGGCGACGGTCTACGTGATGCGCTCGATCCTAAACTGAAGCGGAGCTAGACCATGGCCCTTTTGCACATCCGAAATCTGAGCGTGTCTTTCGCCACAACTTCAGGTCAATTCAAAGCCGTTGAAGCCGTGGATCAAGACGTCGCTACCGGTGAAATCCTCGCCATCGTGGGCGAAAGTGGCTCGGGAAAATCAGTGTCGATGTTGGCCGTGATGGGCCTGTTGCCTTGGACGGCCACGGTGACCGCAGACGAGATATCCTTCGACGGCCATGACCTGCTGACAATGGATCAACGGGCGCGGCGCAAGATCGTCGGCAACGACCTCGCGATGATCTTTCAGGAGCCGATGTCCTCGCTCAACCCGTGTTTTACAGTGGGCTGGCAGATCAAAGAAAGTTTGCGCGTCCACCTCAAGCTTGATCGAAAAGCCCGTCATGCGCGGGCTGTGGAGTTGTTCGAGCAGGTGGGTATTCCTGATCCCGAGCGTCGCCTTTCTGCCTACCCACATCAACTGTCGGGCGGCATGAATCAGCGGGTGATGATCGCGATGGCCATTGCCTGCAAACCCAAGCTTCTGATTGCGGATGAGCCAACAACTGCGCTCGATGTGACCATTCAAGCGCAAATTCTCGACCTGCTTGCCTCCTTGCGCGACGAGACGGGAATGGGCCTTGTACTGATCACCCACGACATGGGCGTGGTTGCGGAAACGGCGGAGCGAGTGAGCGTGCAATATGCGGGCCAAAAGATCGAAGAACAGCCTGTGCAACCGCTGTTTGATACGCCACATCACCCTTATACGGCGGCTTTGCTCGATGCCTTGCCGGAACGCGCCACAGAAAAACGTCTGCCCACAATTCCGGGCGTCGTTCCGGGGCAATTTGATCGTCCCTCAGGCTGTCTTTTCTCACCACGCTGTAAGTTCGCGAACGCGAAATGTAAGGCCGAAGCACCGACGCCCCTTGGCCTTGATCTGGGCTACGCGCGGTGTTTCTACCCTCTCAACTCTGAAGAAAGGGCTGTATCATGACGACCCCTGTATTGATCGCCAGCGCCCTTGAACGCCACTATGAAGTCAGCAGCGGCATGTTTCGCAAACCCAGCATTCTAAAGGCCGTTGGGGGTGTCGATTTTGAACTTTACGCGGGGAAAACACTGGCCATTGTCGGCGAAAGTGGTTGCGGGAAATCCACCCTCGCGCGCCTCGTTACGATGATCGAAGAACCCACCGCAGGAAAGCTGACCCTTGATGGCAACCCGATGTTACCTGAGGATTGGGCGGATTTGCGAAAATCGGTGCAAATTGTGTTTCAGGATCCTTACGGTTCGCTGAACCCACGTCAGCGCATTGGCGCAATTCTCGAAGAACCATTGAAGATCAACAATAAATCCATGCCCAACGAAGAACGCGAAGCCAAGGGGCGTGAAATGTTGAGGTTGGTCGGCCTAAGACCCGAACATTACGACCGCTACCCGCATATGTTTTCGGGTGGCCAACGCCAACGTATCGCAATTGCCCGCGCGCTGATGCTTGATCCAAAAGTGCTGGTGCTTGATGAACCCGTTTCCGCCCTTGATCTCTCGATCCAGAGCTCGATTTTGAACCTGTTGATGGACCTACAGGAACGCCTGCAGCTGGCTTATATGTTCATCAGTCACGACTTGGGCGTTGTGCGCCATGTGGCCGACGAAGTTATCGTGATGTACCTTGGTCGCGCGGTGGAAAAGGGCAGCAAAGAAACACTGTTCTCAAACCCTCAACATCCTTACACCGTTGCCCTGATGTCGGCCGCCCCTCAGGCCAATCCGTCCAAGGCAAAAAAGCGGATTAAACTCATGGGGGAGTTGCCGTCGCCGCTCAATATTCCCGACGGTTGCCCCTTTGCGCCGCGGTGTTGGAAGGTGCAGGATCGGTGCCGTTCCGAGCGGCCGGAGCTTGGCGGTGATGCGCATAGCTCGGCGTGTTTCTTTCCGGAACCCTAAGGTTCGTCGCGACCCGCGCGCATAACAACTTGTTTTTATCCCATGCCTTAATCCTCCGAATTGCGAGGACCTTAAGGCATGGTCGTGCATTACAAAATCAAAGTCGCAAACTGCGCAAGTTGGGTGTTGACCTTACCCTTACTGGAACCCTCATCACTACTCCAAAGAAGCGAATCAAGGAGACTGAAATGGCGGACGAAAATATTGTGACCTTATCCATCGAGGGGATGAGCTGCGCGTCGTGTGTCGGTCGGGTTGAAAAATCCCTGAAGGCGGTTTCTGGTGTGTCATCGGCCGCTGTTAATCTTGCAAATGAGACGGCGCAAGTGCAGTTTTCGTCTCCCGCTGACCTTGCGGTTTTGACGCAAGCCTTGGAGGGCGCGGGCTATCCTGCAGTGACGGCTGAGATTACTTTGGAAGTCGAAAGCATGACCTGCGCCTCTTGCGTGGGGCGTGTCGAACGGGGGTTGAAAGCGGCGACAGGTGTTTTGGATGCCTCGGTGAATTTAGCCACGGAAACGGCAACGCTGCGATATATCGTTGGAGCAACAACGCCCGCCGATTTGGCGCGCGTGGCAACTGGCTTGGGGTATCCGGCCAAAGTTAAAGCGGGGGTGGACACGGAGAAAGCAGATCGCAAAGCCGCCGAAATTTCGCGTCTTGGGCGGTTGACGTTGATTGCCGCGCTGCTTGCTTTACCGGTTTTCATCCTCGAAATGGGCAGCCATGTCATTCCGGGAATGCACATGTGGGTCGAGCGCACAATCGGCCTGCAAACCAGCCGCATTGTGCAATTTCTCCTAACGACTGCTGTTCTGCTTGGACCGGGATTACAGTTCTATACCAAAGGCTTCCCGCTGCTTCTTAAAGGAAAGCCGGACATGAATTCACTGGTGGCGTTGGGCACCTCGGCGGCCTACGGGTTTTCATTGGTTTCGACATTTGCCCCAAAATTACTGCCTCAGGGAACTGCGAATGTATACTTCGAAGCGGCCGCTGTTATCGTTGTTTTGATCTTACTCGGACGCTGGCTTGAGGCCCGCGCCAAGGGGCGCACAGGCGAAGCAATCCGCAAACTTGTGGGGCTGCAAGCCAAAGAAGCGCGGGTGGAACGCAATGGCGTGGTCGTTGAGTTGCCCATTGACGAGATCGCCGTGGGCGACGTCATCCATCTGCGACCCGGTGAAAAGATCGCGGTCGACGGCGAGGTTTTGAGCGGCACGTCCTATGTGGATGAAAGCATGATCACTGGCGAACCCGTGCCCGTGGAAAAATCCGAAGGCGCAATGGTCGTCGGAGCGACGGTCAACGGGGCAGGGGCTTTGACCTTTCGCGCGACGAAAGTTGGCGCGGATACCATGCTTGCGCAGATCATCGCGATGGTCGAACGAGCGCAGGGAGCCAAACTGCCGATCCAAGGCGCGGTCGATAAAATTACCGCATGGTTCGTGCCTGCTGTGATCGCGGCGGCGGCCGTCACGATCGCGGTCTGGTTGATCTTTGGTCCGTCGCCTGCGTTGAGTTACGCAATTGTCGCGGGGGTCGCGGTTTTGATCATCGCCTGTCCCTGTGCGATGGGATTGGCGACGCCAACGTCCATTATGGTGGGCACGGGGCGCGCCGCTGAAATGGGCGTGTTGTTTCGCAAAGGCGATGCGTTGCAATCCTTGCAAGAGGTCAAAGTTGTGGCGCTTGATAAGACGGGAACATTGACGGCGGGACGCCCTGAATTGACCGATTTGGTGATTGCAGCCTCGTTTGTAGAGTCCGAAGTTTTGCGCCTTGTGGCCGCTGTGGAAACCCAGTCTGAACATCCTATCGCCGCGGCCGTCGTGCGGGCTGCGACCACGCGCAAGTTGGACATTCCTACCGTAGACACGTTTGCCTCGATCACCGGTTTTGGGGTCAGTGCGAGCGTGGAAGGCCACAACATTCTGGTCGGGGCGGATCGCCTCATGCGGCGTGACGGGATCGACATGGGCGATTTCGCCGATACCGGCGCGGCGCTTGGAAAAAAAGGACGCACACCGATTTATGCCGCTGTTGACGGACGGATTGCCGCCGTCATTGGTGTGTCAGATCCGATCAAGCCCACCACCCCCGCCGCCATTGCCGCGCTGCACGAATTGGGCCTGACTGTGGCGATGATTACGGGCGACAACCAAGGCACGGCCGACGTGATTGCCCGTGAGTTGGGAATTGATATCGTCGTGGCCGAAGTCTTGCCCGAGGGCAAAGTCGATGCGCTTAAAGCCTTGCAAAAAAAGGGGAAACTGGCGTTTGTGGGCGACGGAATTAACGACGCACCCGCCTTGGCCCAAGCAGATGTGGGCATCGCGATAGGCACGGGCACGGATGTGGCCATTGAAACGGCGGATGTGGTTTTGATGTCAGGAGACCTGATTGGTGTGGTCAATGCATTTGATATTTCGGGGCGGGTGATGCGCAATATTCGCCAGAACCTGTTTTGGGCGTTCGGCTATAATACTTTGCTCATCCCTGTGGCCGCTGGGGCCTTGTTCCCGGCGTTTGGCGTGATGCTCTCACCCGTACTGGCGGCGGGTGCTATGGCGTTTTCAAGCATTTTTGTGTTAAGCAATGCGTTGCGGTTACGGTGGGTCAAGCCTGCGGTCGCAACGACCACACCCCCGCAAGCATCTGCGCTTGTCCCCCGCAAAACTGCTCAAGCGGCGTGATCTGGAGGATCTTATGAACCTGAATATCGGCGATGTTACTAAACACACAGGCCTGCCTGCGAAAACCATCCGTTACTATGAGGATATCGGTCTTGTGCGGCCTTTGCGCGACACCAATAATTATCGGGTTTTTCGCGAGACAGACCTGCATAAACTGACCTTTTTGGGGCGCGCGCGGGCGTTGGGATTTACCATCGGCGAGTGTCGCACGCTCTTGGCGCTTTATGAGGACTCGGGCCGCGCGAGTGCCGATGTAAAGGCGATTGCGCAACAGCATTTGCAGGAGATTGAGGCTAAGATTACCGACCTTCAGGCGATGCATGCCACCTTGACGCATTTGTCAAAGGAATGCGCGGGGGACCACCGCCCTGATTGCCCGATTTTGGAAGGGTTGAGTGGTCCGGCCTTGAATTAAACGCCATCTGGAAATTCGTGCGTTTTGGGATGTGCATGTTCGTTTTTTACGCAAGATCCGTGAACCATTTGTGGTTTACGGACTTGATATCTTCGATATGGATTAAAATGCGAGACAGGTGTTTCGTGATGGCCTCGGCGGCTGCATCCGCATCGCTTTCGGAAATGGCTTTAAATATTTCGACATGTTCTTTTAGGACAAATTCTTGCGACGAGGAGTCGAGAGTGAGCATGCGAACGCGATCCATGTGCGCTTTATTCTCAAGGATAAGGTCCCAAACATATCCAACACCGGCAAGATTGCATATTTCGCGGTGAAATTGGTCGTCCAGCAAGTGAAATAGCTCGCGATCCTGCGCATCATAGGCGGCCCGTTGTTTTTCTATCAGGTTTGACAGGACGTTTATCCCCACGTCGGTGCTTTTCTCGCAGGCGGTTCTACAGGTATGTATTTCCAATGCCGTGCGAATAAACCTTGCGCGCAAAACGGCTTTTTCTGAAATTAAACTGACTTTTGTGCTGCTTTGCGGGCGGATAGAGAGGAAGCCGAGCTTTGCCAAACGTTTGAACGCTTCGCGCACAGGTTGACGTGACACGCCCATTTTCTGTGCGACGTCCGTTTCGGAAATCTTCGTGCATGGGGCGAGTTTAAGCGTCAAAATTTGATGCTGCAATGCGTCGAAAACTTGGTCGGCGACCGTAGGAACGCTCGTCGGGCGAATTTGCGTCAGGGGAAGGCCATCGTCAATCTGCCGCTCTGAGTCATCCATGTCCTTAGCCTTCCGGTGGGTATGTACTTGGTTTCATCTTACAGGATCAGGCTTCGGGTGCAACTTGGATATTAGTTGACTAACTGATTCTGCCAAACTAGGTTATTAGTTGACTACTCGATTCTCATCGATGCAGTCTTGAGGGCGGTAAGTTCGTGTGACGCGATTTTGCATAAGAATATTGGGGAGTGTTTTCATGGGTTTATTGGACAGTAATCGTTTGTTCCCGCTTGTGCCTTCCGTACGAAAAATTGCACGAGATCTTTATGATACCGTCCGTGATTTGCCAATCATTAGTCCGCATGGTCACACCGACCCCCGCTGGTACGCCGAAAACGTAGCCTTCGCCGATCCCGCCCAATTGTTTGTGACGCGCGATCATTACGTGTTTCGGATGCTGCATTCTCAGGGCATTGCCCTTGAGGATTTAGGCGTCCCAACCGAGGATGGTGGCGCTATCGAGCAGGATTCCCGCAAGATCTGGCGCCGGTTTGCCGAAAACTATCATCTGTTTCGCGGCACGCCGTCGCGCCTCTGGGTCGACCACGCATTTCAAGAGGTTTTCGGTGTTGCTCAGCGCCTGTCGGCGTCTACGGCGGATGGTATTTACGATCACATCGCTGAATGCCTCACGCAGGATGCGTTTCGGCCACGGGCTTTGTTTGAGCGCTTCAATATCGAGGCGATTTCGACCACAGAAAGCGCGATTGACGATCTGCGCTGGCACAAGATGATCAAGGACAGCGGCTGGCAGGGCAAGGTCGTGACGTCCTATCGTCCCGACGCGGTGATTGATCCAGACTTCGAAGGCTTTGCGCAGAATGTCCAAATCATGGGCGAGATGGCGGGCGAGGACACGACAACATGGACGGGCTACCTTGCGGCGCATCGCAATCGTCGCGACTATTTTAAAAGTTTCGGGGCCACGTCGACCGATCATGGTCATCCGTCCGCGCGCACAGAAGATTTCCCACCGGATCAAGCTGCCGCCCTTTTTGACAAGGCGCTCAGAGGCGTTTGTACCCCAGAAGAAGCCGATGCGTTTCGCGGGCATATGTTGACCGAGATGGCGCGGATGAGCCTTGACGACGGGCTGGTTATGCAAATTCATCCAGGCTCCCTGCGCAACCATTCCAGCCAAGTCATGGCACAGTTTGGACGCGACAAGGGCTTTGATATTCCAAAACGCACCGATTATGTCACCGCGCTGCAACCGCTTCTAAACGCCGTTGGTGGCAACCCAGATTTGACGGTGATCGTGTTTACCTTGGACGAGACCTCGTTCTCGCGCGAACTTGCACCCCTTGCTGGCGTCTATCCCGCGTTGAAACTTGGGCCGCCGTGGTGGTTCCTTGATAGCTACGAAGGCATGATGCGTTTCCGCCAAACGGCGACGGAAACGGCTGGTTTTTACAACACAGTCGGGTTCAACGACGACACCCGCGCCTTTTGTTCTATCCCCGCACGCCACGATGTGGCGCGGCGAGTGGATTGCGCGTTTCTCGCCACGTTGGTCGCTAGTGGGCGGCTCGACGCGGACGAGGCACCAGAGGTTGCTTACGACCTCACATATCGGCTTGTAAAACAAGCTTATCGGCTCTGAGAGCCATTTCCAGGGAGGAAAACAATGACTTACACAAAAACACTCGGGGCAGTGCTCTTGGCAAGTGTCGCGATGGCTTCGGCTGCGACGGCTTGTGAAATCACATTCCGTTCATCGGACACGCATCCTGACGGCTATCCTACAGTTGCCGCCGTAAATGCGATGGGCACCATGCTCGAAGAACGCTCTGATGGGCGGCTTTGCATTGAAGTGTTCCACTCGGCGCAATTGGGCGAAGAAAAGGACACGATTGAGCAGACACAGTTCGGCGTGATCGACATGAACCGCGTTTCGCTTGGGCCGTTCAACAACATCATTGAAGAAACGCAAGTGCCTTCACTGCCTTACATTTTCCGCTCGGTCGCGCATATGAACAAAGTGATGGATGGTCCAGTTGGACAGCAAATCCTCGACGCATTCTCTGCGCATGATCTTGTCGGACTCGCGTTTTACGATGGCGGTTCGCGCAGCTTTTACAACTCCGAAAAACCCATCAACTCGATGGAAGATCTGGCGGGTATGAAATTCCGCGTCATGCAATCGGACATGTTCGTAGACATGGTTTCCGCCTTGGGTGCAAACGCGACACCCATGCCATACGGCGAAGTTTACTCTTCAATCCAAACGGGTGTGATCGACGGCGCCGAGAACAACTGGCCATCCTACGACAGCTCGGGTCACTTTGAAGTTGCGAAATATTACACCCTTGACCAGCACCTGATCGTGCCTGAAGTTTTGGTCATGGCGAAGTCGTCATTCGACATACTTACCAGCGAAGATCAAGCACTTGTCCGTCAAGCGGCCCGTGATTCCGTCCCCGTCATGCGCGAACTTTGGATCGCCCGCGAGAAGGAATCCGAGGCGCGTGTGCGTGAAGCTGGTGTTGAGATCATCACCGACATTGACAAGACACCCTTCATCGCTGCGATGGGCCCAGTCTATGAAAAATACGTAACGTCTCCGACTCTTCAAAAGATGGTTGCTGATATTCAAGCCACTGAATAACGCTCCAGCGACCCGCGTTTTTTGCGCGGGTCGCATCCAAAACCATCGGGAATAAACGCGTGCAAAATTTAATGAAAACCGTTGCCATAACCACGGGCATCATCGCCCGTTTGGCGCTTTGGGTGGCTGGAATCGGTCTGGTGTTGATGACGGCATTGATCGCCGCTCAGGTCTTCTGGCGCTATATCTTAAACGATAGCATTATCTGGACCGAACCTGCGTCGGTGATGATAATGGGGTGGTTTATCTTTCTTGGTGCGGCCGTGGGCATTCGCGAGGGCTATCATTTGTCCTTTGATGTGATGCTTTACATGGTGTCGGAAAAGACCAAACTTTTCCTCTATTCCCTCTCGGATATTGTGGTTTCTGGCTTTGGCATCGGCATGATCTGGTTCGGCTGGCAATTGGCAGAAAAGACGGCTGGCAATAAGCTGCCCAGCCTTGGAATTTCGGGGGCCTTTGATTTTGCACCCATCGTTGCGGGGGGGGCTCTTGTTACCCTGTTCTCGTTTGAACGTGTTGCGCGCCGCGCAGCCGGATTACCGACCGCCCGTTTTGGCGACGACGCCGTGGAGCAATAATAATGGAACTTTACGTCCTTTTTGGAACTTTCGTCTTTTTGCTTTTGATTGGCACGCCCGTGGCCTTTTGTCTGGGGGTTTCCAGTTTTGCCACCGTCGCCTATCTGGGCTTGCCGCCAGTGGTGGTTTTTCAACGCCTGAATTCGGGTGTGTCTGTTTTTGCTTTGATGGCCATTCCCTTCTTTATTTTCGCGGGAGATCTGATGGTGCGGGGCGATATCGCGCGGCGGCTTGTTGCCTTGGCGGGCGCTTTTGTCGGCCATTTTCGTGGCGGGCTGGGGCAGGTCAATGTGCTGTCCTCGGTGATGTTTGGCGGTGTGTCCGGCTCGGCGGCGGCGGATGCTTCCGCGGTGGGCGGCCTGATGGTGCCCCAGATGAAAGAACGCGGATATGACGTTGATTATGCAGTGAATATCACGGTTGTAAGCTCGATCATCGCGCTGCTTTTGCCACCGTCACACAATATGATTATCTACTCCATCGCCGCCGGTGGAAAGATATCCATTGCGGATTTGTTTACCGCTGGGATCATTCCGGGCTTTTTACTGGCGTCTGTGCTGATGATCGCCGCGTGGTGGGTCGCCGTGCGCAAGGGGTATCCCGTGCAACCGTTCGAGGGTTTCCGCATGATCGGGACATTGTTTGTCTCGGCGGCTCCGGGGCTTATCCTTGTGGCGATCATTTTCGGCGGGGTACGGTCGGGTATCTTCACAGCCTCTGAATCCTCAAATGTCGCCGTGGTTTATGCGCTGCTTGTGACTTTCTTTGTCTATCGCAGCCTAAGTTGGCATGACTTTGTCGAGGCAACATTCGCCGCCGTGCGCACCACCGCAATGGTGCTGATGGTGATCGGATGCGCGGCCTCTTTTGGCTGGCTATTGGCCTATACCAAGGTGCCCGCGTCCATGGTGGCGCTGTTGCAGGATTTCTCGGACAATCCGATTGTCATTCTGTTGATGTTGAACCTGATCCTACTGCTTCTCGGCACGTTTATGGATATGTCGCCGCTGATCGTGATCACCACGCCGATTTTCCTGCCTGTGGCCACGGCCTTTGGCGTTGATCCCGTACATTTTGGCGTCATCCTGATTTTGAACCTCGGTATCGGGCTGTGTACGCCCCCCGTCGGAGCGGTTTTGTTCGTTGGTTGCGCGGTGGGAAGAATCCCGATCTGGGATGCCGTGCGCACGATTTGGCCCTTTTATGGCGCGGCGTTTGGCACTCTGATGCTTGTCACTTACATTCCGGCGCTGTCGCTTTGGCTGCCGTCCCTCTTTCACTAAAGGATACTTATGACATACCCTGTTATCCCCGCGGACCTCGGCGTTACCCGCCAAGTTCTGGCGGAAAATCCAGATATGATGGTGGTCGCCTTCCGCTTTAAACATGGAGCCGAAGGTAAATTGCACAATCATCCGCATGTTCAATCGACCTATGTAGAAGCGGGACGTTTTGCTTATACAATTGACGGCGTGGAACATGATCTGCGGCCGGGCGACAGCCTTGTGATCCCGTCAAACGCCCAACATGGCTGCCTGTGCCAAGAAGCAGGTACCCTCATTGATACCTTCACACCGCGCCGCGACGATTTTCTCTAAAACGAAAGATTTCCACATGCTCAAGACACAAACCCGCTACGCCATTGATCCTGCAACGGCCAAAACCTTGGACACAGACAAATTGCGCGAACATTTCCACGTTGGTGACCTGTTTGCCGATGGCGAAATCAACCTCGTTTACAGCCACTATGACCGTCTGATCCTCGGCTCGGCCGTTCCTAACGGGGGCACCCTCACACTGGATCATGTCGCAGAAACCGGCACAGCGTCGTTTTTAGATCGGCGCGAATTGGGGGTTCTAAATATTGGCGAAACGGGCGAAATCACCGTGGGTGGCGAAACCTATGTGATTGAGAATGGCGAAGTTCTCTATGTTGGTATGGGGGCAGGGGTCGTTGAATTTGGCGGTAATGGCCGCTTCTACGTTCTCTCGGCGCCTGCGCATAAAACCTACCCGACCAAGCTGATCAAACTCGCGGATGCACGTCGTGTTGAGTTGGGCGCGCGCGAAACCGCCAATGAGCGTGTTATCATTCAGCTTTTGCATCCTGAAGTCTGTCAGAGCTGCCAGTTGTTGATGGGCTATACCCAGTTCGTCGAAGGGTCGGTATGGAACACGATGCCGTCGCACACACATGACCGCCGGATGGAAGCCTATCTCTATTTCGAACTTCCGAAGGAAAGCCGCGTGTTCCACATGATGGGCGAACCGTCCCAGACACGCCACATCATTATGGCCAACGAAGAAGCCGTAATCAGCCCCCCGTGGTCGATCCATTCGGGCGCAGGTACCGCGTCTTATACATTCTGTTGGGCAATGGCGGGCGACAATGTTGACTTCACCGATATGGATATGGTTGCCATGGCGGATCTGCGGTGAGGTAGTATCTCGCTCTTTAAGCCAAATGAGTTGTTGGAGGGGAGCGGGCGTAAGGTTGCCCGCTCCTTGACTATTGAGATAACGGCACGGCCCCTGTGACGCCCATCCACCAAATCAACCCATTTGTTGTGAAAAACGACAACATAACGGTAACAATGAACGCCGTTGCGCAAACCTGCTCCGCTCCATATTTGGCCCCGAGTATCGGATAGATCGACAGCATCGGCACCGCTGCGAACAAGACGGCAGTCAATACGAATTCCTGCGCAAGCCCCGGCCACAACGACAGAACCGCAAATACCAGCGCCGGATGAAGCACGAGTTTGCCAACGCTGATCGCCGTCGTGCGCCGCCAAAACGGGCTGAGGTTGAATCGAGCGACGATCCCGCCAACGACGAACAGGGCGATGACAGGCGCAACTGACGCAAGCATCTGAATTGTTTTGATTAAGGGCTCTGGGAGGGGCAGGCCGATGCCACGAACCGTCAATGCTGCGATGATCGAAAGAACGAGTGGATTACGGATAAAGCTTCGAAAGGCGCGGTTGGCGGCAGCGGAGAGTGTTGTGCTCCCCTCCAACGCGACATCGGCCGAAATCATAGCTAGAGGAATAATAACTGCGTTTTCAACGATCATGATCCAGGCCAGCACGGGCAACGCCGTCTGCGGAAAAACCATGCTGGCGATAGCAAAGCCGATGAACCCGCTGTTGGAATTAGCTATTCCCAGACCGTGCACCCACGCTTCGGGCGCTCCCTGTTGAAAGATCCGGCGCATAAGTCCATAGCCAATAAACAGCGCAGCCAAAGATGCGAAGAGGTATCCAAGGATAACGCCCCAATTCAGGGCCTCAGCAGAGCCCGATGCGGTCAAGGCGCTAAAAATCAGGGCCGGTAGACAGACTCTGACAGTGAACTGACTCAGCGCATTGATCGTATCAGGGGGCGAATACCCAACACGAACGGTCACATAGCCCAGTAAAATGATTAAATAGATTGGGAGAGTAACCGCGAGGATCGCCAACATCGTTAACTGCCCATATTCTGCTGGTAGCCAATCACAACAGCACCCAGGACCATGTCCACAACACGACCTCGAACGCCTCTCTGGCCCTCTTCGGTGAACAGTCGGTTGCCGAATGACGCAGCGAACGTCGCTTTGTTGGAAACGTTGTAGAAACTCGCGGAGTTGGTCATCCAGTGCAGTTCGAGCGGATCGACGTCATCGCGCAGCACACCGGCAGCTTTGCCACGCGCACAGACGTCGGCCAGCTTGTCGATGATGGCCCTGTTCAGGGTCGGAATGATTTTGGATTTCTGAACGTGTTGCGCGTTGTGAATATTCTCGATCATCACCAGCCGGATAAATTGCGGATTGCTCACATGTGTATCGAATGTCGCTTCGGTCAATCTGCGCAGAGCCAAGACTGGCTCCAGATCGGCAACATTTAGCGCCTGTTCAGTTTCGCGCAACGAAGAATAAACGTGTTCGAGGACGCTCTTGTAGAGCCCCTCCTTATCATCAAAGTAATAGTAGATCATGCGCTTGGAGGCCTCGGTACGGCGCGCAATCTCGTCAATGCGGGCACCAGTAAGTCCGTGCGCTGCAAATTCCTCTGTTGCGACCCTAAGAATGTCGGCCTTTACCGCATCGGGGTTTTGTTTCCAGTTGCTTTTGCGCTTGTTTGGAGTTGGATCTTTTAAATGGTCCATTTAATCCTCATTTCGGCTTCCCTGTTTGCCAAGGCTAGCACGTATTTAACCAAACAGTACATTGCTGTCGCGTTGCGGCCGAACAGAGGAGAGCTTCGGCAGGTCTTAAACACCTCGGGAGGACGGAAATGTCGCGTAAACGTCTTGGCGCAGCCGTTGCGCTTGGATGGCCTGCAACCGCCGCATTCAGAAGATTTTTTTGGGCGGCTCTTTCGTCACGCAAATTATGCGCAGCGGCATTCCGGGTGACGCCGTCACTGTCATCATGATCAGTGCACGGGTCTCGGCCAACGTCTTCATGCTGATTTTCGGTCTCACCGGTATTCGCGTCTTCACAAAAATCGCCGAAATGCCCCGCGGGCTTTTAGTCCTGCTGATCATGCTGTTCGCCATCGTTTTGGATACTGGGCCTTGGCGTTCTTGGTTATTTCATGAAGCATTTCAGCTACCCACTGGGTCCCGTAATCCTTAGTGTCATCCTCTCGCGACTGTTGGATGACATCCGCATTGGTGATGGTCATCAGTTTCGCAACGGCAGAGAGTTTGCAGCATGGCTGGGCGTTGGCATGACCTCGCTTGTCCGGCAGCCCAAGACACCCCGCCGAATGTCCTAGGCGCAATTGCCCGCTAACTGTAAGGGACTTGGCTTGCGGAACTCATCATCGTTTGGCAGGCGATGCTTGCATCGCTGAGAGAAGAGCGGGAACACATGATTGCTTCTGGAAAATGCACAAATCAGACTAAAAATATCGCGGTGCGCCGCCCTTCGCTGACCACCATCAACTCTCAGGTGTTGCTCCCTTGAGGCGCTTTTGAGTATTGACTATTGGCCACTTCTGCCGACTTGATGAGGCATTATTTTATAAAGTGTGTGATAGTGAAAAAACTTATTTGTGCATCTATCTTGGCCCCGTTTCTTGTGACCTTTGCGGGAGCTGAAGAGAATTTGGAACTTGATTCAATGGTGTCGGACAATCTTGTCGCGACGCTTTATCATGAATTCGGACATGGCGTGATTGCGCTGTGGGACCTCCCAATTTATGGCCGCGAAGAGGACGCTGCCGACAATTTGTCGGTCCTGATGATCGACCGACTTTACGACTCCGATGTCTCTGAAGACGTCATACGCTCTGTCGCTATGACATTTGCTGCGTCAGCCGAGACGGGTGACGCTGATTTCCCGTATTGGGATGTCCATGGAACCAATTCGCAACGTTTTTACAACACCGTTTGCATATATTACGGCCTTGATCCAGAGAACCGCCAAGCATTTGCTGGTGAAATGGACCTGCCGGAAGATCGCGCCGACGGATGCGAGGACGAGGCACTCCTCGTCACCAATTCTTGGGGCGCAATCCTCGACGAAATGGAGGAGAATGGCCCAGGGGATAGTTTCTCCTATCGCGGCAGCGAGAAGGATGATCCGTTTTTGGCGTCTGTCATTCAGAGCGAAGTTGACGCCCTCAACGCGATGTTATCGATGGACTTTGAACTTCCGGTCATCGCTGAGGACTGTGGAGAAACGAACGCGTTTTTTAGCAGCGATACAGGTGGCGTAACAATGTGTACGGAGTACGAACCATATACGCGGGACCAACTCAGCCAGATGTAGCATCGGGTTTGCATGGCGACATGAGCGCGCCACCAACCTTCGCTGCAAAGTTCTTGATCCTAACATTCCGGACAATAATCCCTTGCCACAACGTTCATGCCAAAAATGGTCGCTTTTGACCGCCCAAGGTGCTGGCACGCCAGTCGGTCATTGACGACACCTGACATTCGGAACGGTTCAGAATGCCGCACATAGGCCTCAAACCTGCCGTTAGCTGCACCTTACAGCAATGGCAGCATTGGGCCGAAGCAGGCTTTCGGGCAATCACTATATTGGCGTATCACTCTGCTGAGGGCTCGCGAGGCTCGATTTCTTGGGATGGTAACAACGCCTCATAATACTGAGGCGTTGTCGAAGTATCTGTTCTCAATACTACGTTTTAGCCACTTGCAAAAACCCCACCGGCTTCTGTTGCAGTCATTGTCATTGGCAGGTCTTGAGTTGCTTGCGCTCGAATTTCAGCGATTTTCGCTTGTGCCGCGTTCGCGGTTGCTTCGTCTGGGTAATCAGTAACAACGCTAAAAGATAATTCGCCAGTTCTGAGCATTTCAACACGAGATGCTCCTTGCGACATGATAAGCGGTACATATTTATCTCGCGCAATCGCTTCGAGTTCGTCATTCCATTCAGTTGTCGTCCAATGTGATATCGAGGTATAAGCCATAGTCTTCTCCCATCAAAAATTACAGTCCGAACAGATTTGCATAGTTCAATTGATTGGCAAAACTATATCTCAAACCGTCGGTAGGTGCGCTGTCCCTTGCCCATTCATTTCAAATCGCAGCCGCTAAGACAAAGCAGGCGCACGGAGGCGCTCACCTTTTTATGGGGGATGGGCGAGCAGCGAACCCCAATCCATCATAAGCGACCAGTAGAAGTTAGCTGCCATTTTTCAAACCGCGTGCTAGGCTTATAGTCATTAGTTAATTAGAGGTTGATATGTCTAAATCGGATTACGAAAAAATAGAGGGTCGCCTCCACGGCGAGCAACCTGTGCAGGAGCAAGAAGACAATATGCTTCTCCGTTTGCTTTACATGATACTTATCGCGATTATGACGAGCATCGCCCAAACAATACTTGGCGCAGCGACAGTCGTGCAGTTTGTTATCATGCTAATTAACAATAAGCAGCCGAATGAGCGTTTAGCCGAATTTGGTACCGACTTAGGAGTTTGGTTGGCTAAAGCCGCTCGTTTTCAAACCGCAGCAAGCGAAGTTAAACCATGGCCGTGGACTGAACTCGATTGAACGTTAAAAAATGCCGCTTGAAAACAATTTCTAGCTTACGCTTTTGGTGGAGGAGCTGCGAGGTTATGCTACCGCAGCATTCGTCACTAAGGGCGGTTTGCGGACCTCCACTGCGCGAGCAAAACACATCCCATACAATATCAGTATCTCCTCGTGCAATGTAGGATTATTGTCGGCCCAGTACATTCATAATTCAAGCGCTCCCAATTTAATCACCAAGCACCAAATCAAGTGCAATGCCGTTTTGGTCAAAAGCGTGAATTTCTGTCGGAGCGAAGGATAAACTGACGTTGTCACCAGGTTTAAGGTCCGAACTTCCATTGATACGCATCGTAATTTGCCCCGCATCCGCGCATGAAACGATCACAAACGTGTCGGCACCCAAGTATTCAAGCACATCCACTGTTCCCTCAAGATCACCGCGTCCTGCGGCGGCGAGTTCGATATGCTCGGGCCTCACACCGATAGAAACCGCGGTTTTCGGAACAGAAATAGTCGGGAGCGTCGACGCTGGAACAACATTCATCCGAGGAGAGCCAATGAATTGGGCCACAAACAGGTTGCCCGGCTTTTCATAAAGCTCTCTTGGGCTGCCAACTTGTGCAATTTTTCCAAAGTCCAACACGACAATCCGGTCGGCCAAGGTCATGGCCTCGACTTGGTCATGAGTCACATAGATCATTGTGGATTTCAGGGTCTGGTGCAACTTCGCGATCTCGTACCGCATTTCTACCCGCAGCGACGCATCGAGATTTGACAAAGGTTCGTCGAATAAAAACGCCGTCGGGTCGCGCACGATTGAGCGCCCAATTGCAACCCGTTGCCGTTGCCCCCCCGAGAGGTCCTTTGGCCGGCGATCCATATAGTCATCCAGCTTTAACACGCGCGCAGCTTCACCGACTTTTGCGTCGATTTCGGCCTTTGGAAGACCCGCTGATTTAAGCGGAAAGCCAACGTTATCGCGCACCGACATATGTGGATAAAGCGCGTAGGATTGAAAAACCATGGCCAGCCCGCGTTTGCTGGGAGGTTCGGCGGTCGCGTCACGATCTCCGATCATAATCTGGCCGCGCGACGTTTCCTCAAGCCCTGCGATCATCCGCAAGAGTGTGGATTTCCCGCATCCAGAGGGTCCAACAAAGATGACAAACTCGCCTTCCTCAATGGACAGATCGACCCCTTTGATGACCTGCACTTGGCCAAACCACTTTTCAACGTTTTTCAGTTCGATTGATGACATTATGCAGCCCCCATCAGTTTTGCCTTTGGATCATGTCTGGCCCAAGCCAACCAGATTGCTGCCGTCCAAGTAAAAGCGGCGCCGCCGCAAGGTGTGGCGTCAAGCGGGTCGAAATACTCATAAAAACCATGCAGGCGGATGAGTTCCTCTGTCTCGCGGCGCAAACGTTCTTCTAAATCGGCACGACCTGACCTCGCTAAACCAATTGAGAGTAGCGCATTAACCACCGGCCATGTCGGGCCCCGCCAGTATTTGCGAGGATTAAAGATGTCAGCTTCGGGGTCCGCAGAGGGGATTCCATAGCGCACGGCATCCCAAACGCGCATCAAGTTTGCTTCCAATTTATCGTTTTCAGCCCCTGCCAGATAGGCAAGAAAGGCACCTGACCCAAGGATATTGGCAAATTCACCCGTGCGCAGGTTTTTGGCATCATAAGCGCCTAACTCTTCATTCCAAATCGTCGGCAGGGCGGCCCGCAAAGCACTGGCCCAGCCCTCTATTTCTGAAACATCTTTTCCAAGGGCGCGCCCCATTTCGGCGAGGTCTTCGTGGGCGCGCAGCAAGATAAAGGTAATTCCAGGGTCCGCCATCAGGAACGGTCCATCCGCGACGATTTTTTCATCGTTCCAGCCCGCGTCGCGGCCGAAATTCACCATCGTGATATAGCGGTCATAGTCTTCTTTGGTCGGGCGCATTTCAGGGTCGACATGGCCGGTATCCCGCCGCGTATACGGCCCCGCACCTGATCCATCGACTCCCGCCATTCCCTTATCCCAATCGGGGCAATTGTCACGACCACTTTCCCACGGGTGGGTAATCGCCGCCGCGCCGTGTGTACAACGAACTTCATGCCACCAGCGATGCCAATTTACGAGTTTTGGATAGAGCGCCTCTAGGCGGTTTTTGCCCACAGCTTTATCCATTTCCCAGACCCGTCGCACCAAGATTGCCGCGACCGGTGGTTGCGAGATTCCCGATGTTGCTGGCGTTTGATGGGTGCCCCAAACATCGGGGCCGGGGAAGTATCCCGGATCGGGTTTATGAAAAATAATGTGGGGAACCATGCCGCTGTCCCATTGGCTTGCCATTAGCGTGTCAAACTCGTCCCAAGCGCGGGGCTGATCGAACGTTGCAAAGCCCCAAGCCGCAAAAGCGCTGTCCCAATTCCACTGGTATGGGTACAGCCCATGCGTTGGCAAAGTATATCCGCCCTGATCGTTCTGGCGCAAAATATTGCGTGCGGTTTCATCGAGATCCATGTCTATCCCTTCACTGACCCAGCGGTCAGCCCTTTCGTCATAAAGCGTTCTAATCCAAGGAACAAAGCCATGATCGGAACCGTCGCTATGACCGACCCCGCCATGAGGTGTTGCCGTGGAATTTCGGATGAATTGAGGGAGGCTATCCCGCGTGTGAGGGTGAATTTCGAGGGATCATCCAACAGCATAAAGGCCAAAAGAAATTCGTTCCATGCGATCATGAAAACATAAAGGGAGACCGAGGCCATTGCGGGCAGTGAAAGTGGCAGCGTGATCTTCCAAATCACGGCCAGTCGCGAGAGGCCATCCATCAATCCCGCTTCTTCTATCTCGGCAGGCAATCCGCGAAAATACCCTTGCAGCATATAGAGGGCCACAGGGATCGTTGTGACCGGATAGATCATCACGATCCCAAAGATCGAATTGCGCAGACCAGTCATAGAGAAGGCGATATAAATCGGCAGCGCCAAAACGATCATGGGAACCATATAAATCAACAGGATCGACCGTGAGAACGCAGCGCGCCCTTTAAACCGCAAACGCGCGACGGCATAGGCCCCCGGAATTGCGAACGCCAAGGTGATAAAGACCGTTAGAACGGAAATGAAGAACGAATTAAACAAGTAGGTCCCGAAATTGAATTGTGTGAACAACTCGTCATAGGAGCGAAAAAGGTCCATTCCTTTTGACAAATCAATCGAAAAATCCAAAGGATTCTGGATCAGCTCTGATTGGTTTTTCAGGCTTGTCATCACCATGACGTAGAAGGGGATCAGCACGATCGCGGTAAAGAAAATATAGCCAAACCCTGTTAAAAACCGAATAATCGCCCCCTCGAACTCATGGCGCGTCAGCATGCCCGGCACAACTTCAGTTAGGATCAGAGCGAGCGAAGTCGCAAAGCCCACGCCCAACACTATAGCGCCAAAAGCCCGTGCAAAACCGCTGGTTTCGGGGCCAGTGAGCATGGGGCCTATGCCCAAAACCACCAGCACAAAAATGGCAATAGCACAGGACAGGAGAACGATGCGGCCACGGCCAAAAGCCACCAATGCGCCGCCCCCCAAGGCTCCCCAAGCCAACGAAAGCAGGATGCTGGGACGAAAGGCCTCTCCAGTCGCAAATGACATCGTGACCGCGACCGTAATGGACAGAACCACCATCCAAAGCGCTCCTAAGACTGGGCCTGTGAGATATCCGCGTCGCATCATAGCCCTTCCTCCTGACTGATGTATTTGAAGAATAAGACCGAGAACATGAGCAAACATCCAAAGATGACAACGGCCACCGCCGCACCCGCCCCGATATTGGAAATGGCAAAGGCCTGTTCGTAAACATTAACGGTCAGTGTCCTCGTTCCAGCATTGCCGCCGGTTAAAAGGAAAATGTCGTCGAATTTGTTGAAGGTCCAAATGAACCGCAACAGGAACAAGACACTCAGAATGCCCAAAAGCTGCGGCACACTTAGATACCAAAATTGCTGAAACGGGCTGGCGCCGTCCATATCAGCGGCCTCATACATATCGGTGTCGATGCTTTGCATGCGGGCGAGAATGAACAGGAACGAGAGTGGGAAATACCGCCAAACCTCAAAAACCGTGACCATAATCAAAGCCAAGGGGCGATCGCCAAAGAAATTGATTGCTTCGCTGGTAACGCCCATCTGTAACAACAACGCATTAGCGGACCCCGAGAACGGGTCAAAAAGGATCAACCAAGCGAAGGCCACAGCAATGACAGGCGCGACATAAGGGAAAAGGTATAACCCCCTTAAAATACCTTGACCCCTGAAGGATTTATTGAGCAACAGCGCCGCAAACAGGCCGACAAGCAAAGCGCCTATAGTGCCGAAAACAGTATAGAAAAGGGTGACCCAAAGGACCTCAAAGAACTCTTCCCCGTTGAAAACGCGGGCAAAGTTATCAAGTGTGAAGGAGCCATCCGTTAGAACATTGGAGGAGACGCCCGTTGTGATCGCGGGGCTATCTTGAGGTCTTAGCGCGATGGTGAGGTAGGTTCTTCCAACAGTCACCGGAATTGACAAAGTCTCGCGATGTTTCGGCTCCCAATCGCCGAGATCACATTCAAGCTTGCGCCCCTCGAGCGAACAGCGGGCATCCAAAGACTGAACTTCGAGACCTTCAGGAACAATGTCTGAAAATGTAACGCCTTTAATGGGTTGATCTTGCGATGAATTGCGTAACCGGTAGCGAATGGTGGCCGCATCACCAATTGCTGCATAATCGCCCCGAATGTCTTCTCGCAACACAACTTCTGGCGCGCGCAAATCTGCTAGTTCAACCGGCTTAACCGAGATCCAGAAGATAGCAAGCAAAGGCAAAACAACAACGAGTGCGATCGCGATGATTGTTGGGGACAACAGCCCCCAAGCAAGCCTTGCTTCGCGTTTGGCCAGCGGTCCGGTGCCGGTTGGTGGAATAGCCCCCGCCATAATCACAAGTCTCCTGTTTAGCTGTTTTGCGGAAATCGTTTTGGTGCGGGGCCTCGCAAAAGGACGCCCCGCGCATAGTGTCGTGAAGTCCTATTGCACTGCTGCAATAGCCTCGTTGAGGGCTGCAACAGTCGCTGCGGCATCCCGTTCGCCATCAATGAATTCCCGCACATAGCGGTTGATGACTTGGCTGTTGATGATTGCCGAGGCCGCAGAAAGCTGGCCATCGGCCACACCCCAACGTTGAGCCACATCCAGACCACCCACGATCTCTTCGATCATGGCTGCGTCATAAAGCTCGCCCAAGGGGGCTTTGCGATCGACTCCAACGTCAAGTGTAGCCCAAAGATCGGCAAACTCGGTTGGGTTTTCGGCGGTTCCGCGACGAACAGGGAACTTGCCTTCAGGGGCAATCGCAAGCGTGGAGCCATAGCCTTCGTTCATCGAATATTTGACAAACTCCATCGCGGCATCGGTGGACGCGTCAGAGGTAATACCGAAGTAGCGCACATCTCCCCAAGCTGCGCCATCTGGGTTCGACGGGCCCGCAAAATTAGTTACGATCCCCGTTCCAGCGGCCAAATCACGCGATGTTGGGTCGTCGTTTACGGTGGGTGGAGCGCTGTCGCGCAAACCAGCCAATTCGTCGAGGATGAAGGGCGACCAGATGATCATTGCCGCGTTGCCGCTAAAATAGAGGCTGCGCGATTGATCCCAGTAAAGATCACCCGGAGGGGAGGCTTCGGCGATCGCTTTGTAGAATTCGAGCACCTCGATTGTGGCGGCTTCGTCCAAGGCTTGAACGCCATCTGGTCCAACTGGGGAAACGCCATTGGCCAAGAACACATGCTCCAGAACCTGACTCATAAAATTCTCGTCAATCTTGGTTGCGGCAACAAAACCGTACATCGATGGAGGGTTGTGAAGCGCCTCAACGGCAGCAAGAACATTCGCGTAGGTGTTTGGAGCTTCTAAGCCCGCGGCCTCAAACAGATCCGCCCGATAAACCAGCATCTGTGTCCAGCCATCAACCGGCACGGACGCATAACCACCATTAGCTGCAACCATTTCCAAAGCGCCCGGAGCGAATGTACCAACACCGAGTTCCTCAACAACATCTGTCGCCACGTCGGTATCAAGAATACCCGCATCGGCCCATGGGGCGGCATACTGTAAGGGGTGATAAATCACGTCAGGCAAATCGCCCGCGGCGAATGCGGCAGTAGCGCGTGTACCGAGATCATTCTCAGAAACGGGGATAACCTGAACTGTGTGTCCAGATGCCTTGGCAAAGTCTGCTGCCATTGCTTCTTGGCGTGCAAGCCGTTCGGGCTGCTCTTCTGTTGTCCAGAACCGCAACTCGTCAGCCTGTGCTGCGAATGCGCTAAGGATCAGTGTCATTGCGACGCCAGACCTCATGATAGATTTACTGTTAAGTTTCATTGTCTTCCTCCCATTAATATTGTCGTTTGTTTATTTTATTTGCGTTGGAGCGGGCCCCGTAGACCCGCGGTTAAGAAAAGTTGCCGAGACCGTTTCGCGTAAATCCTCTGGGTTTTCACCACGAATGCGCCTTATCAAAAGCGCCGCAAGCCGCTCTCCTGCGGCGCGATTGTCTACTGAAAACGTCGTCAAAGGCGGTTGAGCATAGAAGCCTTCAGGGATGCCATCATAGGCAATCACCGAGACGTCGCGGCCCACCCTGAGATTTAGCTTGGCGGCCGCGCGGTATACCCCCAAAGCCGCAAAATCAACGGCGCATAGCACTGCCGTTGGTGCGTTGCTTTGAGACAAAATCTTCGTTCCGACTCTCTCGCCGTCCTCGATCGTTACCGCGTCGCCATCCATTAAATCAGGATCGACGGCCAGCCCCGCTTCGGCCATACCGTCGCAAAAACCTTTTTGGCGCAGAGGCGCATAGGCATATTGAGTGCCGCCGTTTATAAACGCGATCCGTTGATGACCGAGCGCCGCAAGATGGCGCACCGCATCGTGCATTGCGTCTTCCCCACGGACATCAAACCAACAACAGCCATCCGGATTTTCTTGGCGGCCATATAAGATGAAAGGCACACCAGAATCCCGAAGCAGTTTTACGCGCGGATCGCGAGACATTGCACGCGGCAAAACAAATCCATCTGACTTGCCGTCTCGCAACAGGGCGCGGAATTTTTCAATCATTTGCGCGTTGCTGTCTGCGGTTGCCACCGTCAATGTCCAACCTTCCGCGCTCGCCCCGTGAGAAAGCCCCGCAAGAAACTCCGCCAAGAAGGGTCGCTGTGCATCATGGTCAGAAAACTGCAGAACCAATCCGAGCGAACGCGTGCGCCCCGTCTTAATTGCCTGCGCATGACTTAACGGTTGGTAGTTCATCTTTTTGGCCATGCTTTTCACGCGCAATTGGGTGGCCTCAGAGATATCAGGGTATCCATTCATAGCCCGAGACACGGTGGACTTGGTCACGCCAAGCGCGTTTGCCATGTCGGAAATGGTGATGTGCTTCGCGGCACGGTCACTCAATAAGTGTACCATAAATTTGTCCTCCCACGAATCAAGCTGATTTACGAAACCGGTTTCGGCAAGGGAAAAATTGCATTATCTTCGAAAGAGAAGCCACGTGACTCTGCCAAGGTGTCATTGCGAACAAGACAATGGGACACTTCAAAAAGTTTAACTTTTCGGCGACCTATCGCTAAGATCCAACATGCCGCAACGCAGAATTTATTGTGCTGTTGAACGGCGGCTCTGGGCCGTTCGTGATGGTGATAGGAAAGGGAAGTGGCACGAATGCTGCGGTCGCAAAAACTCGTCAGGAAGGGCGGAAAGCGGAAGTTTGCTGCAACTTGCAGCAAGTCTGCTATTGGTTTTGGTGCTTACCAGCAGACGAATAATTATCAACAGGCAGACCACTCTCTATTGGTTCTTCAGGCAAGCTGCAGTGCCAGCCCAGATTTCGTGATAGCGTTTCAAAAAATGGGGTAGGATCAATTTGCTGACTTTCGTCGGTCACGGCATTTAGTCAATAGGGAGAATTAGAATGACGACAGTTATTATGACGCACAACGTTGAAAATATGGAGACCTGGCTCAAGGGTGGACACAACCGGAAACCCGCCTTCGACAAATTTTGCAAAAGCTACAAGGTCTTCAAACACACAGAGGATGATCGGGTTTCTATCGTATGTGAAGGTGCAGATATTGCGACGATGAAACAGGTGCTTGGCAGCGCTGAAGCAACCAAAGCCAAGGAAGCGGACACCGTGGTCGACCCGATAGACGTTTTTGTCGAGATTGAAGGTGGCGATTAAGGCGAATCTACTTTCGTGCTCGATGCATGGTCTACAAGTAGAAAAAGCCGGCTCTGAAAAAAGGATTTTGGAAATGAAGCGCCGGCAGGCTTGGAATGCCAAGGTGAAGTGGACAAGTTTAAGTATCAGTAGCGACCTCCAAATGTGACCACGACAGTTTGGATTTTCCACGAAAACTACTTAATCAGAAGACTTGGGAGATGTTATCATTTCAAATCGTTGGTTGATCCTTGCTGTACTGTTTTTCGCAAGAACGGCGATGGCCTTTCAATTTCAATCTGTGGGGGCGCTTTCGCCTCTCATTATTGAAGAGTACGGCATCAGCCTTGCTGATATAGGTCTTCTGATTGGTCTTTACTTAGCCCCGGGCGTGGTCGTTGCGATCCCAGGAGGCGCAATCGCAGGGCGGTTTGGAGACAAACGCATCGTTGGCCTGAGTATGGTTCTGATGCTGATCGGCAGTGCGTTGATCAGCTGGGGAGCCGGTTGGGAATCGTTGATCTCTGGCCGGCTTATCGCCGGAATAGGTGGCGTTGCTTTGAATGTGGTGATGACCAAAATGGTGGTAGACTGGTTCGTCGGCCGCGAGATTTCAACAGCCATGGGTATTTTCATTAATTCATGGCCCGTCGGTATCGCGCTGGCCCTCCTAACTTTACCAAGAGTTGCGGCTTCGGGCGGACTAGAGCTTGCATGGATATTGGTGTTGACCACGACTGCAATTTCCCTTGCCCTGTTTCTCGTATTTTACAGCTCACCGGAAGAGGCTCCGGTTGCGCCCACAAGCATCAAACTGAAAAAACTACCACTCTATGCACTACTGTTGGCAGGTTCGGTCTGGGCATTCTACAACACGGCGCTGGCTATGGTCTTTAGCTTTGGACCAGCTCTTCTAAGCGAGAGAGGTTTACCTCTCACCTCAGCCAGCTCGATGACGAGCTTATTCATGGTCGTCATTGCAGTGTCGATTCCTATAGGAGGGTTCGTGGCCGATCGAACGGGCCGGCCAAATACAGTGATAATTATCAGCCTCCTAAGCTACACAGTTCTGGTGCCGATGATACTTTTCTTGCCCGTTGCAACAGTGCCCGCCAGTTTTCTGATTGTTGGCTTTTTCTTTGGCCTCGGCGCAGGGCCGATTATCAGCTTACCCTCAACGGTCCTTTTACCCTCCGTTAGAGCGTTCGGAATGGGCGTTTACTACACCTTTTATTATGCAGCAATGATGGCGGCCCCGCCATTGGCTGGTGCACTTGCCGACAAAGTTGGCAGTGTAGGAATAGTATTCGTTCTGGGAGCTGCGTTGATCGTTGCCAGTATGGTGACGTTAGGGGGCTTTAAGCGCGTCAGTTCCGCTTCGCCCTTGGACTAATATACATCGATTCAAATGGATACAGCGGAGCGTGGCACAAAGCCTGCTTACGATCTTCTAATAAGACAGGTGGTAAGTTTGGACGCAGAACGGCCCGTTGCTACTAGATACTCAGAAGTCAAATTTGGATCGATAAAAAGCTCCTTTGGAAAACATTTGTGAAAGAACAGGCCTGCAACTGACTGCTCACCTAAGAAACATCTTGGGGCAACTATTGGTCCTTGGGTTGCCATTTGAAGTTGCGTTCTAGGAAGGAAAATATTCATGGAGCGGATTGGAATTATTGGATTGGGCCGGAAGAAAAAATAGTTACCAAGGGCTGGAAATCCTTGCGGACCTGGGGACCTGCACGGATGACGCCATCTCTCGTGATATTCTTAATGGTCAAGGAAACTAATCAGTGTTCCCAGCTAACTTGTTCGTGATCCTAGAGGCGCTCTGCAATAATCGCTTGAATGCGCCCTAAGTGAGGGGCATGGATTCCTGCCTTTTCACGTTCGGTGACCGTATTGAGCACATAGTCAGCCATTTAACCCACATATCCGACAGCCGTTGCGAGAATGCGCGCGAGTTCATCTTCAGGCGGCTCTTCTTGATACAACAGAAAATCCCTGCACGCCGCGAAGGCAATGGCGGCCGGGTTCCCACGGCATCTCGTGTCTGGGCCAAGACAAAATGAACGGCGCCAGCCCTGCACCAAGCTTGTTCGCTGATCCGCGACCTCCAGATCAGCGATCCAACGGCAAAAACCCAAAGTTCATCTGGCTGGTGCATCTGAGATTAAATCTGCGCTGCGGTTTTGTGATAATAGCCCTCTTTCGGATCCGATATGCGCACAGGGCCGCGCTCTTCCACGCGCGAGGGCTATTTATCGACAAGTTCGCGGCTTAATCTTAGCTTGCGGCGCATATTTCATCTCTTCCAGATTATATTACCGTACCGCTAAGAAACGTTACCTAAGGTTCGTCTCCATACAGACTTCAATCTCCCCATATTCGGGAAAATCCAATGGATTTTCCACAACGACAAATCCCGCGCTGCGGTAGATACTTTGCGCGCTCGTCAACGAGGGATGGGTTGATAGAACCAACCTGCGATAGCCCAATTTGCGCGCAGTTGCGATGAGTTCAGTAAGCAATGCGCCCCCAACGCCCTGACCCCGCGCCGTAGTTTGCACGTACATGCGTTTGATTTCGCTAGTTTCGGTGTTAAATCGACGCAAACCGACACACCCGCGTCATCTTTAAGGGTGGCCAACAGCAGGCAACCCGTTGAGGGGGGCGTAATTGCCGGGAAGTGTAGAAATCTCCTTCTCCAGACCCCTGAAAGTAGCGGCATTGCGGGCATCCTCAGATTTCGCGAATGCCCAATCGGTAAATTCTCGAATTAGATTTTGAACGTTTTTGATCTCGTCTTTCGTGGAGGCGTGTCTGATAATACCATTTCACTTTCCAGTTTTTAGCTCAAAGGCAGCGTTCAAGACAATTGAGCCAATTTGAAGTGGCAAGTTTAGTGATCAGGGCTTTGTCATAGCCATGTGCACTTAGGGCCGAGAGAAAGTTTGGAACGCCAGTAACGTCCCCAATGAGCTTAGGTACGATACAACCGTCAAAATCTGATCCAAGGCCAACATGGTCTTCTCCCAAATGTTCGATCAGATAATCCATGTGTCGGATCATCGGTTCCCAATCCATTTCGGGCGAGGCCTTTCCGTCGTCACGAATATAGAAAGTGGCGTAATTGAAGCCGACCATTCCGCCAGTCTCGCGAATTTGCGCCAATTGCCGATCCGTCAAATTGCGCGGAGATTCACAACACGCATAGGCGTTGGAATGTGTGGCGACCAAGGGGCGTTGTGAAACCTTTGCCACGTCTTCAAACCCAGCTTGGTTCATGTGTGAAAGGTCGATCATGATGCCAAGCTGGTTGCACAGACGCACGAGGTCTTTGCCTTTTTCGGTCAACCCGCCGCCAATATCTGGCGAGCCCGGGAATTTCATGGGAACCCCTTCTCCAAAAATGGTCGGGCGGCTCCAAACGGGACCAAGCGACCGCAGCCCCATATCGTGGAATAAATAGAGCGCGTCGAGGTCGGGGCCGATTGCCTCCGCACCTTCCATATGCATGACGCCCGCGATGACATCCTTTGACATCGCCGCGCGTATTTCAGAGGCGGTACGGCAAACTTTGAAGTCGTCGGGTGCTGCGCGTTCCATCCGATGCAAAAGGCCCGCCATGGTTAGAGCCATCGGCTGGGCTTGGTCGTGTGACATCAAGGGGGGCATGGGCAACTCATAGGGTGGGTTTGCCATGAGGGCCGCAAAGTCCGGAGGTGGCCCGGCTGAAATAGGGGGGACGAATATTGCAAATAGACCGCCTGAAAACCCGGCATTCTTCATCCTCTGAAGATCAAGGTGTCCTTTTCCAGTCTTGCCCAGCCAAGTGTCTTCACGCGGTTCTGGTGTAAACATCAAGCGAAGAAGGAAATCGTTGTGTCCGTCAAAAAAGGGTATGATGTCGCGCATGAATTGTCTCCGTTTGAAATGGATTACTGTGTTTTTATGTGGTTCTGAACGTCATCGAGAAGTGTTGTGCACTCTTCTTCGACGATGCCAAGAGCATCGAATTGCCCGACAATGTTTTGTAAATACTCAAGGCTTGTGCCCAAAATCCCCGTCCCAGTACTGATAAATTCTATCTGCTCAGAGCGGCAAAGGTTTGGCTGGATATTCTCGGCGCTATGGTCCGCGATGAAGGCGAGTACACGGATGGGTTTGCCGTCAACCATTGCCGTCACAAACTTTGGCAAATATCCCGGTCCGACCATTTCCCGCCGCCATAGGATTTCTATTTCGGCGTCAACCTTTTCCCGGGCAATGTGGTAAACGAGGCCTTCACACCCATCTCCTGTGTCGAGGGCGGCAAACAGGCCCGGCGTTTCCACGGTTCCGCGTGCGCCCCAGACATCCTTAAGCACAAAGCGACGCGCATATTCTGTAACCCGCGCGCGACGCACCTCATCGAATATAAACGCAGGATCCCACATGAGCGACCCATACGCGAAAACCCAGAGATCAGAATCGCCGTGTAAATCAAGAACTGCGTTGCGTGAAGCTGTGCGATATTCGTCGGTGTAGAGCTTGTCGAGGACCCAAATAAGTTCTGGATACTTCGTAAAAACTTCTTCCGGTTTGAAATTCCGAAAGAAAGATTTCAGCGGATCACCAACCTTATCGCGTAATTCAGGGTGGTGAATGAAGGGGTCTGGTTCTGAATACATTAATTGTCCTCGCTTTTAAAAAACGGGCATCTGTTTCAGGTTGAAGCGAAGCCAAGTCAATAAGCAAGCTTTTTGGGATAAAAACTTTGCGCTCTCCAGTCAAATTCCGTCTGCTAAAAACCCCCGCTGAGAAGCGCGCTGAGTGTGTCGGGTCGATAAATTGAGGCAACTCCGCAAAGCATACCTAATGCCAAAATAGCGTTGCGGCAAAGCGTCAATGCCTGCAATGACGGACTGCGCCGCAACATTTGGAATTCTCGCTAACGGCGGCTTTGGGCCGTCCGCGTCGAACGGCCCAAACGTTTAAATTTCAATGGCTTCGGCGATCGCCAGAGTATCATCAAGTTCGTTACCCAAATATCTGACGGTACTGTCCATCTTTGTATGCCCCAACAGGAGTTGAACGGCGCGCAAATTGCCCGTTTTCTGGTAAATTTGGGTGACCTTCCTGCGCCGCATTGAATGGGTGCCGTAGGTGGTCACTTCCCACCCACGCCGACAACCCGAAGTTGACACGGCATCGTATCACAAAATGCGGCGCCGCATCCGAGGTCCGTTTCGAGCTCAAATTGACCGATGCTGCGCAGCGCACGACTGTCCGCGATTAACTTTCTGCATGGATGAATAGCTTGCGAAGATTACCCAGGAGGGTAACTTTGTCTAACGTGTTCATGGAGATTTTATGTTCCAATAATGTGGGGAGGCAAAGCGCCCTCCCGGTGCAAATTCAAATCAAGCTAACGCCCCGCTTAATTGTCGCAGGCGAATTGTATTTTGCAAATTAGTTAATCTACACATTGTGGCGCGAGCTTTGCCCGTGCCCAGAGCATGAAGGTTAAAACAATGACACGGGACTATACCCAACTTCTGTCACCTTCGGGTGCCGATAAACTTCCAAAACGCGAGCCTTCGCCAACGGAAAAACTTGGCTGGAAATCTTTCTTTAGCCAGCAAACCGGCATTGACGACATGACCGATATGCCGCCCGTTCGGGTGGTAGAAGTCCACAGAACCGGCCTCTATATATTGGGTGAGGGCCTTGATACTGTTATCCCACCCGGACCTGAGGCAACGGTAGGTGATTGGTTGCTTTATGATCAGCATCACCCATCGGATAGCAAGGTCTTGGACCGCAGCAGCGTGTTTGAACGTCGTGCGGTCGGATCAGATCGTAAACTGCAATTGATTGCTGCCAATGTGGATATGGTTTTCATTGTGTCGTCCTACAACAGGGATTTTTGACATCGCGCGGCTTGAGCGCCATGTTGCTTGGCGTTTGACGCAGAGGTTAGTCCCTTGATATTGCTAAAGAAAACTGATCTTTGTGATGATCCAACCCCCTACGTGGCCGAGGCAAGCGCAATTTCAAACCGCGTGCTGGTCTAAGCGCTTGATGTTTTGAGCGCGGCGCCAATTGCCAAGCTTGCTCCATGGTGCAAGTTGGGGCAAACGGTTGCGTTTCTTGGCTCGTCTGGTGTCGGGAAATCCACATTGCTCAATGCCCTCTTTATGGTTGGTGTTGCTGATACGGCGGCCATTCAACGTGCTTTGGGGCGCGGAGAGATTGATTCTGCTAGACTTGCGCGATGGAACAAATTGGCTGCGGAAGGGCGTTTTAACTCTCCCGCAATGGCCGAACGTAAAAGCGCCGACAAATTGCGTCACAAAATGATCAACTCGATTCAGCAAAAACCAGAAAGGAAGACAATGATCCGTAAATACAAAACCGAAGACACCGAGGCCCTGATCACCATCTGGGATCATGCGGAACCACTCGCCCATCCGTTTTTATCGGCTGACGTCAGGGGGCAAGTGCGTGAAGACATGCGTAATATTTATCTGCCAAATGCCGAAACTTGGGTATTGGAAAACGGCGGAGCGCCCGTTGGTTTTATTGCTATGATCGACAAAGAAATCGGCGGACTGTTTCTTGACCCATCTCAACAAGGCAAGGGCATGGGCCGCCAAATGGTCGATCATGTGGTGTCTTTGAAGGGACCGCTTACAGTGGAAGTGTTCAAGGACAACAAAATAGGGCTGCTGTTTTACAAACATTATGGTTTTGAAGTGGTCGGCGAAGGCGCTTTTGATGCCTCCGGTGATGAAACTTTCAAGATGGCGATGCCGACCTCGTAACAGTCGTGAGGAGGGCAATGTTTACTATTGCTCTCCACAGTCACCCGAAACATCTGGGTGAATTGTCCACTGGCAGGACGACCAACATTGGTCCGAGCTGTAGCGATGGCTCCGTTTGAACCCTAAGCTATCTCGTATCTTGAGGTAACCAAGCCCGATGGAAATGACGTCGGCTCTAAAAGGTGCAGGTCAATATCGGAATCCAAAGCGCCGAACATCCGTTTGCCTTCACCGATAAGGATCGGAACAACAGTCAGGGTCATATCGGCGATCAATCCTTCGCGCATGAGGCTTTGGATGATTGTACCACCGTCGATATAGGCACGTTTCCAGCCTTGCTCTGACAGGGACACCATGAGTTGCCGGGGCGCGCGTGCAACAAACCCATCGAGACTCACCGCCATAAACATATGACCTGTTGTTATTGCAATTCTCCTGAGCGGGCATGAGATGCCCTCATATTTATAATGCTCATTAAGGCAAGCCGCATGTAGCCCAAAGGTAGCTTCGTTCTGCGTAGTTGACGTTGGTGTTCATCGCAGCGAATGGACCCTCCGAGCCCACTTTGACTGATGCTGCGCGTTGTACAAATGTCTGCTAAGCGTTCTATGAAAGCTGATCAGTTTAATATCGTTTCCATTGCCCCTCTACCAATTCCGGCAGGCCCTAGTTGGCGGGCACGATACTCGGCATCTCGTAGGCCTTGAACGCTTCGACGTCAGGGCGGTAGGCGCGAAGTAGAAAACTCCAGCCATCGTCAGGGGTTGCGACGTAATTGGGGGCCAACTTCCGGCAATCTTCGGCGCCAAAGGCTACCTTGAAAGAACCATCATCGTTGGTGGTGACACCGCGGCTGGAACTCACGATGTTATCTGTATTGGTCATCAGATATTTTTCGGGTCCATACATCGTGATCGAATAAAAGGCTTTGACTTCAACTTTGGGAAAAGTCGCCGTGTAGCACGTACCGCCCTTGGCGTCCTTGGGACCACCACTGGCGTACATGGCGTTCTCGTTGGCCGAAAGGCCCCATGCACCAGCCGTGACATAGGTGAAGAATTGCCAATCCTTGACGTCCTCCACACGTTTCACCATTGCACCGAATGAGTTCGGGAGTTTGGAATACTGAACCAACAGGGCATTGCGCACTGTCGTGAGCGTTTTCTTGTCAACATCGGGCAGCTTACCGCCTGTCGCCGCGCCGGTGATCTTGTATTTCGGCTGATACTCTTTCGTTATCTTTGCAACGTCTTCCGCTGTGCCGTCGGTTCCCATCCGGACACCAACAGCCACAAAATCTGTGGCAAAGTCACAGGCTTTATAGGTCTGTGTGCCACCGCCATAGACGTAGAATGGCGTCATGTGATCTTCGGTGATGATCTGGGTCGCAATGAAACGGTCCCCCACCTCCGGCAATTCCAGCGTAAAGCCATCTTTAGCGTTCACCACGGCGATTGAATAGACCGTATCGAGGTTCGGCGACACGACCCAATGGTCGGCGGCCTTGGTTAGGCCCTGAAAGTTGAAAAACTCGTTCATGCTCGCGCGGCCAAGGAAGTCCGCAAAGAACGAGTTGCTTTCCGCGTTGATGTATTCGGCGGGGCTCATGCCGTAATCCCTTGGATTGGTTGCCCATTTCGAGCTGTCGATATCTGGAATTTCTGCGGCTGCGGCGCTGGAAATTGCAGCTAGTACGGCGGATGTCAGGAGGATTTTCATTGTGAATAACCTTTGGCTGAATGTTATTAATGCGAAGTGGCGGAGCGTCGTTCCACATGGTCAGTTGGTCACTTACTCAGAGGCTGGTGACTTCCAACCTCCATTGAACGCTTCTGCCGGAGTGGTGCCGTGAGTGTAAAAGGCCGGCGCAAAGAAGCCCACCGACATCATATCCGCAGCAAATCTGAGTTTTGATAAGCACGTGTCAAATATCCCATTAGATTTCCCTCTACTGAATATTCTCCGCAAACACGCCGATCAAGCGCATAGAAAGAGGCGGCCTCAACGAGCGACCGCTTGGGGCAGCGAATGACCGCTTCTCTAATTGGGTAATTAGGTCAAGCTCTTTTTCCTTGTTGTTTTGAGTCTTTGTCACTCATCCGGGTCACGCTTCGCTTCGCAGTCTTTTTTGATGTTCGAATGGCATCGCTGCAAGCATATGTCGGATCGGCAGTGGAGAGCCCCGTTTTCCGGCGCGCTTCAAGATGCGCAGCAGACATTTTCGGCTTCTTCTATTACCTGACAGGGCATGTTTACATGCCTGAGAAGGCACGAACCTCGTCCGGTGAGGGACGACCCCGTTAGGATTGTGGGTTGGCGTTCTAGATCATGCCATGCCTCCCACTTGGTCCTGACGAAATTCTGTGCCATCGATCCACATGCGGTGCATTAGGACGGCCAACTTACGTGCGACAGCTACGACGGCGCGGCGACGCCCTTTGGTGCGCATCAATCGCATACCCCAAGATTTAATCTGGGAGTTTGCCATCGTTCGCATAAGTAGCGCATTCGCCGCTGCATATAGAACAGCCCGAACATCTCGATCACCAGCCTTGGATATCCGCCCTGGATTGTCATGCTCCCCTGACTGATATCTTCGCGGTGTAAGTCCAAAGTGTGCGCCAACGGTGCGGAATCTTTTAAAACGGGTTGGTTTATCGACCGCCGATTTAAAGCTCAACGCAGCGATTGGACCGACGCCAGGAATAGTCATCAATTTTATGCAGACATCATCTTGACTGGTGGCCCTCTTAACGCGCCGATCCAGTTCTAAATAATGTTGATACAGAGCGACCCTGGCATCGAGCAAGGGCACGAGAGCATGTGCCAGAACGTCATCGATCTCGATCATCGGCCGTACAACGCTGTCGAAGCTACCATGCTTAACTGTTTGAGGAAGGCGGACGCCAAATACCTTCAAAAGCCCACGAACCTCATTGGCTAAATCCATGGTCTTCTTCGGCAAGGCTTTGCGTGTACTTAACAACGCGCGAAGCCCATGGGCCTCACGGCTTTTCATATGGACAGGACTAAACCAGCCAGTGCGCAATATTTGCGCGATGCCTCGAGCATCTGTTTTGTCGGTCTTATTTCTCATCGCTGACAGAGCAGCGCACACTTGGCGGGCCTCCATGTAGACAACATCAAAACCTTCATCGCGCAGGCCAAAGAAAAGATGCTGGCTCATTGATCCAGCCTCAAAGCCAACACGTTCAATCGGATGTGGGAATGCCTCAAGGCATTCGGCGATATCACTGACCTCACAAGGCAGTTCACGTTCGAACAGCACCGTTCCTTTACTGTCCACAATGCAAAGCGCACAGGATCGCAACGACACATCTAATCCAACATAATATTCGATCACCTATCTCCCTTGTTCACAGCTATTCTGTGATCTTAGTGGGAGCTTGGCCTAAAAGCGAAAGGCTGCCCAATTACATATGCTTTCCGCCCATTTCTGCCTGGGGTCCTACCGGCCCAAACCTGCCTTTCGCAAAGGGCCGCCACACCGCAGTTCAGCGTCCCCAAAGCGGACATCGGCGCTTGTTACACCGATGTCCGCTATTGTTTTTGATACTTCCTACGGATGTTCAAGGCCGTAAAAGCGCTACATGCTAGGCGTCTAAGATTGTGGTTACCGTTTCACGGAAGAAATCCATAACGCCGTCGGTCTCATGTGAAATGATATAAGTGAGGCTGGTGACGTCGCGTTGCCGCACGCCGTAGAAGAAGCGCTGATTGAAATGGGTCAAGTGCCAGCCATCTCCCAACACAAAAGTTTCTACACTTAGCGCCTCGGTGCCTTTTGGGAAAACCTCCCGACCTAGCCGCTCGATCATGGCCATCATGCCTTCGCGGGAAGTCGCTTGTTGCCAACTGGTATCCGTTTCGTCGCGAAAATGATCGATACGGAAATCAATGACGTCTGAAATCAGTTCGAACATCGATGGATCACCAGCAACGAACTTGGTGAGTACTTTGCCGATGGCGGTCGTCTCGGGTTTTACGGGGGTCATATGCATATTCAAACGCTCCTATTTGCTGTCATGAGGCGTATATACGGCGACCTCTAATAGAAGGTAATTGCTATTCTGTTTGGTTGTTGTATAGCTAATGCCTATGGTAGAATTAAACACACTGCGTTATTTTTCGAGCGCATTTGAAACAGGGACGTTCAGCAAGGCCGCACGCCTCAATGGTGTCAGTCAGCCTACAGTGTCTGCGGCGATCCTGAAGCTGGAAGACCGATTGGGGATGCCTCTGTTCCAGCGTTCGAAATCAGGGTTGGTGCCAACGGCACTTGCCCGCAAGCTTTATTACGACACTGTGGATAGCGTGAGCCACCTCTCGACGCTGGAGAGCCGTCTGCGGGACCAACCCCAGAAGATCGTTCGAATCCACTGTGCTCCTGACATGCTGATTCACGGGCTTGCACCGGGCTTGCACAGTTTGCGCCGGAGCATAGCGAACCTGACCTTTCGTTTCACTGAGGACCCGGACGACTGCGATCTCGCGTATGTGTCGGATAAATGCGTCCCGAGCACACACGAATTTATTCCTACCGCGGACGAGGCGTTTCGCATTGCCGTTGCGCGTTTCCATCCCTTCGCCGGGATGTCCGGCATCCGTCTCGCTGATCTTCAAGGCGAGCCTCTGATCCACCGGCCATATTGTCCGAATGCCGATCGCATGGATCTGGCTACGATTCAGACTTCCGCTGCAGCGCAAGCGATGAACGATCCGCAGCTGCTTGATCTGGTGGCCGCTGGCCTAGGCATCGCCTTTGTGCCGCAGTCACACGGAGATAGCCGCGAAAACATCATAGTGCGTCCGCTGATTGATGCGGATGCTGGGTCTCGGAGGATCGGGGTTTCTCATCGCAAATCCGCCTTCTCTGCAAATTTGGCCGAGAGGTTGACAACAATTGCTCCGTCGCAAAATCTGGAAAACCCGATCTAGTTCACTATTTAGGTTTGTGAATGTACTGGTTGAGGATACCCTGAATGATTATCAATAGACATTCACCTTAACCGACATTCTGCTGGCGAAGCCATACTGCTGCTGTTCGCTGAGCTTGCATGGAGTCCAAATTGCAAATTTCCGAGTCATGTCGAATGTCCGGATTAACAGATGCCATTCTTCGGCATGACATGAAGGTAATTTACACGCGCACTTCGAAAAGATGGGCTTCCTGCGGCACAATGAAGACATTGTTGACAGCATATTTTTCAAGCCTAACGGCAACATCTTCGACAACTGCGCGCGTAACGGCTTCACCTGAATCGCTTAAGTCCTTTTCCACAGGCAACGCCATAATCTGTTCGAAAAGATTTTCGAACCGCCGTTCAAGTACAATTTTTTGATGGGCCTCAATGACGAAACCGACTTCTTCAAAAAGTTCCGTGATTACATCCGCATCGCGGAAAGAAAATGGCGCTTTTGCTTTGTTAGATGCAGCTTCGCCAACATGATCGGCTAAAGCTTCGGACAGCGCTCCGTTAAACGGTGAAACCGCACTCCAGCAGGTTAGTTTGAGTTTTCCACCCGCTTTGAGCACGCGCCGAATTTCCGCCAGCGCTGCTGGCTTGTTTGGGAAAAACTGTAAGCCCTGTTGACAGAAGGCCAAATCAAAGCTTCCATCCTCGAACGGAAGTTCGCAAACATCAGAAGCAACATATGCCGCATCATGGGCATCCGACGGATGGCGTAGTCTCGCCAAGTCAATCATTGTTTCATTCAAGTCTGCGCCAACAATGCGGCCATCCCCAAGAAGACGTTTGGCAATTTCGCGTGTGAGAGCCCCCGTACCGCATGCGATATCAATAATATGCGCACCTTCTGGTAAAGACATTTTATCCAACGTAGCCCGCGCCAATGGCGCAAACATCGCAGGCACACTATGACTGTCATATTTTTGCGCTGCCGCATGTGTTAAGCGAAATTTGTCCATTTCAATCCCTCTTGTCCAAGATGTCGACAGGTTCCCGCGTGTAGGTAACGTACCATAAGCGACCGGACTGCGTTCCAATTTTTTAGGGGGCACGTTCGCGAGTTTTGTTCAAATCAGCTTCTAAAACGTGCAAAAGCTAACATTTTAGGACTCGGCTGGAAGTGGCGTTTTGTCCGGAGGCTGTGTAGAAACCCGGCTGATCTTGGTGCCCTTAAGAGTTTTTGACGTTCGTGTCCATTTTGGCACGATATCGTTATTCCGCTACCCTGATGGATCATGGTGGCGCTCAGGACAGTCTTCGGCCTATC